>NZ_JAGXGF010000030.1 GCF_024636815.1 Marivirga sp.
GCCACCATTATTAAAGTGGATGGGCCAAGTTATCGAGCTAACTATGCTAAGGAGCAAAATAAGGCAAACATCTAAAAAAATTTATGGGTAACCGGCAATGTTAATTGTCGCCGACCGGCAAAAGTAATTGACGTCTAACATATGACAATCATCCGAGTGAAAAGTTACTCTAAGGTTATTTTATATTAAATATTAGTCAACTTTTTTTGTTATTGAGCAATAATGAAAGTTCAAAAAAATGTTTCCCAGCAGGTTGTTGATGGAAAATAAAACTATATGTTATATCTTATTTCTAATTAAGTTGTTTTTTAGGTTTAGGGTAACTTTTCACTCGGATGATTGCCAAACCCCTATTTGGGGTCATTACCCCTAATAGTAAAATGCAGCAAAAAATTATTTCATTTGGTCGAATGGTTGCTAATGCTGTAATGTTCCACACGGTTGCCAATACAACTAATGTGCTTAACCAATTATCTGCTGAAGGTTTTGAATATAATAAAGATGACTTATCAATTTTATCAGCATATTTTCGGGAAAATATTAATCGTTATGGTGTTTTTGAGTTATCCAGATCAAAGGAAACTAGGCCATTAGAGTTTGCCATTAAATGCGCTTAATATTTGAACATGACCCTTTTTTACCAGGATCCCGGCCGGGGGTCAATTAAAAACCTGGCTTCAATGGAGTTGAATATGTTGTCTGCGTTGATGGATAACTGGTTATTAATTCGTCTAGCAACTTTTGAACAGTATCTTTGAATTTCCCTTCAAATACGTCCCTATATTTTTCCTGAGATTTTAAATGATCAACCATTTCAGCAAAATCATCACGACTAACCTTGCAAATTTCGGTTATCAGGTCAGACAGAAACTCTATCTCTTTTACAAACTCATTGCCTGAAAAAAATCCCATACTTCTAAAGGACTTATAGGTGCCCAAGAGTATGTCAATCTTTTCGACACTATGTCTTCTAAATATTAAATTGGAAGCAAATTTGTCTGCATTGTCTGGCTCATTTAAGAGGGACTTGAAGCTGGTGTCGTCCAACATATCCTCTTGAAAGAGCCTCTTGGATGAATCATCAATGCTTATTGCATTAGATACTAATATCAGGAAATTGTCTTGATTAAGATCAATATCACAAATTCTAACTCTACGAAGTATATTTAATATATTTATCGCTCGTGGAGAATTAATGATAAGAGCTTGCCGCGTTTCATCATTTAAAATATTAAGTGATTTGAGGGTAATTAAAATATTAAAAAAATCAGGTTCTGAACTACTCATGGAAACTAAAAATGTGTCATCATTCAAAATTTTTTGTGAATTAAGAGTGGTTAAAATGTTATTAACGTTTTTAATGGCCTCTTTACTACTTGAAAAGACCACTTTTTGATTATTATCATTCAGCATATGGTATCTATTAAGAGCTAATAAAGCCATACAAATCGAATAAGCATCTGGTATATGCTTTTGCAGTCCATGAAAAACAGTATCATTTAATATACCTTTTTCATGTAATCTTACTAAACTTTCTGCGAATCTTTCTGCATGTTGAGTACTTTGGATGATTGTTTTTGCAAAGCAATCATTCAAAATGCCGGCTTTAAGGAGTAAAAACAAACCCTGACTAATTTCCCGTGTGTATTGCTTATTAGTCAATAGTGCCTCGTAAATGTATCCTTGAAGGCTTTTGGGATCGCTAATATCAGGAAGTTTAATGCCTAATTCTAATAAAACCAAAAATACGTTTAAATCATTATTTTTTGCAGCGTGGTGTAGCTGGGTGAAACCATTTTCATCTCGAGCATTAAGATCCATTTGTTTACTCGACAGTAGTGCTTCAATTATTGCACTTCTATGTTCATCGGAATTTTGTAATACAGCAAGATAAATAGGAGTATAGCCACTATCGTTTCGAGTATTTGGATTAAGGTTTTGTTCTGCAAGAAATTGGATAAGCTTTAGATCGCCGACAGTTACCGCAGTATGAAATAATGAGTTACCCTTTCCATCACTAAGACTAAGATTAGCGCCATAATCAATCAGTCGTGTAATAACGTCAAACTTCTTACTTTCAGCTGCCGCTATAATGAGTGATTTTGTTTCTTTATTTTCTGTGGCTACTGAATCAGGGCTTACCCCTGTTTTTAGAAGAAAATCCAATACCTCAAGATGACCATGCTTAGCAGCCAAATAGGCTGCCTTACTCATATGTTCTATATCCATTTTATGTAATTGAGGATTGTGTTTATATACTATTTCAATAATGTCGATGCGACCTGCATTAGCTGCTCGCATTAGTGGTGTCCAGCCATCTCCGCCAACTTGAGTGACATCTGCGCCATTTCTTAAAGCAGCCTGAATGTCATCAATATTTCCCATATGAACGACTAAATTGATATCTTCATTATCCAGCGCGTTGTAATCTGAAGACGAATTTTCTTGGGAAATATTTTGTTGTGTGCTAGATAAGATAAGACCATCACTTTCAAATATCGATTCTAAACTCTGGCTTACATCGAGATACAAATTGGAGTCAAAGTATGTAGTATCCAGAACTTGAATTTTACCCCCCTGTAATGCTGGGAGTGCATGTTTGATTATCACATTTAAGATAAGTTTACTTTTAATTCTATTCTCATCATCTAAATGTTTAAACATTGAAGCAATAGATAGTAAAATTTCATTTTTTGATTTACCCAAATTTATTTTAGGATCTAATTCTGTCAAAAGTTCATTTAAGTTAGTTATACTCGTTATCATTTTTTTAATCTCAACGGATGTAAAATGGCAACGCTGAAGCTTTAAACCATCAGAGAACGCTGTGAGGAAATGAAATAAGCCTTCCTTATCAGATTGAGCTATTTTTTTACAAAACTCAAACAAACCTGGGTTTTTAATAAAGGTAAATCCTTGTCGTTGCAACATAACCTGTAGGCGTGTACCAGGATCCAAAATTTCAAAATAATCCCGCTTCTTTTTTTTATATTTCTCACTCTTGTTTGCGATTGTTAAGTTTTCACCACGAATATTCGTTTGGCTTTTAGCATACTCACCCAATGTAATTTCTTTTCCATCTTTTTCTTTGATAGGCGAATTTAATATCTCTGGTCCAAGTGAGTTCAATCCAGACCATGACTGCATGCCACGAACTATTCTTGCAAGTTTTGTTTGCTTCCCTTCAAAATTTTTTAATTTGATCGAATTGTTTTTTTTATTAACAAGTTGAGGCAATTCAGAATGATATAAGGTTGTGGAATCAATCTGCGATAACTGCTTTAAATGTTCAGTTACAAAAACACTGCATCCTTGTGTTTGCGTTTGTATATCTCGGGACTTTTTCTGCTGACCTAATATGTAACTATCGCTTTTATAAACATAATGATTGCCGTCGGGGAAGTTGGCTTTTAATCTGGCGTGTATCGCAGTATAGCCAATACCATTAGCCGCATCTAAAACAAATGAATTAACATGACCATTCTCATCAATATATAGATCCACTGCACTCCAGTGGCGTTGGGTTAGAGAACCCGCGTCATAAAAAGCTTTATCTTCGCGTGGACCAACAAAACAAGTCACAACGGCCAGTTCTATACGTGTTTCAGGAGGTAATTTTTTTACATTTTGCTTTAATAACATCAAAAAATCGAAAAATTCATTATCATCTCTACTTCGTTGCTCTAACACAAAACCATTAAACGATTTGAATTTATCAAATCTTTCTTCTCGTTTAACCATCAGCAACAAAGCTTGGCTGCTGACTGTTTCAGAAATCAGTTTCCCTTCATTCTCTTTTTCATGTTTTATTTCGTCAGCCGCTTTTTTTAATTCTGCTTGCGCTCTTTCAAATGACATATACATCCAAATTTTCATAAATATTATTTATTGTACACTTTGCGCTTCATTTAATCAATGTGGAATTCCGAAGTTGATGGGGTCACTACCCCTACATGGAGATTTATCAACATTATTGAGATACCGAATGAATTCTGTAATTGGTTTAATCGGCAAATGATTATCATCAAGGACTAACCAGCTGAAATCATGAGGGCTTAATTTGATTTTTTGAACTTTCATTATCTACGCTCCAACGTTAATGGTTAAATATATTGCTTATATCTAACGTTGTGAACGGAAATCTTATTAGGTCTGATTATCGGAGTAATTAAACCTAATTGCGATTTAAGGGCGCACCCTCTTTGATCAAATTAAAATCAATACTCTTGGGTGCTTATTTCCTTGCTCCCACTGTCTTACCGTTGATGGTGAAGTATTAAGATATTTAGCGAAAACTGTTTGGCTAACTTGCTCTCTCAAGCGAATTTTTTTTATCTCTTTAGATGTGAATTCTATAACCGGTGGTAAGCACAGCGCATCAAACTCATGCATAGTTGTTGCATCAATGACATCAACATCATAAAGGCCCTTAGCAGAGTCATGTACAACGTCTAATATTGATTTTTTCATATTAATCACCTTTTACCGTAATTTCGATTAGTTTCTTTTGCTTAACAACTGTATCTAGCTCCATCAGATAATGAAAAATACGTTCTTGCCAATTTCTTTAAAGCCTTAGTTTCGAGGGTTCGGCTAGAGTGATCTGGCTGTTTTACTCAACCAGGTCCCCTTTAATGACGGAGTGAATTTGCTTTTTTTTGATTTAAACTGTTGGATTAGTGTATAATCGAATTATTTTTTGCATATTGGGAGCATTTTATGCCGCTAGTTCAACCTGGTGAGTCAAGAATATCAACGGCTCAAAAAATCGTTAGCTGGCTATTTCGTGAAAGTGAACTGTCTCTTAGCTTTGTAGAATGGGCAAAATTATTTTCCGCAACCATCATTAAAAATAATCATCAATTTTCAAAAGATTTCTTTGATGCTTTATCTCAAAAAATAAGGACATCTTTTGAGGATCCTAATTTAAGTAATGCAAAAAAAGAGCTTATTCTTTATAACGCATTATCGTATTTAGCCTTTGCAAATCCACAGGAAGATCAGATTATAACCATCAAAGGAATAGACTATTCCGTTGAAAAAATTCAATTAACATCTGGATGGCTCAGTGCTCCTTACTATGCGTATGGCTTGCGTGCATTAACAGATCAAGATGCTCAATCTTATTTAATCTTCCAAGGTTCAACGACTCCCAGCGACAATGGTTTCTTGGCTGGACTTTTGGCTGACACGAGACCTCATGGTACTATAGGCGCACAATTATATTCTCGTGGACAAGAAGAAATTCAGCAATGGATTGATGAAGAGCATCGACGAACTCAAAAACGAGTGGTGTGCACAGGTGCAAGTTTAGGTGGCGCGATGAGTTTGCATGCTCATATTCATCAACCCAATAAAGTAGATTTTTTTGTCCTGAATCCCCCTTCTTTAACGAGTCGTGAAAAGCGTATTTATGAAAACCAACAGCACGATCCATCCACTGCTAGTGAGCCAAGAATATTAAAAATGGTATCACATATTATTGATCCTGTATGGTCATTAGGCAGTTGTTACTTACCTAGAGGTACGATGGTATACAGGCACGGTGATAACGATGAGTACAAGTTCTTAGCTCATGCACGCTCTTCTGATTGTAGGGCAGAAAGCTTTGAACCGCAGTTCGTAATTCTCGAGTCTAATGAGCTGGTAAAAAATAAATACTGGAAAAGTCTAAAGCCTTTCTTATTTTTTGGGGTTCTTATACTTCATGTAATTGCTTTGCCCATAAGAGTTATGATTCAAGTCACATATGAGATTAGTCATTTATGTGCAAAACATACTCCACCATCAGCTGAAGAAGAAGCATCATCTTATTCTCGTATGATAAATGATCTCCCAACGGGAGAGAAAAAAAATTTGGATTCAGAAACAAAACCAGCTCATATCACCTCATTGTTTCCTGAAGCACCATCACCGTCGCCTGCTGGCACTGCGAAAGAACTGAATGATGACTCTAGCGTACAAAAGAATATTCAACCATTCAGGGGCTAAACTAATGAGGGCTTTAGCTTGGAATTCCCTCGATACCAAACAACAGACCCTAATAGAGCAAAAAAACATGATTCTTATAATGGATATAAGGTCAATTTTTAATTTTATTTGGCTGAAGTTTTCCAATTGCCCTGGTTTTATGGCAAGTTTATAGATACATCACAATAACTGTCTATTAATTTATAAATTAGTAGACAGTCGAATTCACATCCAATGAGGTGTCTATTAAATCGAAATTTAATATTTAGTAGACGATTATGTCTATTAATCGATTTAATAAACAAATTTCACCTCATAGTATTGTTTTAACAAAATACTTTAATGTTTAATTTTCGTACATTCAAATTAAACTATACCATATAATGTTACCTGTTATTTTCGAAGAGCAACTTAAAGTATCATCAACTCCTGAATCAAAGTAATATCAGGATTTCTGCGCTGTTTTATTGATGATATGTTCTATTGTAGTTCTATTTAAAAGAAAATATACCTTTTATAAATAGACTTGGCCCCTTGCCCACTATTTTCCCTGACTGACTTCAACCAGGTTTTGGATAGCATTCCCAATCAAGACCTGCATAACAA
>NZ_JAGXGF010000031.1 GCF_024636815.1 Marivirga sp.
CACTATAACATTGGACAGCATTTCAGACCAATCAGGAAACCTAATACTTGATTTTCAAGAAGAAGTTATTTTGACGAATCCTGCCAAGCCTAGCTTTAATGAACTTATCATCACTGAAATTATGGCAAATCCAAATGAGGACCAGCAATTGCCGAATCGTCAGTACGTGGAAATTTATAATTCTACAGATAAACTGTTTTCACTGACGGATGTGAAATTTATGGATGAACGAGACACTGTAGAATTAGGCTTGAATTACATTGAAGCAGGTGAGTATTTACTTTTAACGCCCAGTTCGGCTGAAGAAGATTTAAGTCCTTATGCAAGGACAATTGGTTTAAGTCCGTGGCCAAACTTAAATAACCGAGGCGATGATTTGCAATTAATCACCGATGAAACTATTGTCAATCAAGCATTTTACAGAGATAATTGGTACAAAGAAAATTTCAAATATGAGGAAGGCGGATGGTCATTGGAGATTATTGATGTCCAAAATCCTTGCCTTGGCATTTCCAATTGGAGAGCATCAATTGCTGATGCGCAAGGTACTCCTGGCACGGAAAATTCTGTAAAAGAAGCAAACATAGATCAAAGCGGACCTGAATTGGAAAAAGCTTTTGCCCCAAAAGCAACTGAAGTTTTAGCTTACTTTAATGAGGCTATTAACATCCCCCAAATCCGAAGAAATCAATTCAGCATTAGCCCAGATATTAGAATTGAAAGTGTTGAAATAAAGGATTTGAATTCCGTAAAATTAACTTTAGCTGATGAATTAAAGGCTAAAGTTCAATACAGATTATCTGCGAATAATTTAACAGATTGTGTGGGAAATATCATCAGTACAGACGCCAGTCAATTAACTTTTGCTTTAGCAGAACTCCCCCAACAAGGAGATGTAGTATTAAATGAAGTGCTCTATGACCAAAAATCAGGAGGGGCAGATTTTATTGAATTCCTCAATATATCTGATAAATACATTAACTTAAGTGGATGGACTATAAAAGGCAATAATCAGGAAAATGTGATATTGGAAAATGAAAATGTAATCATAGCACCAGGGCAATATTTAGCTCTAACTCCTGATAAAGCGAGTACGATTAAAGACTATCCTACTTCTCATGTAGCAGAAAATATTATAGAAGTTAATTTACCAACTTTGACGAATGGAGAAGGAATAGTAAGAGTTGTATCCTCCAATAAATCCTTAAAAGAAATTTTCGAATATTCAGATGACATGCATTTATCATTTCTACGCACAGTTGATGGCGTTTCTTTAGAAAGAATTCATCCTGAAGCGCCTATCAATCAAGCAGATTCATGGAGCTCTGCTGCTTCAGCGGTGGGCTATGCCACTCCGGGCAAGGTAAATTCCCAACTGACCAATGAAAACATTAGCTTTGGCAATATAGAAGCGAATCCGAAAACTTTTGCGCATAATCAGTCTGGCAGGAATTTCACATTAATCAATTATAGATTAGATGATGCAGGCACAAAAGCCACGGTAAAAATATTCGATATGAAAGGCACTATGGTCAACACTTTAGCTAATAATGAAACTCTTAGCAGCACCGGCTTTTTCCGCTGGGATGGAGTAGATTCCAATGGCAGAAAAGTAAGAACTGGCTATTATATTATTTACTTTGAGCTTTTCACAGCTGAAGGGAATAGAAGGGTGGTGAAGGAACGGGTGGCTGTGGGGTTTTAAAGCCCCCTTTTATTTTCCCCCAAAAAGGGGAAAGACGCACGGAAATTCTTTAGCTTTATAATAAGAGACTTTGAAATAATTGTGATATAAATTGATATCTAAGGCTCATCAGCTCCTATGGAACAAGTATATATATCTAACCAGAGGCAAGCGATAGTTGTATTGATATGATATGGTAGAGCTTCCTGCCTCCGGCTGGTGGAAACTACTGGCACCTCGGACGCATTTAATTAGAAAGGCAGTATTTCCTGACTAGGAATTGCTGATTCTATCCCATTGGCTTTACCTTAGATTCAGCCCTTCGCTTTCTAAAATATTCCAAAATTTCTTCTTTAGTCATTTTAGATAATTTCTCGCTCAATTTATCTCGTTGCTCTCGCATAAATTTAACCGAGTCAAAAGTTTTATCAGTCGTTTTCATAATTTTCAAATTCTCTAGGTGAACGAATTTCTAATTGCTTATATCCCATTTTAATATTGATAGAATTATAACCAGTTATTCTATCAATGTTGACAATATGCTTAAAGTTCCAGCTTACTAAATAATCTGCTCTATTAATAGTGGCAACAGCAATATGTAAGCAATCTGCATAACTTGTTCTACCTACTACTTTTTCTTTAATATAGGCATTTGCTAAATCAATAGCTTCATCAGTAGTTTCTAGAAATTCAGAGGCTTTTTCTTCCAAAGCAATTATTAATTCTTTAACATGATTTGGTGCAAATTCTAACTCATCTTGCGTGATTTCAGAAAACAATAAGATAAAATCATCATTTCTTATTCTATCAATTAACGGAATAGTATGCTCTAGAAACTCTTCGTCAAAATATCCTCCAAAAACTGATGTATCTAAATATAATCTTTGTTTCACTTTTCTAATTTAGAAATTTAAATCATTCCACAACCTCACTCTCAATAGAAAAAGTAACCTCATCTTTCATGGCTATTTTTTGTCTCCCATAGATTTTGTAGGAATCCAGGACAGTCAAATCATCAGATTTTTTGAATTTGATTTCAAAATTTCTTTCGGAAATATATAGCGCATTATTTTCATGATAGCGTGCCTCCAGTTTGGTGACACTACTGTCATTATCAAAATAGACATGCAGATACTCTACGCCTAAAGAAGGCTTTTCAGTAGTATATCGCCATATCTTTCCTTCGCTTGTTTTTTCTTCCGTAGCTTCATAGGCATCAAATAAAGTGGGCTTATTGATATCTGCCAATTTGAAAACCTCCAATTCATTTTTCCAGCCCAGGGAATCAAATTCCATAGTGTCTTTTTCCTTTTTGCCATCTACTTCAATGGACTTTTCAATTTTCGGCTGAAGTTCAGCTAATAATTGGGATTGCTTGTCAATTAGCGACTCCACATCATAATACTCATTGATGGGTTTTTCCCTTACTGCTGTTTCGCAAGCAAAAAAGGAAATTACTATAATCGCAAAAATAATACTGTTGAGGTTTCTCATATTTTATAAATGTAAATTGAAAGGGATTTGTTTTATCAAACCCCTCTTAAATTTATTAACTAATCAGTATATTCCCCGTCATTTCTTTAGGGATTTCTACATCCATAATTTTCAAAATGGTAGGGGCTAAATCTCCTAATTTACCGTCCTTAATACTGCCCTTAAATTCATCATCAACCAAAATACAAGGTACTAAGTTAGTGGTGTGAGCCGTGTTTGGGCTACCATCCTCATTTACCATATAATCCGAATTTCCGTGGTCGGCTATAATGATGGTGGCATATCCATTTTCTTTGGCTACATCCACTACGGCTTTGGTGCAACTATCAACCGTTTCGCAAGCTTTTACGGCTGCCTCGAAGACTCCCGTGTGACCTACCATATCAGGATTGGCAAAATTCAAACATACAAAATCGGTATCTCCTTTTTTCAACTCGGGAATGATTTTATCGCGGATATCACCAGCACTCATTTCCGGTTGCAAATCGTAGGTAGCCACTTTCGGAGAAGGGCACATCAAGCGTTTTTCACCTTCGAATTCAGTTTCTCTACCACCTGAGAAAAAGAAAGTAACGTGAGGGTATTTCTCGGTCTCTGCAATTCTAATTTGCTTTTTATGATGTTTTTCTAAAACCTCGCCTAAGGTATTGACCAAATTATCCTTTTCGAAAAGCACCTTTACTCCTTTGAAAGTATCATCATACTTGGTCATGGTGATATAATGCAAATCTAAAGGATGCATATTTTGCTCGTGAAAAGCTTTTTGGGTTAACGCTTGTGTGATTTCCCTCCCTCTGTCGGTTCTGAAGTTGAAAGAAATCACTACATCACCTTCTTCGATTTTGGCAACAGGATTTCCATTTTCAGTATGAATAATAGGTTTGATAAATTCATCGGTAACACCTTCATCATAGGAAGTTTGAATAGCATCTGATATGGAATCAGTGTTTTTACCCTCACCGTGTACCATTGCATCATAAGCCAATTTGACTCTTTCCCATCGGTTGTCTCTGTCCATGGCATAATATCGACCAGTTACAGAAGCAATTTTAGCGCCTGTTTTTTCAGCATGTTTTTCAACATCTGCAATATAGTCTTTTCCACCATTCGGGTCAGTATCACGACCATCCGTAAAGGCATGAACGAATAAATTTTGAACGCCTTCATCATGAGCCAGGCTCATCAAGCCTTTCAAATGTCCGATGTGGGAATGCACACCGCCATCAGAAACCAAACCTATGAAATGGACTTTCTTATTCTGCTTTTTGGCATATTCCATGGCATCCGTCCAAACCTGATTTTCTTTGATGGATTTTTCTTCAATGGCCTTATTGATTTTCACTAAATCCTGGTATACAATTCTGCCTGCACCAATATTCATGTGACCTACTTCAGAATTCCCCATCTGTCCTTCGGGTAAGCCCACCGCCAGACCAGAGGCCTCTAGTTTGCTGTTTTTGTATTGGCTGTAAAGGCCGTCCACAAAAGGGGTGTTTGCCTTGTCAATAGCGGATACTTCTTTGTTGGTGGCTAAACCCCAGCCATCCAATATCATTAAGATTACTTTTTTGTTCATTTTGTAGGTTTTTTCTTTGTTTTAAATTTCTTTATACAATTACTTATCTCTATTCTTTCTTTATCAGAAAGTGGAGGGCTTTTTATTATGAAATCTACGTTTTTTGGTTCTTTTATATGTCCCATTGTTAATTCCTAATTTTAAGTAAGATTAGAGAAACTAGATTTTTAAGTTTTCTCCCAAGCTATAATGATTAATAAATTTAAGCATTGTAGCTGGCTTTCCAAGTGCTGGCTACTTTCCAAACTCTAAAACATCTTTCATTCAAAGGCAATACAGTTCTTAATTTATTTTGGGATAATACTCCAACTATCGTTTTGTTTTTTTATGAGAAATGGACCGTGATGACCGCTCATTGATGAGGCTTCAAATCCAACACCATAATGAATGACAACTAATCCCATGTTTTTTTCTTCATTAAAACAAATCCTAGAGAAGCTTATCATTGAATATTGTTCGTCAGCAGTTATCTTATCAGTACAATTATAACATTGTTTCAATGGAGTGTTTAAATTTATCTTTCCCTTTGTAAATTCTCTATATTCTAATTGGTAAAATGTCTTCGAATTATATAAATCAGAAAATTGAGCATTTAGCCCTTCATTTTGATAAACCTTACTATTCATCCATTTATTATCTTCAAAAATCTGTGAAATTGGTAGTAATGCATCAGATATATAAACTTTTATCTCTTCAGGTTTAAAACCTCTTTGCATTAAAGCACTATCAATTTTACTATGTCTAGGAATACGATTTTTCTTTTCTATGTAGTGAGTGATGAAGCTATTGATTACACCTTCAATTGCTTTTTCTTCTTCTGAATTATATGATTTGGAACTATCACAAGCTATAATCAAAAGGATAAAGAAAAGTGAAGATAATTTTTTCATTTTTGTAATGGTGTGATATTAACCTAACGCTAAAAATTGTGGTGTTTTAAAAGCTTCCCACTTTCCACCTTTGATAAAGGTAGCGAAAAGCGAGAATATTTCAATTAGCAACTAACCCCCATTGTTTTTAGCTAGTATTGAGTGGCCGTTCATATATTCACACTTCTTCTCTCAACCTTGTCTTGAATTCGTGTGAAATGGATTGATAGTTTTAGGAGAAATAGGTAAGCCCCATAATCACTTAATGTAAACAATCTTTTCTCTTTTAGATTGGCTCTAGGAATTAATTTGTTAGGAAAATTACATACCCTATCAAAGAAAATTATTGATTCATCTATTTTACTCTCAACCTTTGGCAAGAAAAATATTTGAGTAATTTCTTGATTTTTAACAGATTGAATATGTGATTTTATTTGCTGTTTAGATTTGCTAGATTTATTCAGTAATGTTTCTTGGTATTTATTTAAATTGAAAATTGGTGTATAAACTACTTGAGAAGGAAAATTTCTTTTATTGTCTAAATCAATATCGCAGGTATTGGATAAAATCATACTTGGAACTGGTTTAATATCTGGATTTGGTAAGTTTACAACCAACAATTCATTTAAACCATCACCTTGATAGATAATTTCAGTATCTGATAGGTAATTAGTGTATATTCTTTTATCAAGATTGTTTGGAAATTTTTTTAAAGCATCAAAAAGTTCTTTATCCGATTCTGCAGATAGAAATTTTGGTAAATACAATTTGAAATCTTCCAAATTCATATTAAATCCCAAAAGTTATCATTCACAATATCAACAAATTCATTTTCAATATCTTTAGAGTTATTTAGTAGATTTTTAGTAAAAGAAATCATAGTGTCAATTTTTTCTGAATTTTCATCATATAATTGATAATCAGATGATTTGTTAAATGCATTATCTTTCCAATCATCGACAATGATTTGATTTCCATATTTAGTTTCTTGTTGAGGAGTTAGATAGTTATCCGTTTCTAAATTCAAAGTAACTACACTTGAACTCAAAGTAGCTAAAATAAAAAGGTTTGATAATGATGAATTTGAATTAGTAATCATATCAATATATTGGATTTAGTGAATTTAAAAATTCGTCTTTTAACAAACTAAAAAACAATTCTTTTTCTTTTAAATGACCTTCTGAAATTATCTTATCCTTATTTTTAAAGAATTCTAATAAATTTGATGTTGTAAATGTATCAATGTCAATAATAGAACCTAATCTATTATCATGATTTGCATTATTTGCAACTTGTAATGAACTTTTATAAGACTCGTGTTCTATTTCTGTTCTTATAATAGTGTTTTTATATGCTATATCGTCATTTCCGATACTCACTTTTAATTCAATATCGTTGAAAATGTCATGGGCGAAAAAGTTTATGTAACGAATACCAATTCTTGTTACGGATTCAATTACACCAACGTTATTAACTCTATTTAATATGTCAAAAATCTGTTTTGAAAACTCTTCCCAGCCAGAGTATTCAGGAAAAGAACTTATCGTTAGTACATCAGGCCCAATTTGAATAACAAATCGTTCATTTGAAATTTTATAGTGCGGTTTAAATTTAAAATTTGGGTCATTAGTTCTTACAGCCTCTGGTAATTGTAAAATCGGTAAGTTTTCGGTTTTCGGAAAATCTGTTCTAAGAACATTATATATCATACCAAAAACAGCACTCGGATGAATTTTAGATGTAAATCTAATTTCAAAAATTGCGTCTAGAATTGGACACGGGCTTATAGTCTTTGGTAATGTCATTTTAGATTAATTATTAAGTACAAATCTAATTCTTTTACTGGAAACAACGAATCTTTAGTGTTACAACGTAATTTTCCTTAAAACTGATATGCCACCCAACTAAGTTATAAAGATACAAACTCTCAAATAATCCCTAAACCGCACCCACTTCTTCTCCAGCCATATCAAATATAATGGCTTTAGCTTGTTCTATGTTCTCTATATCCTCAATTTTCAATATTGGTCTTCCTTTGTAATCTTTCATTTTGCACTTTTTAGAATGCATTTGTACAAAAGTTAAAATCCTACCGAAAATATCTGATTTGAAATATTTTTCATTGTCAGCAGGCACAAAGTAAGCCTTTAAACTACCATTTTTAATCAACAATTTCTCAAAACCAAGGCTTTCTGCTTTCCATCGGATGCGCACGGTTTCTATTAAATCGTACACAGGCTCAGGAATTGGTCCAAAACGGTCTTGCATTGATTTTTCAAAAACACCAAGCTCTTCTTCGTTTTTGATATTGTCCAATTGTGAATAAAGACTCAACCTTTCCGTGATATTCCCAACATAATCTTCAGGAATCAGAATTTCTAAATCAGTTTCTATGGTGCAATCCTGGGCAATGATTTTTGCCTTCTTGGCTAATTCATCTTTAAATAAATCGGCAAAATGGCTTTCTTTCAATTCGGCTACAGCATCATCCAGAATCTTATGATACATATCAAAGCCTAAATCAGTAATAAATCCGCTTTGCTCGGCACCCAGCATATTTCCTGCGCCTCTGATATCCAAATCTCGCATGGCCACTTTGAAGCCATCGCCCAAATCTGAAAACTCTTCCAAGGTGGTTAATCTCTTTCTGGAATCGGAACTTAAACCAATCGTTGGCGGAGTCAATAAATAGCAAAATGCTTTTTTATTGGAACGTCCAACCCTTCCTCTCATCTGGTGCAAATCTGACATGCCAAACATATGCGCATGATTGATGATAATGGTATTGGCATTCGGGATATCCAATCCAGATTCAATGATGTTAGTGGAAACCAAAACATCATATTCTCCTTCAATAAACCGCATCATAACTTTTTCAAGTTTTGCTCCATCCATTTGACCATGGGCAACGCCAATTCGGGCATCCGGCACTAATTTGAGAATGATATTACCGACTTGTTCGATATCTCCAATTCGGTTGTGTACGAAGAACACTTGACCACCTCTTTGCAATTCGAAAGCAATAGCATCACGCAAAACCTCTTCATTAAAGGTGTTTAATTGAGTGGTAACGGGCTGTCGATTGGGAGGAGGTGTTTGAATCACACTCAAATCCCTTGCGCCCATTAAACTAAAATGCAAAGTTCGTGGAATAGGCGTGGCAGTTAGAGTCAAAACATCCACATTCACACGGAATTGCTTCAATTTATCTTTTACCGAAACCCCAAATTTCTGCTCTTCATCAATCACCAATAAACCTAAATCCTTGAATTTAACATCCTTATTTACAATTCGGTGCGTTCCGATGGGAATATCGACTTTGCCTTCTTCCGTGCGCTTTAAAATATCTTTTATCTGTTTGGTGGATTTGAATCTGTTAATGTATTCCACAGTAACAGGCATTTTTTCCAATCTTTCAGAGAATGTCCTGAAATGTTGCATGGCCAGAATAGTGGTAGGCACTAAAATGGCTACTTGTTTATTGTTATCCACTGCTTTGAAAGCCGCTCGGATGGCGACTTCCGTTTTACCAAATCCTACATCCCCGCACACTAATCTGTCCATAGGATGTGCCTGTTCCATGTCTGATTTTACGTCCGCAGTAGATTTTGCCTGGTCTGGTGTATCCTCATAAATAAAGGAGGATTCTAATTCTGCTTGAAGGAAACTATCTTGCTCGCAGGCAAAACCTGGGGCGGATTTTCTTTTGGCGTAAAGCTCAATTAAATCTTTCGCAATGTCTTTTACCTGCTTCTTGGCTTTCTTCTTTTTGTTTTCCCATTCAGGGGAGCCCAGTTTACTAATGGTGGGAGTATTTCCTTCCTTGCCGCTGTATTTTGATATTTTGTGTAGGGCATGAATGCTGACATAAAGCAGATCATTATCCCGATAGATCAAGCGGATGACCTCTTGCTTTTTACCGTTATTGTCCACCTTATCCATGCCCGCAAAACGGCCCACTCCATAATCGATGTGCGTTACAAAATCTCCAGGTTGAAGATTTTTGAGTTCCCTAATGGTGATGGCTTTTGATTTGCTTTGCTTGTCTTTGGTTTTGTACCGATGGAAACGCTCGAATATTTGGTGGTCGGTATAGCAGGCTAGTTTCAGCTGTTCATCTATAAACCCAGCCCTTAAAGTATGAGGTAAAGATTGGAATTTGATGAAAGGGTCAATTTCCTCAAAGATATTTTTTAAGCGCGCAGTTTGCGTTAAGGATTCAGAAGAAATGATATTGACCAAACCCGCTTCCTGATTGCTGGATAAATTTTCGGCTATTAAGTCGAAATTTTTGTTGAAAGAAGGCTGAGGCTTAGCCTGGTATTCAAATTCCTTATCAGCTTTCAAATAGAAACGATTTCCAAATTCTACTTTCAGATATTTTTCTAATCCTTTTTTGAAACTTTCTGGAGTTTCGAACAACATTTCTGGTTCTAAAACGACCTTGGTCTGATGCGTGCTATCTAAAATTTCCTGAAAAGAATGTGAGGCCTTATCGAAGTACTGCTGAAGAATATCCAGTGTTTGATTATAATCCTTAAACCAAATTTTGGTATTGTTCGGGATGTACTCCAATAAAGATTCTCTACGTTCTTCCAATAACTTGGTCTGAACATTAGGAATGATGTTGATTTGCTTTACTGTTTCTGTGGAAAGCTGAGAAGCCACATCAAAGGTTCTGATGCTATCAATTTCATTTCCGAATAATTCAATTCGGTAGGGCTCATCGCTGGCATAGGAAAATATATCAATTATTCCACCTCGGATGGCATATTGACCGGGTTCATAGACAAAATCGGTAGGCTCAAAATCGTAGGTCTGTAATAATTCAGCAATGAATTCCACATCGAAACTTTCACCCACTTTGGCAGTGAACGTATTAGACTTTAACGACTTTTTATTGATAACTTTTTCCGATAGCGCTTCTGGATAAGTGACGATAATTTCACCGGTCGAGGTCTTATTGTTAATGCGGTTTAGGATTTCCGCCCGCATCAAAACATTGGCATTTTCAGTTTCGTCAAATTGATATGCTCTTTTATAAGATGTAGGAAAAAGTAAAGGTTCTTTGAAGTCAAGTAAGTTTTGCAAATCATTTTGAAAATAGGCAGCTTCTTCCTTATCGTGTAAAATGATGAGTTGATTTTGATGATTTAAAAGGTGCGAAACAGCAACAGCAACGGCATCCAAACTGCCAACCAAA
>NZ_JAGXGF010000032.1 GCF_024636815.1 Marivirga sp.
GAGCGAGCATTCTTTTTCACCTGAGAGTCAAATGATGTCATTCGGTTATAAGCCGGAATTATCAGAAGGGGCAATCAAATGTCCAATTTTTCAGACTTCAACCTTTGCTTTTAAGAAAGCAGAAGACGGTAAAGCATTTTTTGAAGTTGCTTACGGAAAGCGTGAAAAAACTGATGAGGAAGAGTTAGGTTTGATTTATAGCCGATTAAATAATCCTAATTTACAAATAACTGAAGATAGATTATGTCTTTGGGATGGAGCAGAAGATGCTGCTATATTCGAAAGTGGAATGGGAGCTATCAGTAGTATGTTGATGGAGTTCTTGAATCCTGGTGATGTGCTTTTACATTCTGTACCCGTTTATGGAGGAACAGATCATTTCATCAATCATGTTTTACCAAAATGGGGAATTCAATCAATAGGAGTGAACCCTTATCAGGATAAAGCCGAGGTAATGCAAGAAATTGAAGCAAGTGGAATGAAGGATAGAATCGGTTTTATTTATCTGGAAACCCCTGCTAACCCAACCAATGCATTAGTGGATATAGGGATGTTCAGAGAAATCGCTAACGAATTACAGACTGAGGAGGAACCTATTTACATAGGTGTTGATAATACCTATATGGGCCCAGTTTGGCAACATCCATTGCAATTAGGCGCTGATTTGGTAATCTATTCTGCTACAAAATATATTGGTGGGCATAGTGATCTAGTGGCTGGCGCATGCTTAGGGGCAGCTGGTTTGATAAAAAGAGTAAAAGGTTTTAGAACTTTTATGGGAAATATGGCGGGTCCACATACAGGCTGGTTGTTAATGAGAAGTTTGGAAACGTTAAAGATTCGAATGGAAAAACAAGCCGCAAATGCTGAAGAAGTTGCTAATTTCTTAAATACTCATCCTAAGGTGGAGAAAGTTTATTATTTAGGGAATTTAAAACCTGAAGACGGGCGCCAATACGAAATTTTCAAAAAGCAGTGCAGTTCTAATGGTGCTATGTTGGCTTTTGATATCCAGGGAGGAGAAAAAGAAGCCTTCAAATTCTTAAACAGTACAAAATTGATAAAACTTGCTGTAAGTTTAGGGAGTACAGAATCTCTAGCGGAACACCCAGCCACTATGACACACTCAGATGTCAATGAAGAATTAAGAAATAAAATCAACATTACTTCAAGCCTAGTGAGAATTTCAGTGGGAGTGGAGGATGCAAAAGATTTAATTTGGGATATTGAGCAGGCCTTAGAGAAAGTTTAATTGTAAAGCATCAAGAATAGTGTTGACCTTTCTGTCAATTGTATATTGTCAACTGCGTACTAATCTCTGGAGCTAGCTCTATCACCAAAAAAACTATAATATTTTTTTCATTTAGATTTATTTTTAAAAATAAACCCCTACCTTTGCGCGCTCATTTGGGAGATGGCTAAATTATTTCAACAGTAAAAGCCAATTTTGAGCGCATGAAGCAATATTTTAAATTATTTGATCTTTCACAAAAAGTAGATTACAAAACTGAGGTCCTTTCGGGGGTGACAGTTGCGATGGCTTTAATTCCTGAAGCTGTTGCTTTTGCATTTGTGGCTGGGTTATCTCCTTTAACTGGTTTATATGCTGCTTTTGTAATGGGATTAGTGACCGCTATTTTAGGCGGTCGCCCCGGAATGATATCAGGAGCTACTGGAGCTATAGCCGTAGTTATCGTAGCTTTAGCCCAAAAGTATGGTATTGAATATGTTTTAGCAGCAGTAATTCTTTCAGGCTTAATTCAAGTAGCGGCTGGATTTTTGAAGTTAGGTAAGTTTATGCGCCTAGTTCCACACCCAGTGATTTTTGGATTTGTGAATGGATTGGCTGTCATTATTTTTACTTCACAACTGGCTCAATTTAAAGATGCATCAGGCAATTGGTTAGCTGGTGAACCTTTATATATTTTATTAGCTTTGGTATTTGGTACTATGCTAATTGTTTGGGGCTTACCTAAATTAACTAAGGTAGTGCCTTCATCTCTTGTTGCGATATTAACAGTTTTTGGAGTAGTCGTTTACTTTGGAATCGATACCAAAACAGTAGGAGATGTTGCTTCCATAAAGGGTGGTTTTCCGCCTTTCCATCTTCCTAATATTCCATTAAAGTGGGAGACATTGATGATTATACTGCCTTACTCAGCTATAATGGCTGCCGTAGGTTTGATTGAGAGCCTTTTGACGCTTAATATTATTGATGAAATCACTGAAACCCGAGGGAGAGGAAATAAAGAAGCAGTAGCACAAGGCACTGCCAATATTCTGTCGGGTTTATTTTCCGGTATGGGTGGTTGTGCCATGTTGGGTCAAAGTTTAATTAATATCTCCAATGGAGCCAGGGCCAGATTATCAGGTATAGTAGCGGCAGTGATGTTGTTGGTCTTTATCATGTTTGGTTCTTCATATATTGAATTGGTTCCGATGGCAGCCCTAACTGGTTTGATGATCATGGTGGCTATCGGAACATTTGAGTGGGCTAGTTTGAAGACTCTGAATAAAATGACAAAATCAGATATTTTGGTGATGGTATTGGTGACTTTAGTGACTATTATCCTTCATAATTTAGCTTTAGCTGTAATAGTGGGAGTAATAATAGCGGCTTTGGTTTTTGCTTGGGACAATGCCAAAAGAATTCGTGCTAGAAAAAGTGTAGATGCTGAAGGTGTAAAGCATTATGAAATTTATGGCCCATTATTTTTTGGGTCAGTTGCGGCTTTCAATGATAAATTTGATGTGATGAACGATCCTGAAGAAGTAATAATTGATTTTCAGGAAAGTAGAGTTGTGGATATGTCAGCAATAGAAGCCTTAAATAAAATCACTGAAAGATATATGAAAGTTGGAAAGAAAGTGCATTTGAAACACTTAAGTTCTGATTGTAGAAAGTTGCTTAAGAATGCAGATAAAATAATTGATGTTAATGTAATAGAGGATCCTAATTACAAATTAGTGGTCGATAAAGTTTAGTGTTTAGTTTTTCATAGTGAGTAGTTTTGGTTTAGGTTAAGAAAGCCGGGTTTAACGATCCGGCTTTTCTTTTTGGTGCTCTTCATAAATAGAAATCTCTAGACCAAATAAAATCCCGATAAATACGAGACAAGTCTTGCTCGAAGGGGAGCGATGGAGGTCAAAACAGCGGGCCAGCCTTGGGTGTTGGGAGGTCTGCCAGCTTGCGGATTGTCTTGATTAAAGTATTTTTTTTGAGGTTTTTTTGCTGTAAAATTTTTATGAAATAACTTTTAAAGTTATAAAGAAGGGGTTTGATGCTAAATTAATTATCATGAGAAGCCTTCTTTTGACAAATTAAATTTAATAGAAGAGGAGCTTGAGGCTAGAGCACTAGAAAATCAATTTTTGATTTTCTAGTGCAAATATTATGGATATTAACTCTAAAAAAGCTTGCGCTTGCTGAAAACCTATTAGGCAATAATCACAGTCAAAAAAGATAGAAAGTTCATTTTTGATCTATTATCTGTTTTTAAGCAAGCCCTAGAATAGGTTTTATATTAAAAATTCCTGTTCGTAACCGCTTTTAATAATGGTTGATATCATTTTAAAACGACCATTTGCTTTTATATAATTAGATTTATGGGCGGGAATAATAATAGATTGGCCAATATTTAAAATGAAAGAATTACCATCTATTACAATTTCAGCCTGGCCATCAATGATTTGAGCATAGCTATCAAAAGGGGAGATCTTTTCTGCTTGGCCTTCACCAGTGTCGAAGGACATTACACTGATGCTCCCTGTTAGTTTTTTTAATATCGTTTGATTCACTACAGAATTAGGAAGATAATCTATTATTCCCACCGTAATATGTGTCACAGATTTTTTTAATTCATTAGTTTTCATAACTCTATTTGTTTTAACAAAAAAGGGCTGGATTTCCCAGCCCCTTTTTAATTAGAAACGTATGTTTAATCTTCTATTGTAAAGTCTTTCAAGCTAGTTCCTAGTCTATCCAAATCCCTTTTAAATTCAGCTCTGAATGACGACCAATTTTCTCTTGATTTAGGCTCGTATTCCGCCATTTTGATTTTAAGATCTTTATTTCTTTGTTCTAATACTACAATCTGTTTTTCATTATCTTCATTAAGTTCATTTTCGCTATTTTTTATTTTAGCATTAATCTCAGAAAGTTTTCTTTCATTTTCATTTATTTTTCTTTCTGCTTCTGCTCTGAACTGTTTTACTTCCTCAGCATATTCTTTCTGAGCTTCGTTTAAATCTTCCTTTGCCTCGTACACATCTTCTTTTGCGTTTTCCAGATTTTCCGATGATGAATCACAACTAGTAAATAATACTGTTGCACCCATGGCTAAAGTTACAGCCAGGGTTTTCACTACTTTGAATTTATTTTTTTTAGTTAGTATTTTCATTTGAGTTATATTAGATTTTCTACTTGAATTGTTAGTATACAAATATGGTGGCTGTTGCTGTATAAAGTATTACACCTTTATGCCTATGTATTGCACAAATCGCATGTTTACAATTGCAAGAATTTAAACACATAAGAATACTATGTCTTATCTTAGGAATTTCCCTCCTCCAATTACTCTTAAAAGCACTGCTATTACTGCAATGACAATAAGTATGTGAATTAATCCACCAGCGTTGAATCCAAGATAGCCAATAAGCCAAAGGATAATTAAAATTACTGCGATAATGTAAAGAATGTTGTTCATGTTTTTTTTATTTAAATAAAGTGTATCCTATTGTAGTTTGAAATAAAACGTTTTTGTATCTGGGTGTATCTGATGTTCCATTTCCATTATTATTTTGAACATCCCAAGCCATGCGTAATCCTATGATTATATTATCTACATTGATATCTATTCCGGCAATTACGCCAAGAATATTTTTTCTGATATTATCATTTCTAATTTCTTCCTCTTGAGCGGCTGTGCCAAAGCTACTTTCGAACTCATCTTTCTGTTTTATGAGAAAGGAATATTGAGGACCTGCAAGAATCGTTAAAAACTCTGTAGGCTTTAATGCGAATTGAAGTGGGATATCAATAAAGGAAGTGGTTCGGGTAAAACTATAATTACTTCCAAATAATGTTCCATTTCCTTTAAAACCTTTCTGTGAATATAAGACCTCTGGTTGAAATCCTAAAAAATCGCCTATTGGTATGTGTAAAAGCAGACCTCCCACAAATCCAAATTTGCCATCTGCATTAAATGACTCTTCATTAGCATCATAAACGTTTGAATAATTTAGTCCTGCTTTAATGCCTAATTTGAGATTTTCTTGAAAGGCGTAATCATCTTCTTGTGCCATTGCAAAACTTGAAAAAGTCATTGCGGCAGCAGCTATTGCTAATATTTTAAAGGTTCTCATTTTTTTATGTTTCTCAAAGGGATTAAGTATAAGTAAAGTTGGAAACTACAAGAGGAAATATGTTACATGTTTAGTATGTATGATTACATGATTCACACATTTATCTGCTTAAAATATTATATAAAAAAAAGGCAGGATTTTGATTTCCTGCCCCTTTTTACTCGGCTTTTTTTTAAGGCTTATTTTGCTTTTCATTATCAAATGGATTTATAATTAGGGTTCCGTTATAGCACTCCAATCTCCATTAATATTGAAATCATTATTATATATTGGTCTTTAGAAGCTTTACAATTTATTTTTTAAATGAGTTAATGTATTTTAAAAAGTGATTTTTAGCATATATCATGTATTATACTATTAATGTTTTGATAAAACAACTATATACTTTCAAGGGTTTTACTTCTACTATTCTTCATTTGTTTATAATAAGAAGGGCATAGACCTGTATTCTTTTTGAATTGATTGGAAAGGTGTGCTACACTACTATAATGCATCTTAAAGGAAATTTCTGAAAGAGTGAGCTCATCATATAGCAAGAATTCCTTTATTTTTTCAATTTTGTGGTTAATGATGAATTGTTGAATGGTAATCCCTTTTACCTCAGAAAAAATATTGGCTAAGTAGGTATAGTCATAACCCAATTTTTCACTTATATAACAAGAATAATTTTCTTTTGGTAATTCATTGGAATAATGAATCATTTCGATGACGACATTTTTTATTTTTTCAATAAGAATACTTTTTTTGTCGCTCATTAATTCTAGTCCTGATTTCATCAAATTTGTTTTTAGTTGTTCACATTGAGACTCAGTAATATCTTCTAGAATTTCCACAACGCCCAGATTTAATACAGCACAATGAAGACCCAGTTTATTTAACTCTTCCTTGACCACTAATTTGCATCGCAAACTGACCATGTATTTGATATATAGTTTTTTCATCATACTAACGTTTAATATATTTTTAAACTTTAGCCTACTTTAGGTTCATGTTTTTGTACGTAATTTTTTTAATTAAAACTGACTTTTTGGTGATTATTTTTTAATTTATTTGTTATTTATTATGAAAAATTGGTCTGTGATACATATGTGGTGATATGGAGTGGGTAAAAATAATTTCTAAAAAGAGAGCTTTATGGGTATTATTAAGATATTTAACCTATAGTAGTGTCAAAAATTTTGGTGTGTTAAATAAAACAAAGCTCATATGTGTAAGTAAAATACACTTAAATTATATTAAGTAATAATATTATAATAATTGAATTGTAATATTATAAAAAAAATACACTGCTAAATAATGATAGTAAGATTGGTATTTGCTGAAGAACTATGGTTTATAGATTTAATATGGAACAATTACTAATGACCTTTAAGTATTATCTTTTTTCAATTGGTACTATAATTTCGTGGTCTGATTTAATTGATAGATTCAGATATCTTGGCTAATACATTAAAATGACACACTTAGAAATTTGATTAATATTTGTTTATAATTGGGGGTGTTTTGATGATATGAAGGGGGTAAAAAAAATAGAAGTTGCTTTGGACAACTTCTATTTTAATAATTTGAATTAATTATAGCGTCTTATTGAGCAGGTTGTGTAACTGCATTTCCATCAAGTATAACAGCAGTTTGAGCTAAAGCACGACCATTCATTGATGCACCTGTTTGTAAAGTAACTCCAGTCATCGATAGGATAATTCCTTCAAAATGTGCTGTAGTTCCTAAAGTTGCCTGACCGGCTATTTGCCAATAAATATTTTTGGCTTGAGCGCCTCCTTCTAAAATAATGCTTGTAGCAGAACTCATAGTAAGGTCTTCTGCAATTTGGAAAATCCAAACATCAGTTGAACTTCCTGATATCGTAACATCCGAAGGGATAGTCACAGTATTAGTCCATTTATAAACACCAGATGTTAAAGTTTTTCCACCTATGTTACCTGCACCCAATTCTAAGAAGTCAGTTTCTGATCTTCCGGCAGCATTATTATAAGCTGTGATCATATTTTCTACCGCAGTAGTTAAATTCATAGGAGTAGGGTCTGCCATATCTGAGGCATAAACTTGTCCAGTAACCTGTGCAGAAGTTGCATATCCAGTATTATTGGTTAATGCTAATCCAGTAATATAAGAAGTTGCAGCAGGACTAAGACCTAAATCTCCAGTTATAGCTGACGTTCCACTATTATTGATAGCTGTTTTGGAAAGTATCACATAATTTCCAGCAGATCCAAGATCAATACCATCTATACC
>NZ_JAGXGF010000033.1 GCF_024636815.1 Marivirga sp.
AGATGTGTATAAGAGACAGACCTATGACTTACTTTCTCATTCTAAAGCTGCCTTAGTGACTTCCGGAACAGCTACTTTGGAAACAGCTCTTTTTGAAGTGCCTCAAGTAGTGGTTTATAAAACCGGTAAAATTTCCTTTGCTATTGCCAAAAGAGTGGTAAAAGTAGAGTTCATTTCCTTAGTGAATTTGATTCTAGATAAGGAAGCAGTTAGAGAATTGATTCAAGATGAATTCAATCCATCAAACCTCAAAAATGAATTTCAGAAAATCTTAATTGGTGGCGAAAAAAGAGAAACCATTATGAAAGATTACAAACTGCTTAAAGAAATGTTAGGCCAAGAAAATACTTCTCAAATTACGGCTGATTTAATAGTGAAAAGGATTCAAAAGTAGATTCTGTATAGACTTCAATTAAGCTCAAATATCATTCCCCCTAAAAAAATCAGCGACCGCCATTCTCTTTTTTCCTTCAGGCTGAATCACTTCCAAAGCTAATATACCCGGATTACATTGAACATGAAGATAGCTTTTATGATCTGTTATGATCTTCCCTATTTCTCCTTCCGTATTAGGATCAACAATTGAGCTTTGATGGATTTTATATTTTTTATCGTTTAGGATAGCCCAAGCAGTAGGGAATGGGTTTAATCCTCTAATGTAGTTGTACAACTTTTCTGCCGGTTCATTCCATTCTAGTTCAGTATTTTCTTTGAATAGTTTAGGTGCATGTTTCAAAGTTTGGTTTTCATCTTGAGCAGTGAGTTTATAATCTTCATTCTCTATGGCTTTTACTGTTTTTAAAACCAACTGAGCTCCTTTTTCCATTAATCTTCCATAAAGCTCACCAGTTGTATCAGTTTTAGTAATAGTTTCTTTTTCTTGTAAAATGATGCTACCGGTATCAATTTCATGTTTTAAGAAAAAAGTGGTGAGACCTGTTTCTGCCTCGCCGTTCATTACTGCCCAATGAATGGGGGCAGCGCCTCTGTATTGCGGAAGGAGGGAAGCATGCAGATTAAAAGTCCCTATTTCAGGCATATTCCAAACCGCTTCTGGCAACATTCTGAAAGCCACAACGATTTGTAAGTTTGCCTGCAAAGAAGCCAATTCAGATTGGAAATCAGAATCTTTTAAATTAGTAGGTTGCATGATTTTAAGGCCTGCAGACTCAGCATATTCTTTAACAGGAGACTGCGATAACTTCTGCCCGCGCCCTTTTGGTTTATCTGGAGCAGTGATGACAGCGGCAATATCGTAATTGTTTTCTACTAAAATCTTGAGGGAAGGCACCGCAAAATCTGGCGTGCCCATATAAACAATGCGTAATTTCTTCATAGATTGCAAAGGTAAAAATATAGGCTGGATTTTGTGATTAATTTATTAATCAAATCACTTGAAGCCGGCTCTCGGTCTGACGCACGGTTCCAAACCGTCTGACCGGTAGGTGAAACTGCAGGCTTTAGAGATTAGCGATTAGACGGTACTAACCATCAAAACGCTTTAGCCATTACGCCATTTTAGATTTTACGGAATTATCCGTATTACTTTCTTCTGTTGTTTTTCTTTCTTCAACAGGTATGGTCATCACTACATTAATGCCTTTTCCTGGTTTTGAATTGAAGTAAACCGCTCCATTAATAGTATTGACTCTGGCATAAATACTACGCATGCCCATGCCGGAATCAGCTATATTCTGAACATCAAAACCTTTTCCGTCATCTTCATAGAATACATTAATTTCCCCATCTGTCTGACTAATTTGAAGGATAATTTTCTCAGCCTTGGCATGTTTGATGGTATTATTGATTAATTCCAGCGATATATGGTAAATATTACGCTCTACCTCCAATGGCAATCTTTTCTGTAAACCGTAAATCGCTATTTCTGCCTTGATTTTTTCAGCTTCGTTGATGGTTCTCACCATATCTTTCAAGGCCGTTTCAATACCAAAACGAGTCAACATATCAGTGGAAAGATTATGAGATATTTCTCTGGTTTCTTTTATAGCTTCATTAATATTATCTAACAATTTACGTTTTAAATTAGAAGTGGTCTCATTTTGCTCCGATTGAAATAGCAGTTTGATAGAAGATAATCTTGCACCCAAACGGTCGTGCAAATCGCTGGCAATGCGGTTTCTTTCTTCCTCCTGCCCATGCATCATAGCATTTAGCTCTTTTAGCTCCTGTTCGGTTTTCATATTGGAGATTTCCTCATTCTTCAACTTTTTCAAATACTCCTGTTTTTGAAGAAAAAACCAAATAGTGGAGATAATTAAGACCACTAATAATAGGCTTAAACCCAGAAAAAGGTTTTTTTGGAAATTTTTCTGTTCAATGGCCAGTTGTTGTTCCCTAATCTCTGCTTCCTTCTTTTCAGTTTCATACTTAGTCTCCAGGTCCTTAACTTCTTGCATTTTCTCGCTATCGAAAAGAGAATCCCGTAAATGGTTGTATTCCTGGAAAAGAACGGAAGCTTCCTCGACAGCACCTATCCCCATTTTAGCCTTTACCATATTGGAATAGAGGTTCATCTTTCGGTTCGGATCACCTAAATACTCTGCTAAGGCTAAACTTTTTTCATATTGAACTAGGCTTTCTTTGAAATTTTTTTGTTTAAGATAGATATTTCCAAGCCCCATATGACTATTGGCTAAACCAAATTGATCTTTCAAGTTTACTTTTAATGCAACTGATTTTTTAAAACTATTCAACGCAGCCTCAAAATTTCCCTTTTCTTCATAGAGAAATCCTAGATTATGATATAATGAAGAGAGGTTGGAGGAATCTTTAATTGCTTTGAAAGATTCTAAAGAATTTAAGTAATAATATACTGCAGAATCGTAATTGAAAAATTCTTCATCTCTAGATGAAAATATAGTTCCAATATTCATATTTATAATAGCAGATTTTTTATCTCTTATTCCAATTGGTAATAGTTTTTGAGCCTCTTGATAATATTGAAGGGATAGTTTTGTATCCTCAGACCAATAGTAATTTCCAAGATTATTATAATTACCTATCAATCCATCGTAGTTTTTAATGCTTTTATTGACTTTGATAGCTTTATAGAAATATTTTAAAGCATTTTTACGATTATTTAAATTATTTGAAATGAGGCCTAAGTAATTATAAGATATTGCAATTCCTACTGAATCATTATTTTCACCAAATTGGATTATTGCTTTTTGAAAATATTCAAAAGATGAGTCAAACTGATTAGAAGACCTTAGCTCCTTAGCTTTATTAAAATAAAAATTCTCAGTTTCTTGGGCAGATAAAAGTGTAACTGAAATTAAATAAAAAATTATTGATATATAAAAAGACCTCATTGCTGTATAAAATTACAACAATGAGGTCGAAAATAAAATTTTATAACTTTTACTCTTCAATTTCGCCATGTTCTGGCTCAGTACATCCCGTACAAGTAGTGCTATCCATATTAGGCTCTTCAATTAATTCACAAGCTGAAAAAGTGAAGATTGCTGCGATTACTAATGCGTACTTAATTGTTTTTAAAGCTTTCATATTATTGTTGTTAAGTGTTTCCGATTAATGATGTTACAATATTAGGCTTATTTAAATTACTGAGAAACACCTGTTTATGGGTTTTTTAATTTATTTTATAGGTTTCTTTTTGTTAGAAATAGGGTAGCAGATTAACAATAAAACGGGTATATATTTGCTATAAGAGGGGTTTTTAGCTTCTATTTTCAGTTTTGTAGGAGGAGTTTGTTTTGGTACCTTAGTTATTTAAGTAATTGAAATACAGTGTATTATAATAGGTTCTAGCTTTTTTTATTTTTAGTTGAACTTCTGAGCTTTTTGAGACTAAATACCTTAAATGTAAAATATATACCCTTAAAAGGGTATAAAAAATACCCTAATAAAAGTTTCAAATACCCCCAAAAAGGTGTTTTTTATAAATAGAGCTTCTGCTACCTTTGAAATGTCGTTAAGGAATAATGCATTGCGCATTCAACCAAGACCTTTTTATATATTTAACGACATCACCCGATAAGACGGGACATGTAAAATGATAGCTAACTTCTCCCCTATTGTTGTTAAGATATCATTTGTCCCGTCTTTGAGGGTTTTTTTGATTAAGGAAACTAAATAAATACTTATGTAATATAGGGTGTATACAATTTCAAAACCTCTTGCCTATGAGCTTACCTAAATTTTACAGTAACCCTTACTTTCAGCCTAGGTGCCAGATTTTACACCAGAAAATGAATCCGGTTTTGAAGATGCTCTCTGAACTTTCACTAGCTCCTCAGTCTTTTTTAATTTTATGGGAAGAAGATTATCACCAACTTTATGATCAGGAAAAGCAATCTCATGCTCAACTTGATGTTGATTGTCAGCTTTTTAATTCACGATTTTCAAAGCTCAATCAGGAAGTTATTTACGTTCCTAATGTAAAGCTCCATACTCTGTTTCAGAATATTACTTTTTTCAAAGCTTATGTTGATAATGAACAATTGCTTATTTATCCAATCCTGGATGTTAATAATAGAGTAAAAGGATTGTTGGGTGTTATATTATCCGCTACCGATCACAAACCGTTTGATTTTTTAATAAAACAGATGGAATCAATAGGGGTGTATGTTAATAAGTTATTTCATGATTATCTAAATGATCAAAAAAAGAGCCTTTCTAATAATATTAATTTGGAAAGCCTTCCTGCTTCCTTTTTTGAGTTTGAGATTAATCAAAATGAAGAATTGGTACACGGTAATTTTAGCAAAATACTGATGAGAAAGCACCCGGCTTTTAATGAAGATTGTACCCTTGAAAAAAGAGTAGCTAAATTATTGGGTATTACTACTTCAGATTTTTATTCATTAATAAATAAAATTAAGGATCAACAAAATATTGAATATGTGTATTCTTGCTCAAATTCCAGAGGAGAAAAGAAATATTTCTTAATTAAGATACATATTACTGAAGTGAGGTCAGGACAATATAGATGTCTGGGAGTACTTGAAGATTTCACTGTACAGAAAGCCTATGGCAGTGTTCTAGACCAAATAATTTTTGATATTTCTCATGTCATGCGAAGACCTGTAGTTACGATGAAAGGCCTGACCAATTTGATTGATATGGATAAATTCGAAATTGAGGATTTGAAAGAAGTAACCAATAAAATAAAAACTGTTTCTGAGGAAATGGAGGAATATATTAAAGCAATGTTTAAGATATATGAAGCTAAACAGGAAGCTATATATCATTTGTGATTTGTATGTTGAATAGTTAAACCGGAGCAAGTTTTTAAAACTTGCTCCGGAACTTTTTTATATAATATTCAATTCTTTCCCCACTTTAGTAAAAGCTTCAATGGCTTTGTCCAAATGCTCTTTATCATGAGCTGCGGATAATTGAACCCTTATTCTTGCTTGCTCTTTTGGTACTACCGGATAGAAAAATCCA
>NZ_JAGXGF010000034.1 GCF_024636815.1 Marivirga sp.
ATAATATTCCTCAATACTTTCAATTCTATTGGCAGTTTGAATCATACTTTAAAATTTAGAAAACAAAAAAGCCCGAACTATTATGCTCAGGCTTTAATAATAATGATTTATTCAAAATGTTTAAATATCTATCTTAGCATATTTTGCATTTTTCTCTATGAATTCCCTTCTAGGCGGCACTTCATCTCCCATTAACATACTAAATAAGTGATCGGCTTCAGCCGCAGATTCTATAGATACCTGTTTCATTTTTCTAGTCTTTGGATCCATAGTAGTATTCCACAATTGGTCAGGATTCATTTCACCCAGACCTTTGTATCGCTGTAAATGTACTGCACCTTCAGTTCCATCAGGAGAAATTTCTTTTACTACTTCTACCCTTTCGTCCTCGGTAAAGACGTAGCGTTCTGTTTTACCTCTTTTAATTAAATACAATGGTGGTTGTGCTATATATATATATCCTAGATCAATAAGTTCGCGCATATAGCGGAAGAAAAGTGTAAGAATTAAAGTACGAATGTGAGATCCATCAATATCAGCATCGGTCATGATTACGATTTTATGATACCTTAATTTTTCAAGATTAAGCGCTTTTTCATCATCCACAGTTCCAATACGAACACCTAATGCTGTTAAAATATTTTTAATCTCATCATTATCGTAAATCTTATGCTCTTGTGCTTTTTCTACATTCAAAATTTTACCTTTCAAAGGAAGAATAGCTTGAAAATTACGGTCACGTCCTTGTTTTGCTGAACCACCGGCAGAATCTCCCTCAACCAAGTATATTTCGCATAATGCAGGATCCTTTTCAGAGCAATCAGCTAGCTTACCAGGCAATCCAGAACCAGTCATGACGTTCTTTCTTTGAACCATCTCTCTAGCCTTCTTAGCTGCATTTCTTGCCTGAGCTGCTAAGATTACTTTCTGAACAATGGTTTTTGCTGCCTTGGGGTTTTCTTCCAAGAAATACTGCAAGGTTTCAGATACACAGCTTTCTACTGCACCCATTACATCCGAATTACCTAATTTAGTTTTGGTTTGACCTTCAAATTGAGGCTCTTGCACTTTAACTGAAATAATAGCCGTTAATCCTTCACGGAAATCATCTCCTGTTATTTCAATTTTTTGTTTCTCTAAGAGTCCTGATTTATCCGCATAACTTTTTAGCGTTCTAGTCAATGCTCTTCTAAAACCTGAAACGTGTGTACCGCCTTCAATTGTGTTAATGTTATTAACATAAGAAACAACATTCTCGCTGTACGAAGTATTGTAATTTAAAGCAACTTGAACTGGGACATTGTTCTTTTCCCCTTCCATATAAATTGGTTCAGGAATTAATTTTTCCCTACTAACATCCAAGTACTGGACAAACTCCAATAAACCACCCTCTGAGAAGAAATTTTCTTCTTTAGAATTGCCTTCTTCGTCTTTATCTCTATGATCTTGTAATTTTATTTTGATTCCAGCATTCAAATAAGCTAATTCTCTCAAACGAGAAGCAACCGTTTCATATTTAAATTCGGACTCAATGAATATAGTATTATCAGGTTTAAACTGGATTTTAGTTCCTGTTATATCGGTTTCACCTACTGGTTTAACAGGTGCTTTTGGAAAACCTTCAGAGTATTCTTGCTCATAAATTTTTCCATCGCGACTGTAAACCGTTGCTTTCAGCATGGTAGACAAAGCATTCACACAAGAAACCCCTACACCGTGAAGACCACCTGATACTTTATAAGAATCTTTATCAAATTTACCACCAGCGTGAAGTACGGTCATTACAACTTCTAATGCAGAACGACCCTCCTTTTCATGAATATCCACTGGGATACCACGACCATCATCCATTACTGTAACTGAATTATCTTCATTAATTTCAACAGTAATTTTTGTACAATAACCTCCCATGGCTTCATCGATGGAGTTATCCACTACTTCCCAAATCATATGGTGAAGTCCTTTAAATCCAACATCACCAATATACATGGCTGGTCTTTTCCTTACTGCTTCTAAACCTTCTAAAACGGTAATATTACCCGCTGAATATTCTTTGTTCTTGTTATCTTTTTCTGTACTCATAGTGTTTTTACCAAAAGGTCAAAAATAGGTTATTTTAATGGATTTTGATAGCTTTATTAAGTGTTTTTTCACTTTCTGGCTTTATCCCTCTTTAAAAGAATCTAAAATTAAATTTGTCACTATTAATTAAATACTATATATTTAGTTTTAAATGGATAGATTTATGAAAAAAACAGCGCTTTTAATAACATTCATTGTGGTCATTAGCCACATTTCGATAGCACAAAAATCTTATAAATTTTATAAAAAACAAGATTCTATCGATTATCATCATTACAGAATGATCATGACGAATGGTTTTAAGATCAGTGTTGAAAATGGAGTTTTTAAAAGAGAATTAGTGGATAGCAGTTATCAGGATACCGATAACTTCATAGGTTATGATTCTGCTTATGCTTTGTTAAAGCAAATTCCAAAATTTGAGTATTACATCCGCGAACAAAATGAGAATTATACGAAAGCATCTCAATTACAAAATACGCATCAATTTGATACCATAACTCATATTTCTTTTGAGGGCAGAGATATTAAAAGACTACCTGTTTTAAAATTATTAAAATGTAAAAACCTTAAAGAAATTGAATTAGTAAATACTTCGGTTAAGAAAATTCCATGGTTGTTAAATTGGAGTATCTTTGGAATGGATAGCTTAGAAACCATCAGGATTTATAACCATGCGCCCAATAAAAGTATCCAATTCAAAAAGAATACAAATATCACCGAATTAGTTTATAGAGATAGCCCCTACTCTCCTATTCCAAAAGATTTCCACAAGCTCAAAAACCTAAAAGAAATTGATTTCGCAAGAAATGATTTTAGGGCTGATACTGAATTTCATCTTGAAAAGCTTGAAAAACTAGAGCACCTCAATCTGTCAAGAAACAATATTGATATTAATAATTTAGCGGCAGACTCAGTTGATAATTTGAAATACATAGTTTTATCCTTCAATAATTTAAATGCAATTCCTGATGGGATTGGCTTATTAAAAGATTTAGTGGATTTGCAATTTGCTGAAAATGATGTTAAAAGTGATTTGATTGACCCTGCCTTAGGAAGCTTAAAGAAATTGGAAGTTCTTTCATTTTATAAAAATGATTTAGACAGCTTACCTCCATTTATTTTCAACTTGACAAACTTAATTGAACTAGACTTATATTTTAATACTATTGAAAAACTTCCCCAGGAAATAGGTAATCTTAAAAACCTGGAAAGACTTTATATTGCACATAATCGGTTCTATAGCATACCTGAAAGTATAGGAAAATTGAAATCGCTAAAAGAATTTTACATTCACCATAACCGCATTTCTTATCTCCCAGAAAGCATAGCTGACTTAGAGCATATTACTGATTTTCATATTCATAACAATTATTTCCAGGGTTTTCCTGAATTCATTCTGAATTATAAAAAACTAGAAGATTTGGATATCTCCTTTAATGACATCCATAAATTTCCACCGGAATTGGTCAGCCTTAATCAATTAAAATATCTGTGGATGCGCGGCATTATTTTTGAAACATCCGGAAAAAAAGAAGCTGAGGAATTAAAAAACACCCTAGAAACTTTGCAAAACAATGGAGTTAAGGTGAGTATAGAATTAGACCAAAAAATTAATCCATAACTACCAATCAATAGGTTCTTTATTTTTAGACACCAAAAACTCATTACATCTGCTGAATGGTTTGGAGCCAAAAAAGCCTCTATGTGCTGCAAAAGGCGATGGATGAGGTGATTCAATCACAAAATGTTTGCTTCGGTCAATGACAGCACCTTTTTTCTGTGCATAAGCACCCCATAAAATAAATACTAAATTTTCCTTTTCTTCTGAAAGCTTTTGAATGGCCGCATCTGTAAATTCTTCCCATCCTTTTTTCTGATGAGAACCTGGGGATTTTGAAGCCACCGTCAATGTAGCATTCAATAATAGTACGCCTTGTTTTGCCCAAGCAGTTAAATCTCCATTGGGTGGCATGGATTTTCCTAAGTCTGCTTTTCGCTCCTTAAAAATATTGACTAATGATGGAGGCATAGGAACTCCAGGATGAACTGAAAAACATAATCCATTGGCTTGGCCAGCTCCATGATAAGGGTCTTGACCTAAAATCACTACTTTCACTTCATCAAAAGGACAAACATCGAAAGCTTTAAATATTTCTTTTGCAGGAGGATAAATGGTTTTGTTTTGAAATTCTGACTTCACAAAACTTGTCAGTTTTTGAAAATATTCTTGCTCAAATTCATTTGAGAGTACTTCTTTCCAGCTCTTTTCGATTTTTACTTCCATTGATTTTATTTTCCCAAAATTATAAAAAGATATAAAAAGACAATAGTTTTATCCCTATGTAATAAAACAATAAACTATTCATGTGTCGGAGTCGTTGATTTAACTATATTTACATTATGGTTCAGTCAATAACAAAAGGTATACACGTTAGCATCGAGACGGAATTTCAGCCAGAGTACAGCAGTCCGGTTCAGTTCCACTATGTATTTACGTATAAGGTGGTTATAGAAAATAAAGGTGACCAGACTGTACAATTGCTCAGAAGGCAGTGGTTTATTCATGATGCGGGCTTTGAAATCAAAGAAGTAGAAGGTGAAGGTGTAATTGGTCAACAACCTATCTTAGAGCCAGGACAAAAACATACTTACGTTTCAGGATGCAACTTGAAATCACCATACGGAAAAATGCACGGCTATTACTTTATGGAAAGAATGCTGGACGGACAATTAATTGAAGTAAGAATTCCAGAATTCAATATGATTGTGCCTTATAAACTGAACTAAATTGAATTTCTTTTTAGCAAAAGAATACATCCGATATTTTCATCTAAAATCTGACGAGCACTCGCTCCACTCCCCTTTTTTCTATCACTTTCACCTGAATACTATTAAAAAAAAAGCTTTCTCAAATGAATGGAAAAGCATTGAAAATAAAAGAAAAGCCTTACTAGAAGATGAATCTGAAATCCAAATAATTGATTTGGGAGCAGGCTCAAAAGTAGAAAATTCTCAATCCAGAAAAATTAAATCCATTGCGCGACACAGTCTGTCGATTCCCAAATTTTCACAATTCTTATTCCGATTAATCAAAGATTTCAAATTTGAAAATACTATAGAACTGGGCACGAGTTTAGGAATTAATACTTCTTATTTGGCTAAAGCTAATTCAAATGCTTCCATTTATACCTTTGAGGCAGATCCCAGTGCCATGAAAATAGCAAAAGAGGTTAATACTGATTTAGAAAACATAAAATATTATGAAGGTGATATTGGCCATTTACTTCCTGAGATGCTCAATAGATTAAACCCTCGAATAAATTTAGTTTATGTAGATGCAAATCATACTTATGAAGCTAGTGTTGAGTACTTTAACTTGATACTACCCTATCTAACAACTCAATCTGTTTACATAATGGATGATATACATTGGTCGGTCGGTATGAAAAAAGCCTGGGATGAATTAAAGTTACGAAAGGAAGTTACTTCTAGCATTGATTTATTTGATGCAGGTTTATTGTTCTTTAACCCTGATTTTCAGAAGCAACATTACGTTTTAGATTTTTAATTCCTTGGTTTCATTTTAACAAAAAGCTCACTCCCCTGCCTTTCAGGAATGGAATTATAAGCCATTTCCATTTTCTCAATTTCAAAATAATCAGAAAACAATTGTTCATATTCTTTTTGATTCCCTCCAAAAGGAGGATGATCATCATTAAGAGGAATATTGAACAACAATCCAACTAAAAGGCCATTGGGCTTTAAGAGGTCCACCATCTTCTCAGCATATTTTCTTCTCAACTTCGGATTTAAAGCACAGAAAAAAGTTTGCTCAATGATAAAATCAAATTTTCCTTCCATTTCAAAAAAATCGATATTCAATAATTGCTCTTGAGGAAACTTAGGATTCTGTTCTGAAAACTTTTGAAGTGGAATAGGAGAAAAATCTAGCAGGTAAACATTTTGAAATCCATTATCCCATAAATAGGCTGCTTCATAGGCATTTCCACATCCCGGAATCAATATTTTGGCCTGTATATCCTCCACTTGGTCCATAAAATGGGTAATAGCGGGTGAAGGATATCCTATATCCCAACCGAGTTGATTATTATTATATCGAGCTGTCCAGTAAGATTCATTTAACTCCATGCGGTAAAATATAATATTTGTTTAAATTTGCAGTTTGTATTTAACGAGGAAATTATACTATTTGTAGTACAATATTATAATTCCTTCAGCAAACTTATTAAAAAGTTGGACCTATCATGGCAGAAGAATCAAAAAAATCAAATTATAGCGAGTTAGAAAAAGAAAGTAAAAACTCCAATAGAAAAATTATAATCATCGCTTTCTTGGTAGTAATTGTAGCCGTAATTGGTGTCAAATTTTATCTTGATTCAGAGCAAGAAAATGAACAACTACAGCAAAATTTAGAAGAAACTTATAGCGAACTTGACAGTATAAGCACGCAACTAGATTTAAAAATTTCAGAGATTGAAACATTAGGTGGCGACATTACTGAACTTCAACTTATCCGCAAAAATCTGGAAGCTGAAAAGGAGGATTTGAAGAAATCAAACAATTGGGCAGCTAACCAAATTCAGCGATACAAAGACAAAGTAGGCGGTTATGAAGAATTACTGAATCTACAGGATGAAAAAATCAAAAAACTAGAAGCTATTAATAAAGAATTGCTTTCTGAAAACACCAATTTGAAATCAGAGAAAAACGTGCTAAATGACAGCATTTCCAGGCTTAAAAATAACAGAGAAGAGCTCGAAGATAAAGTAGAAATGGCTTCCAGGCTGAAAGCCGAAAATATTAAAATTATCGCTATTAATTCAAGAGGAAGTGAAAGAGATGATAAAGAGTATAAGCCCCGTCATATTGAAAAATTAAAAATTCAATTCAATTTAGCTGAAAATAATGTAGCACAACCTGAGGGAAAAGAAATCATTTTAAGGGTTATCAATCCACTTGGTAATGCATTATTTGATGTAGCAACTGGTTCTGGCTCATTTATGATCGATGGCAAAGAAATGTTTTACACCGCAAAGCAGGAAATACTTTTTGATAATACCCAACAAGAACTTTCATTCATTTATGATAGAGGCGAAGAATACGAAGAAGGAGTTTATCAACTAGAACTATATGCTGATGATTATGTAATCGGTAAAGAAAAATTCGTTGTGAATTAATTTTAAATTAAGAGTTTTGCAATGTGATTTAAACTTAAAATATGGGCAGCAATAGAAATATCCTCTTCATAAGTTGATTAAAAAATACTCCCCCAAAGCATGAGACTAAAATCTTTATTTTTATCCATATTGATAATTTTATGTTTTAAGTCCATGGGGCAGGAAGAAAGTCATTATTTCATCCCTGAAATCTCTTTAGGTTCTATTGTTCCTAATTATTTGAACTCACCCAAATTTGGTTTAAAAGTTGGAGGGACAATTACTTATTACAAAAGTTCTAAATCAGAAAGTGCCACTAATCAATATTATAATTACCCGCTCTTAGGAATCCATGCAGGATTTTATCACTTAGGTAATTCTTCTGTTTATGGTAATGAAATCAATTTAATGCCTGTTTTAGGACTCAGGATGAAAAAGGGCATGTTTCAATGGGGAATTGGAGCCTCTTATCATACCAAAACACACAGACAAAATGAATTAAACAAATCTATAGGTAGTCACTTAAATTGGGCCTTTCAATGGATGTATTATCGCTCTTTTTCAATGTTTAAGCATAAAGATTTAAGGATTGGGATTGGTTACAGACATTCTTCTAATGGACATACTCAATTGCCTAATTTTGGGTTGAACTCAGCAGTAATATCATTTGCTATCATTCCCACAGAACTTAAGATCGCAGCATCCAAAGAATCAAAATCCCAAAAAAGTAGAAGCCCTTTTATTTTAGCCAGATCAGGAGTTGGTATTCATGAGCTGGGAAGTACAACTCATCCTGTAGGCGGAGAAAAAAAGTTAGTATTCAGTCAGAGTATTGGTTTCGGTTTTACTTTTAAAGAACATTTCAGATGGTATGCGGGCTTTGGAACTCGCCATTATCAGCATTATGCTGACTCCATTAAGAATAGCGTAGAATTGCAAGAATTGAATGTGCACCCTAATAATCATTTCTTTATGATGGGAATTGAGTATTTGATTTATCATGTAGGAGTTTCAATTGAAGGAGGCATTAACTTATCTAAGCCTTTTTATTATCATTTTGCCAAAGAGTATGAAAATACAGAAAGCTTGAAATATACCTTAAAAAAGATATTTCCAAGTAGAATGGGGCTAAAATTGTATATGATCAATACAGCAAAAAAGCCGAAACATAATGTATATATTTCGGCTCATATAAATGCAAATTTTGGGCAAGCAGACTTTTCAGAAGCAAGTTTAGGTTATGTCTATAATATTAAATAATTACTTCAAACCTAATCTTTCTAATTGCTCCTGTTTTCCTCGCTATGACACCATAGTTTTTCAAAGTATTTAGAAAGAAGGTAAACGGGATTTAAATAAGTAATAATAAGACCGAGTTTTTTGATGAATCCTTAATAGCTAACTCCCCCCATTTCGCCCTAAGCGAAAAAGCGGGCTGGTAGGTAAAATGGCGGGCCAGTGTTGGCATTTGTGGGTGGTAGCATCATTTTATCTAGATTTTTTGTATACTTTTTCATCATTGGAAAAAGTATGAAGCAAAAAACGAGCATTAAAATTCAAAATTGTCAATTTAAAGCTTACTTCTACTCTCTAGGACACCATAAAACAATAAAAAAGTGTCTCAAAATTAATAAAATGCAGTACAATAGGTTTTACTGAGGAAAACTGGAGAAAAAATTTCAAGCAGAATGGGGCTAAAATTGTATATGATCAATACAGCAAAAAAGCCGAAACATAATGTATATATTTCGGCTCATATAAATACTAATTTTGGACAAGCAGACTTTTCAGAAGCTAGCCTCGGCTATGTTTATAATTTCAAGTAACTTATTTCAATCCCAATCTTTTTAATTGTTCATCAAATAATTTTTGAGCAATTTCTTCTTGTTCAATCACATAACGCACGCCTACATATTTCTTAGGCTTTCCTTCAACATCTAATACAGGGGAAATAACTGCGTCCACCCAATAAACCGATCCGTCTTTCGCTCTATTCTTTACGATACCTCTAAATACTTTTCCGGATTGAATGGTATCCCACATTAATTTATATACTTCAGAGGGCATATCGGGATGACGGAATAAATTGTGCCCCTTCCCGATCATCTCTTCTCTGGAATATTTAGCAACATCAATCAATTTCTGATTTACATAAGTAATAGTACCGCGCAAGTCGGCTTCAGAAATGATAGTAGTTTCATTCAGGATATCTTCACGAGCTTTCATTTCTGATTGCAACTGCATCATCTCATTCATCTGTTTTTCCATTTCATCTGATTGAGCATTCAACTCTTCCATGTTTTGACGCATTTCCTCTTCTTGCTGCTGAAGTTGTTCATTCTGTTCTTCGGTCTCCTTGCTCTTACGCTCCATCTCCTCTGTAGTAGCCTGCAATTCTTCCATATTCTGACGAAGCTCTTCCTCCTGTTGCTGCAATTGGTGATTCTGCTCCTGAGTTTCTTTGTTCTTGCGCTCCATCTCCTCTTGGGTAGCTTGTAACTCCTCCATATTTTGATGAAGTTCTTCTGCTTGAGAGCGCATTTGTTCTTCCTGTTCCTGTGAAAGTTCTAATAATCTTTTAGTGTTTGCATTTATCTTGTTCATACTAAAGGAAGTAGCTAAACTTTCCCCTAATTTTTTAAGATAATCCACTTTATATTTAGGTAAAACCTGAAAAGAAGCAATTTCAAGTATCCCTTCAATTTTCTCGTTGGTCATTAATGGCATGATGACAATATTTTTGGGAGGAGCATCACCTAAGCCACTTTTAATGCGTACAAAATCATCTGGTACTTCAGTTAAAAAAATCATATCTTTTTCAAGATAACACTGACCTATCAGTCCTTCCCCAGGCTTCACTTTATCTTTAATGGTCTTTCTTCTTCCAAAAGCAAAAGCTGCTTTCATTTCCATGTAAGCCTCTTCACTTTCTTCATCCTTTTCTACTAAGTAAATGGCACCTTGGTTAGCATCCACATATTTCACGATCTCATTGATCACTTCTTTGGATAAGGCTGCCGGATCGTCAAATTGACGGGTTAAGTTATTAATACGGCCCAATCCTTCGGTCACCCAGGCACGGTTTTTCTCTTCTTCCTGAGCTTTTTGTACTTCTTCTAAATTCTTTTTTAATACGTTTTCAGACTCGTGAAGATCCTGAGTTTGCTTTTTATTATTTTCAATTAATTGTTGACTTTTGAGTTCTGAGCGATAATTTATAAATGCGAGCAAGAAAACTATGACATATGCTAAAAGAATTGATATTACATAATTCAATTGATACAAAACCCCTGACGTAATAAAGGAGGCATCTAAAGTGGCATCTAAAAATCCTGCCGTATAATCTATACTAATAAAAATAAAAAAATTAATTAAGGCTGAAATGATCATATAAGCTCTTTCTCTTATATCAAATACTAAAAAAGGAACCAAAGAAAAACACAACATAAAAAGCACTAAAACTAATGGCGGCTGGTCCCCTCTATCCATTAAATATCCAGCGAAAAGTGCTGTTAATAATATAGGAGAAACAGATGAAAGTATTCTTGCAAAATATATTACTTTCAACTTGTTTAATAACCACACCAAAACAACTGCTAATATTCCTAAAATCGGAATAAAGGCAATTTTAGGAACATAGATGAAAGAGATTAATGTAAAAGGAAGTGCTACTAATATTAAATTAAAAAATGCAACTGCATTACATAATTTAATCTTGCTGTTAACATATTCGGGAAAATTTTTACTGACACCAATTCTTTGTAAACGGGAAAAGAGATTCATGAATGAAGTTTTAAAATAATTAAAATTACTTGGGTTCAATAATAACTAAAAATATATTGATATAAAACTACTTTTAGATTAAGGGTATTTAATTATACAGTGATTTGAGGACTTTGGGGTTCTTTTATTTCAGATTCTTCAAAGATAATAAAGGTTAAGAATCCAAAATAAGAAACCGAGATATTCCCGAATTGATATTTAAAATGACTATAAAAGAATCTATTATGATACTCAAATTCCCCGAATTCCTTCAAATTTTCAATGCTTAAACTTGAAGTTTGGTGTAATTTACCATAGTCATTTGCTATTCGTTGGAAATAAGCATCCTGATTAGGAGCTAAGAGTATCATTAGAGATAGAATTATAATAATTAGAATTAACAGCTTTCTAGTCATACTAGAAAAACTGATTTAAGCTGAAAAAGTTAACATAAAGCGACTATTTATAAGCCTTTACATTCACCGGAATAATCTTCCACAAATTCTAGGGTTAGCGTATTGTCAGTTTCGGCTTTATAAATTTCCAATACAAAAACTCCGGAAGTAAAGATTTCGGCATCCTCATGCATCCATAAAGTATCAGATTGATAAATAATATTATCAGATATGCCTTCTGCTAGAAAATATTCAGTATTAAGTGTATCTAAATTAATCCAGCAAGTGTATTGTTTTAGGGGAAAAAAACCAACCGAATCCTTTTGCCCCCCTATATCATAATACAAAGCATCAAAATCTACACCACTGTCATTAAACAAGGCTAAATTTGCTTTTTTACTTTGTATGTCACCACACACAACGGGTATGCATAAATCCTGACTCACCTGATCCATATCCATGCAGGATGTGGATAATATTATTAAGAAAAAAAGGGTATATAAATATTTCATAGTTTACTATATCAAATCAAAAGACAGCCGAAAATCGATAAAGGTTGTAAAGGAATCACAATAATCGAATAAACTTTGTCTAATATTTTGCTGAATATAAAGATTATCACTATTTTTGCGCTTCAAATTTAAATAATTATACAATGCAATTAAACAATTACGAGACGGTATTCATACTTACTCCCGTTTTATCTGATGCTCAGATGAAGGATGCTGTCGACAAGTTCAGAAAAGTCTTGGAAGACAAAAAGGCTGAAATCATTAATGTTGAGCAATGGGGCTTAAAAAAATTAGCTTACCCTATTCAGCATAAAAGCACTGGTTTCTACAACCTAATTGAGTTCAAGGCTACACCTGAAGTTGTTGCTGCACTGGAGTTGGAGTATAGAAGAGACGAGAAAATCATGAGATTCTTAACAGTAGCTTTAGATAAGCATGCTATAGAATACGGAGAAAGACGCAGAAAAGGCGCATTTAATAAACCTAAAGAACAAAAAGAGGAGGTAGCGAAATGACACTTCATAACGAGCCAATTAACCAGAAAAAGCAGGATAATCAAAAGAAATATTGCCGATTCAAAAGATACGGTATCAAATATATTGATTACAAAGATCCTAACTTCTTGTTGAAGTTTGTAAACGAGCAAGGTAAATTATTACCAAGCAGAATTACAGGAACAAGTGCTAAATATCAGAAAAAAGTAGCGCAGGCGGTAAAAAGAGCAAGACACATTGCTTTATTACCTTATGTTACTGATTCATTAAAATAATTAACCCAAAAATATTTATAAAAATGGAAGTAATCTTAACACAAGATATAAATGGATTGGGCTATAAAAATGATACAGTAACTGTTAAGCCCGGTTATGGTAGAAATTATTTAATCCCTCAAGGATTTGCTATCATTTCTAATAATTCAAACGCAAAGAAAATTGGCGAAAATATTCGTCAAGCAGCACATAAAGCAGCAAAATTGAAAAAAGATGCTGAAGAAATTGCTAACAAAATTGGCGATTTAACTTTGCATATTAAAACTAAAGCTGGTGAAAGCGGTAAAATATTTGGTGCAGTAACTACTGTTCAAATTGCTGAGGCTATGCGAGAAAAAGGTTTTGATATCGACAGAAAGAAAATTGCTATTTCTGGAGACATAAAGCAATTAGGAGAATATAAAGCGAATATTGACTTACATAAAGAAGTGAAAAAAGAAATTTCACTTGTTGTGGAAGCTGACTAATTAAGTCTAAAAAATAAATCCAAAGCCTTTTGTAGCAATGCAAAAGGCTTTTTTTTGACTATTTCCCCCATAAAATAAAAGGGGCCCAATAATAAAGAGCGCTATAATCGGAATTGATCATCGCTACTTTAGCTTCCCTTAAGCCCTCAGAAAAAGAATGGGATTCATTACCTAATTCTGCGCTGTAAAATGATTGCATTAATAGCGAAGTAGATTCATCTACTACTTTCCATAATGAAAGTATTAAATTGTCCGCTCCTGAATAGGCAAATGCCTGTCCTAATCCCAGCACTCCCTCTCCCCTACTAATCTTACCTAATCCTGTTTCGCAAGCTGATAAAACTACTAATTCTGCATTAATACTTAAACCATAAATTTCACCTACATATAAAATATTATCCGCTGCTTTGTTTTCGTTATTTTTGAAATACACACCTGATAAATCTGGGGATTCTAAATCTACGGTACCATGAGTTGCCAGATGAATAAATCGATAATCATCCAATGATGAATTCTTAAAGCGTTCTTTGGTAGCCTCGGATTTCACCAAAGATTCAATTGGGATTTCCCGTTGGTCGCACCAAGATTTAAAATGCTCACTTTCTTGTTCCGTTGCCGGTAACATAGCAATTCCCAATCCAAACTCTACTGGAGAAATTAATAAGGCTTCATTTCCGTAAGGGGAAGTTTCGGTAGAATGATAAAGTGAAGCTGAATAAGAATAATGAATATCATACGATTTTATCAAATAATCTAAATTATAAAATGCTGGATCTTCAGCTTTAGTTTTAACTAAAGCCTCAAAAGGGATAGTTGCTAACTCACCATCTGGAATAATCACGAATTTCTGGATACTCTTATCTAAGATAATAGGCATTAAATATTGAAAGAGGTTAAATGATATAGATTGAAAGCTTTGCTGGAGATTATAAATCAAGGTATTTCTGTATGCTCTCAAAAATCTTAAAACCTCATCTTGCTCATAAATTCTATGGTAGGATAATTCATCTCTGGTAATCAAATACAGAATAATTTGGTTACTCTTTGGGGCCATAGCATACTCAATAATAGCCTCTCCATCCTTTAATTTACGCTGAATATCCTCCACGCTAATAAAGGAATCTTTGTGTTTTAAGCTATAATATTCCGGATAATCACGCTCTAATTCCTCAATAAACCGTTGATACCTTTGTTTTAATTGGAAATAGTTATCCCTTAATAAATTCAATTTAGAGACTTCTGATTCTAATGAAATTAAAGTGTTAAGATAAGCCAATTCACTGGATAAAGCTTTTTCCTTTTCCAATACTTCGCTTGGTATCCCAGAAAAGCTTTGAGCTTCGGACTCCACCACTGCAGTTTTCAACAAAGCAGATTTTGACTTTTCGGAATATTGAAATGCTTTTTGTAAAAATTCATTTCCAAATAAAGTTACCTCTTGTAGTTGCAAAGCTATCCTTTGGCCATCTTCATATAATTCCGAAGCTAAGGTGCTTAATTCCAATAAATCTTTTTTATTAGTAGTTCCGGTCCGAATATTTTCCAATACTTTTTCAGCTATATCTATTACTAATAAAGCTGTTTCCAAATGCAACCTTTTGAGTGAATGACCATAATAGAATGCTTCTAGAATGTTTGCCTTTCTCATTAAAAGTGCCAGTTGGATATTAAGTTTATTGGCATCATCTACTTTTGGATTTTTGGTATAATCTGATGTGTTAAATTCAAAACTATTGGCTTTAAGTGCCTCTTGAATATATTCCAACGATTTTTCGTATGATTGCCTACGCAATTCCAATTCTGATAATTGAGCATATACATTTGCTAGCTCCGAATTTCTCTGACCATAGTTTTGCAGATAAATAGTTTTTGCTTCTTTTAAGTTATCCTCTGCAAGTACCAATTGCTCTGTAGACAAGTAAACACCGCCAATATTGGCTTTAATGAAAGCTTCTGTAGGAAGACCTTCTTCATGACTGTTCTTCCATTTGCTTAATGCTTCATTTAAAATCCTTAGTGCATTGATTTGATTACCCTGATTGATTTCTGCTAAACTTATATTGATGGAGAGTTGAATGATTTTATCTATATTTTGATCTGCAGAAGCTGAATATATTTCCAAAGCATCTTGATAATAGCTCACAGCCTTATCAGGTTCATTTGCTACATATACTAAACCAATATTATTGAGAATATCCGCTATATTATTCTGACTTAATTCTTCTATTTTTCTGTAATTCGATAAGGACTGCTGTAAGTATTCCAAGGCTTGATCCCTCTTGCCTTGATTCCACAAAAGAAGCCCTTGATTTTTTAACCAACGAGCATAAAGCTCGGGCTTAGGATGGTTTAAGATGGTTTTATCAGTCTCTAGTAAATCTAAAAACTCTTGCGCCTTATCATTACGCCCTTTTAAAAAGTATAACTCGGCTAGCAGTAATTTACTTTCATTTGAGGAAGAATCAGATTTTACCTGCTCTATAATCGTATCAATATTTAGATTACGACTTTGCAAAATAGAGGCATGATAATTTTCTGATAGAATTTGAGCCGTTCCAAAAAATGGAGCAAATAATAATGCCGTAAAAAAGTATAACCTGAACATAATTAAAAATTATAAGTATAGTTAAGGCTAATCACATGTTTTCGAGTAAGTCCATCAGGATTATATTCCCTATCTGTAATCCGCTGTCCGTAAATCAAATTAATGCCAGATAAAACATTGAATTTATAATTCACACCAAATAAAGCTGAAAGTGCTAAGCCGGTTGTACCTTCTAATTTTTCGTATTCATTATTATCATTCAAGGCCTGGTCTTTGGTAATTCTGTAGATCGGTAATAAGCCTACATTAAAACTCAAACGGGACATTCTGAAATTTCTCTCAAAACGCATCATTATATCAGTTCCTCTTTTTAAATATCTGGCCTCATCATGTTCTCTAACATAATCCATACCTCCTTCATACCAGCCCCAGGAATCCATAGTTGCTTCAAAAGTATTCTCATTTTGATGGATTATAGGTTGCTGATATCCAACCGATATTAACCACTCCCGATTGATAAAGGAAGCACCGGCAATAAAATCATAAGTTCCTAAAGAAGTTTGATAATACATAGGAAGAACCATACTCTTATTGGGAACAGTCAAGTCCGATCTGTTGGTAGGAATTTTTGTTCCTAAAGTTCCCATGATATCAAATCGAGGGTTAGTAAATAGGTTTTTAGTTAAGCTTAAAGAAATATCGCCTATTCCGGAAGTACTGCCAAAATTACCATTAATGTACATATAAGGAACTTTGATTTGTAAGTCGTAGTCATTATTAATAGTAACGCCAAAATCGAGCAGGCCTGCACGGATAATAGCTGAGGTATTACTCTGCCCTTCATAAAGACCTAAAGTAATAGAGCGAAGTTTAATTGGTATATTTTTATTAAAATCCTGACTTGGTTTCATCGCCCCCATTGTACAAAATCCAGCATCACTACACCCCTGGCTAACAACAAAGTATGGAGATAGCAAAAATACAATAATCAATAGTGTCTTTTGATTTAGCTTCATTATCTCAATTGTTGTTAAATGTGATTTTATATTTATTAAGTGAAAATGTAGCAAAAACTTATGTAATTATAAAGTTTTATTTACATAATAAATTGATTTATTTCCATAAATAATTTTCATATAAAAACACGTTTATTGAAATTTTGAATACTTTTGTAAGCCTATACCTTTAAAAAGGACTATGTTTTGAGTACATATATAATAATATAAACATCAAATATTACATTTGCATTTTCAAGAATAATCTAACTTCTTAAATAAAAATTTTTAGACTATATTAACGTCTAGTTTATATCACTTTTTAATTAATCTAATGAAGTATTGGGGGGAGTATAAAATTAGATTGGCCAAAACCATTCTTGGTGAGCAGGTTGCAATACAGAATTTATCATATTATCGTAATCAATTATTTTATTATATTGTTTTATATACTTTAGCCTTTTCCCCAATCGCTATAGTTCCTGGTATTTTTGCATCATATCTTACAGGCTTTATTAATTTAGCCATTCTAAATATTGCTACTTTTTTAATATTAATAATTCTAGCCCTTGTAAAACCAATAAATATTGAAACGCGGAAAATAATTTTAATTTCAATATTATTTATTATTGCTTGGACATTATTTTTTGAATTAAATCTGGAAGGCCCCGGTTTGATGTATTTATTTACGGTCACCATTGTTACCTGTCTTATACATTCAGGTAAAAGTGCTTATCTTTTAATTCTCTTTAATTCCATTATACTTTGCTTTATAGGGTTAAATATAGAATTCCAATGGTTATCCTTAGCCATAACTGAGAATCAAAGTATAACGACTTGGTTCGGTATAGTTGTAAACCTTATTTTCTTAAGTATCATCATAGTGGCATGTTTTGAAATAATATTTAAAAAGTTAGAAAAAATTATTGTGCAACAGAGAATACTTAATGAAACTGTAAATCAAGACAATCAAAAAATATTGAATACACAGAAAGTCTTAAAAGAGAAAAACGAAGAGCTTAATCAATTTGCCCATACCATTGCGCATGATTTAAAAGAGCCATTACGGTCTATGCAGGCTTTTTCACACTTAACTATCAGCAAATACAAAGATTCAATTCCTGAAAAGGGCCAAGAATTTCTACATCATATTCAAACATCATCTGAAAGAATGGCTCTTTTACTAGATTCATTACTGGAATATTCTCAGTTAGGTAAAGGAAAGCAAAAATCCGTTTTTTCTGTAAAAGAATTAGTCAAAGAGTTAGAAAAAGATTTAAGTCAATTAATACAAGAAAATGAAGCCATAATTAGATACAATGGCTTACCTAAAATAATTGGATATGAGTTAGAATTCAAGCAATTACTTCAAAACTTAATTGCAAATGCAATCAAATTCCGAAAGGATAATGAGGAAATTGAAGTTAAAATTAAAGCAAATGAAAAAGATAAACATTGGGAATTTTTAGTAACTGATAATGGAATAGGAATTGATTCTAAACATCGTGAAAAAATATTTACTATTTTTCATCGATTACATAAAAACAAATTTCCGGGAACAGGATTAGGCTTAGCCAATTGTAAAAAAATAGTGGAAATACATGGAGGTGACATATGGGTAGATTCAATCCCTGAAAAAGGAAGTACTTTTTATTTTACGATCAGTAAGAATTTAGAAGCAGCCCCTATAAATGAATAAAGTGGAATACCCATCCATATTCAGTGCTATATTCCACAGCTGGAGCCGGAAATTTTGTTAAGTTCAATGCTTCAAGTAATCCATTTAAAAATCTATTTTTGCTTTTCAATTTCCCGAAATCAATATCTGGAGATAAGAAAAACTGTCGGTATCTATTAATTTCAGGAACCCTCTCTCCTGCTATCCACGAAGGATTTTCAAATTCGGAAAGCATCCCACCCCCACTATAACCTACAGCTAAATTTAACCAGTCCGGAATCCTTTGATTTGGTATGATTTTATTAAGGTTGATGCTTAACCAATATGTTTGTGCATTGTAGTCGGTAAACAGGCTTTCCAATGCGTTTTCCCCCAACACTCGAGGATTAATTTCTGAATATGGACTTGGGGAATAAGAGAATTTAAATTTGATCAATTGCTCCTTTGCATATTTCTGCTGGACCATAAATAACAAAGACCCCGCAGTATTAAAGTAAACATCACCCATGGAAAAGCCATAGCCTTCATAGAGCCCATCAAAAATCTCAATTGGAAGTTGAAAAATAAAACCCAAACTTCCCCCCAGAAAAATAGCTGTATTCTCATTAACACCACTCCATTTCAGCATTTCATAGCCTGCTCTACTCTGATGATAAGCAATATAAGCATGCGCGACTTTATCCATCTGTTTCCATCCAGCATTATCATTGTAGAAATGCATAGGAACACGATCATGATCTTTATACCATACTTCAGACAAATATAATATTCCAGCGGTATAAGCTGTAGCTGTTAAGCCTAAGGAAATCCCGAGTCTCCTTTTATTAAATTCTGTGGAATCAGTTTGTCCAAATACATTATTAAAGACGAAAAAAACCAATAAGACCGAAAAAAGAAATGTTCTAATCATAGATTTTTAATGTTCTAAAGAAACAGACACAAGAAAGGATCAAAAAGATTGAATGTTAAAAATTTATCACAAAAAAAGAGATGAATAAGATTAAAAAACTTCTTCATCTCTTTTAGTAATATACCTTAAAGGATATTATTAAATTCTATTTAGAGAAATTCTGATTGAAAACTGCATCTACTGAAGGAACCTCAATTTTAATAAATTCGTGTTTGGTGGTCTGATGGCATGCATTGCAAGATTGAATCAATAATTTATACGAATCAGCAAAAACCTCTGCATCTTGATTATCAATAGCTTTTTCAACCTTTTCAAAAGCTGGATTAGTCATGGTGCCCACCAAAGTTGAAATATCATATCCTTCATCCACTACTTTTGCACTTTCTATTTCTTCGATTGTTTCTTCAATTTCATGAGCATAAAAACTTGAAAGCTCCCAGTTTTCATTTTGACCTGCTAAGTATAATTTATGAGTGTAAGTCTGCATATATCCCATAGCTTTAGCCAATTCATAATGTTCCTCTCCATGTTCTTCTTCTGTACTGCTTTGCACAGTTTCAATACGCTCATCTTCTATATTGCTGGTTAACTCAGCAATACTGATATAATTCATGATTCCGATTACTAAAGCTATTAACGCCAGTCCACCGCCTAATACATTTTTATTCATATTCTCTGATATTTTATATTTAATGACTTTCCAAATTTAGAATTGTTTTAAATAAGAATGAAAAAATTGAAAGATTTTTCTATACCCAACTTTCTTATGCATAAGAAAATTTTGTATACTTGCATCATGGCAAATCAGCAATTGATAAAAGGAAGTCTTTCTACTATAGTTTTGCATCTATTGCAAAGCTCAGGTGAGATGTATGGTTATGAAATCACGCAGAAAGTGAAGCAACTTACTTCTGATGAAATCAAATTGACGGAAGGTGCCCTCTATCCTACTTTACACAAATTGGAAGCTGAGGGTACTTTAACCACAGAAAGCCGGAAAGTAGATGGTAGAGTGAGAAAGTATTACCGATTAACGGAAGACGGCAAGAAAGCAACAGCAGAAAGAATGGAAGAATTGGAAGCTTTTTTATTGAATATGCAACGCGTATTAGGTCTTAATCTAAAATTAAGCTCATGAGAACTTTATCAAGTGAACAAAAAGAGCAGTTAACAAATCATATAGCCAAGAAGCCTATCAAATACATTGGACTCTACAATGAATTGTATGATCATTATGCTTCTACTTATGAGATAGGAGAAAATGACTTCGAGAATACATTGGAAGCTTTAGATCAAGAGTTTGACTACTACAAGGTTAAAAGCATTAATGATAATTTGGTAGATAAAACGAGGAAATCTGTTAATCAAATTTATGTCGAAGAATTTAAAAACTTCTGGCGATGGCCTCAAATCATGACCACTTTGGGTATTTTATTTTTATGTTATTCATTTATTGAATTCTTACCTATGAAAATAATAGTATGGTATGTTTTTATGCCATTTTTGATTTTCACTTCGGCAATACTAATCTATGGAGGTATTTTAACTAAAAGAAAAAAATATGGTAATAAAAGATTTGAATCTGCTCATCTAGCAAGTGCTCATCACTTTTTGAGTTTACCTGTAACCCTTTTTAATTTAACTGTTTTTTTACCAGCACTATTCTTAGAACCCTATAAACCAAGAATAGAATTCTATGAAAATTACCCATTGATAGCATTTATTTTAATGATGATATTTTTCATAGCTGCTTATATCGGTTTTAAAGTTTTCAAAAGTAAAATAAGAGTACAGTATTTATGACATTATCAGCCGAACAAATTGCCCAAATAAAATCTTGGATATCGAAAAGAGGATTTACTCACACCGATGTTCAATATGAGATTATTGATCACGTGGCCTCTGCAATTGAAGAAAAAATGAAAAATAAGCCAGAATTAAGCTTAGAAGAAGCTTTTTCTGAAGTCCATAAATCATTTGGAGTATTTGGTTTCCAAACTTTTGAAGAATCTATTGCCAATCGATTGAACAAAGAACTATGGCGTTCATATGGGATAGCCATCAAGCAAATAATAAAAAGTGAAAAAATATTAATCCCTATATTACTTATCTTAAGCCTAATTTTATTCAGACAAAAATTCATTCAGTATTTCCAAGAGTTTCATCAAAACGTCTTCCTAACTTCCTTAGTTGGCTCCATCGTTTATTATTTTGTTCTATACAGAAGAAAAAAACATATTAAAAATTATTTAAGCTTTAGGATGGCGATAGGAATAATTCCCAGCCTATTATATGTAATTGGTAATTTGAGCATTAATTTTCTAAGGCATACCAACCTTAATTTTGCTATTGCTGTATATTCAATTGCAATAATTGGTATTTATGGTGTTTTTTTAGGCACTAATCAAATGATAAATAAAACAGAACGGCTGCATAATTTATATCAATCAAATTAATTTCAGAAAAAAAGAAGTCTGGACTAGAACGTTTAACTTTTTAATAAATTTATTAAACACTTCTAACTCTTCCGTGTTATTGCCGTATATTTGACCTTCAATAAATAAATTTTAATGAAAGTAGCAGTTTTCAGGAAAGAACATTTTAATGCCGCCCATAGATTAAACAATCCAAACTGGTCGGAAGAACAAAATCAGAAGGTTTTTGGAAAATGTAGCAATCCGAATTTTCATGGACATAACTATGAACTTATCGTTAAGGTAACAGGAGAAGTTAATCCTGATACTGGATATGTTATGGATATGAAAGTGTTAAGTGATTTGATTAAAGAAAGAGTTTTGAACAGATTCGATCATAAAAATTTGAATTTGGATACAGAAGAATTCTCTGAGCTTAATCCAACCGCTGAAAATATTGCAGTCGTAATTTTTAATTTACTGAGGGTGAAAATTGACCCCAATAAAGAATTAAAAATTAAGTTGTACGAAACGGAAAGAAATTATGTCGAATACCCAACAGAATAAAAATTTGGAAAATTATAATGAATTTGAGGATTTTGGTGATGATCACGTAGGGTCAAATTCAGAGACGCCTCTTAGAGCTGATGCTTTTGAAATGGATGATGAATTGAAAATGGAAATGATTGCCAAACATTTCAAAGAAATCATGCATATTTTAGGTATGGATTTGAGTGATGACAGCTTGAAAGGAACTCCAAACAGAGTGGCTAAAATGTATGTTAAAGAAGTTTTCAGTGGTTTGAATCCTAAAAACAAACCACAACCGAAACTTTTTGAAAACAAATATAAATATAGCCAAATGTTGGTAGAGAAAGACATCACTTTCTACTCGCACTGTGAACATCACTTTGTGCCAATTTATGGTAAAGCCCATGTTGCCTACATTTCTAGTGGAAAAGTAATTGGACTATCCAAAATCAACAGAATAGTTCAATATTATGCCAAAAGGCCTCAAGTACAGGAAAGATTGACGGTTCAAATTGCAGAAGAACTAAGAAAGGTAATGGAAACCGAGGATGTTGCAGTTGTAATGGACGCCAATCATATGTGTGTTTCTTCTCGTGGAGTTGGAGATACTAATAGCAGAACAGGAACTTCATATTTCGGAGGTAAATTTAATGATGAAGCAACAAGAAGAGAGTTTTTGGATTACATCAATTCTCCTAATAATAGTTAATTCATAAATTATCAAATAAAATTCTAAAGCCAGTTGACAGCATCAACTGGCTTTTTTATTTCCATATCTGGAAAATTCAAATAGCCCTATTTAACATATAAATTCGAACAAACATTCTATGTCAAAAATGGTTTCTTAAGTAGAACTTAAATAAATCATTATGTCATTTGAAAATAAAAATATATTAATTGTAGGTGCGAGTTCAGGCATTGGGTTGAGCTTAGCCAAAAAACTTCAAGAAAAAGGGGCGAATCTGATTTTAGCCTCAAGAAATAAACCAGATTTATCAGGTGATTTTCAATACATTAAATTAGATGTTTTAGACATGAATGATGAATTGAAAGCCCTACCTGATACACTTCATGGATTAGCTTATTGCCCTGGAAGCATTAATCTCAAGCCATTTCAAAGCATAAAAGAAAATGATTATATCAATGATTTCAGATTAAATACAGTTGGGGCAGCAATGGTAATTCAACAATCGCTAAAAGCCTTAAAAAATGCCAAAGGCGCCAGCATAGTTCTGTTTAGTACAGTAGCTGCAAATACAGGATTATCTTTCCATGCTTCCATTGCATCAGCCAAGGGAGCTTTACAAGGATTTGGGTTAAGCTTAGCTGCAGAATTAGCTAATAAACAAATAAGAGTAAATATGGTGGCTCCTAGCCTAACAGATACACCATTGGCTGAAAACTTATTGTCCTCTGATGAGAAAAAAGAAGCTTCTAATAAAAGACATCCCATTGGTAGATATGGAAAAGCTGAAGATATCTCAAATGCTGCAATCTTTCTATTAGATAGTGAAAACAGTTGGATAACTGGGCAAATTCTTGGAGTTGATGGTGGAATGGAAAAAATAAGAAATATCTAAAATTTCTTTAAACAATTAACAGAATTATATGTTAGTGTATTAGATTTTTTCAAAACACAATATTTTTTTCTAATAATTCAATTTTTAAAATTATGAGTAACGAAACAGAAACATTAAAAGACAATTTGGTGACTCACCATAAAGGAAACCACGCAAAAGTTTCCTTTGTTGAAGGAAAACCCGTTGCTATAGTTGAAGCAACAAGTACGTACATTCCCATCGAAGAATTTAAAAAAATTTTTAGTGAAATAGGTAAGTTAGTTGATTCAAAAAAAATCACTAAACTAATTTTTGACAAAAGAAAATTAACTGTATTTCATCAACCATCAATGGAATGGTATTTTACTGAATGGAAAGAGCAAATGTGGCACAAGGGGCTAAAGACTCATAGAAAAATCTTACCTGATAATAAAGTATTTCAGCAAAGTGTTAAAATCGGAAGAGAAAAAATTAAGGGAGACCACCCTAATTTAAAATTTAATGAGATGGACATTCAGTATAAGGATTCAGTACAGGATGCCATTGATAATTAATTGATTTTATGGCACAAAGTACTGTAGAAGAGTTAAAAATAGAGCTAGAAAAATCTAATAATGAAATTAGACTTATAAAATCAGAATATGAAAATCAAGTTGGTGAACTTAGAAAAGAAGTTTCTTATTTGAAAGAACAGTTAATGGCTCAACAAGATATGCTCAAAATGGCAGTAGATTATGCAGATAAGTTAGGTAAAGAATTAAAAGGTCTAAAAAAGAGAATAGATTCGGGGAATTTTCAGAGTATACACTAAGGTGGTTAATACTATTTGAAAAATTAATTATTTCAAACAATTTTGAAGGACTATTGATTACTATTGTATGAGTAAAATACCAGAATCTTATTATTTTTATAAGGACCAGCTAAGAAGGGCAAAAGAAGAGAAAGAAAAGCTTAAAAAGATATATGAATCCAAAATCAATGGCTTAAATGATGAAATTTCATTTTTAAAAGAACAAATTAACGCACAGCACACTATGATAGAACAGTCTATCGAATATGTGATGAGATTAGAAGAACAAATGAAAATCTTTGATTTGGAGATATCAAGCGATAAAAAGAAGGAAAATGATTGATGAATAATATAATTGATTTATCTGAAAGCATCCATTAAATAATGGATGCTTTTTTTGCTAAAACTTCAAATCAAAACATCTATATATATTTTCAAAAAGAAAAAACCAGCTATTGACTAAAGTCCATAAAAAAAGGCATCCACTTGTTAACGGATGCCTTTTTAACAATTAAAATTTATTTTAATCCATTGACTTTAAGTATTTATACAAATCACTGTCAGTAGATAAAATAACGGTAGTCTCACTATTAAATGTCTTCTGAAAGGTTTCCATTGACTTTAAAAAAGAGTATAAATCTCGTGAAGCGCTATTTTTATTATATGCAGCGGCGTAAATAGCAGCGGCTTCAGCATCCGCTTTACCTTTTATCTGCTCAGCCACTTTAAAAGCTTCAGATTGAATAGATTTAAGTTCTCTTTCCTTCTCACCATTAATTCGAGAAGCTTCCCCTTGTCCTTCTGAACGAAATTTGTCAGCAATTCTAAAACGTTCACTTTTCATTCTTTCATAAACCTGAGTTCTTACTTCCTCCACATAATTGATTCTTTTAAAACGGAAATCCAAAATTTCAATTCCCAGATCTTGAGTTTGAAGATTAGCAGATTTTTGGATGTATTCTTGAATACTATCACGTCCAACATTGATTTGGACTAAACTATCTTCAACGATTTCGCTGATTGCTCCACTAGAGATTGGCGTTCTATTACTAGTTCTTACCGCTTCTTCTAAATAATTGTTAGCAATGAAATCACGAGTTTCACCATCCAAAATATCATCCAAACGAGATTGAGCACCACGCTCATTAGTCAAACGTTTGAAAAATTGAAGTGGGTCAGTGATTTGCCAACGAGCATAAGTATCTACAAAAATAAATTTCTTATCCTTGGTTGGTACTTGGTTAGGATCACCATCCCATTCTAAATATCTCTTATCAAAGAAATTTGCAGTTTGTATGAAAGGAACCTTAAAATGAATACCCGCATCCTTTACTGCCTCTCCAACGGGCTTACCAAATTGGGTGATGATTACCTGTTCCGATTCCTTTACAACATATGTACTCTGAGCAATTACTATTAAAGCAACTACTACTATAACTAATATGGTTATTAATGATTTTTTCATATCTATTATTTCAATATTTTAAAATGATTACTGATTAATCTTTTTTCCTGATTGCGTAGCCATATTTAATAATGGCAATACATTTCCGCCTTCTTCATCAGTAATGATTTTATCACCTAATTTAGGCACTACTTCCTGCATGGTTTCTAAGTAAAGCCTGGTTTTAGTTACCCCTGGAGCTTTGATATACTCAGTATATAACTCATTAAACCTAGCAACTTCACCTTGAGAGTTATTTACCCTCTCCGTTGCATAACCTTCTGCTTTTTGAATAGTCTCTTCAGCCTGACCTCTAGCTTTTGGAATAACTTTATTGTATTCCGATTTAGCTTGGTTGATCAAAGTCTCTTTTTCCTGCTGTGCTTCGTTAACAGCATTAAATGCCCCTCTTACTGGTTCAGGTGGTGTTACATCTTGCAACACAACTTGCTCTACCCTTATACCTAATTCATAATCAATAGATATCTCTTGAATTAAAACTTTCAATTTCCCAGCAATTTCTGCTCTACCAACTGTCAGTACTTCATTTACAGTTCTATCTCCTACAATTTGTCTCATTCCAGACTCAGAAATATCTCTTAAGGTTTCTTCAGGATTTCTTACTTTAAACAGGAAGTTGTACGGATTATCAATTCTGTATTGAACCACCCATTCTACATCTGCTAAATTTAAATCACCGGTTAACATTAAAGATTCACCCTCTGCACCACGTTTTGTGAAAGTTGATTGAACTCCAGCACTGGTTGTTCTGAAACCAAACTCTTGCTTTTGCTGACGCTCAACAGGAACTTTAGTCACTGATTCCACAAATGGAATCTTGAAATTCAATCCTGACTCAAGAGTTCTATTGTAAGCTCCTAATCGAGTTACTACCCCAACTTCTTCTGCTCCTACCTGAAAAAATGTACTGATAACAGCTGCTAAAACCACTACCACCACTACGATCAAGCGTATGTTTTTCACTATTTTTTGAAAGGACTCTTTTGCTTTGTCCCCATCAAATTCAAATTCTGCCATAAATATGCTCTTTTTATTGGTTAATTGTTTTTACTATATAAACTCGTAATTATTAAATTCTTATTTTATAATTATTAATTATCATTCTCCCCATTTCCATTCATTCCCTAGCTCCAATTCCTCTTTCAAATCTTGATCTATTAAAAACTCTTTCGTTTGTTCAAAATCAAGCTTTTTAGCAGGGATTTCATCTAAGTTAGCTAATTCCCAAAGGAACATGCCACCGAAACGGACTGTATTCTCAAGATGTTTTTCATTTACCAAAGAAAAATCATCTCCATTAGAATGATAATAGCTATAAACCTTTCTTTCTAAATTGCCTACTAGACCCACTACAGGGACTCCTTCCATCATAAATGATTGGTGATCACTATGCAATCCAGCCTTGTTAGCATTCGTATTTTCATAACTTGAATCAACTGCTTGGATTTTGACTCCTATCTCATCAAAAACTGGTACCATCTCTCCTCTTCCTGAAGCATTAAATCCTTTTGGATTACCACTCATATCAATATTCATCATATAAGCAACATTTCCTAATTCTTCTTTCTTTGCCAACATTTTCACCATTTCCTTAGAACCAAGCAATCCTTGCTCTTCTCCCATGAACATGACAAATTTAATATTTCTTTTAGGTTGTAAATCAAGTGCTTTATAGGTTCTTGCAATATCCAAAATAGCAGCTATTCCAATACCATTATCGATAGCGCCAGTTGAAAGGTCCCAGCTATCTAAATGCCCTCCAATAATAATATTTCCATCTGTTTCTTCCTTAGCCGGAAGCGTTGCAATCACATTTCTGGACTTGATCATTTCACTTGTGTTACTCATTTGAATGTGCGCAGTAATTTCATCTCCATTTTTGAGTTGCTCTTTTAATTCCATTCCTTTCTCATAGCTAATGCAAATGGCTGGAATATCGATTAAACTTCCTGTTACAGATGCTGTCCCGGTTAACAACACTCCACCAGGAACCTGATTGGTAATAATGATTCCTTCTGCTCCATATTCAATCGCTAAAGCAGTTTTTTCAGAACGATGTATATTTTTCAATCCCTCAGGACTTCCATCTAGAATTCCAATATAAACGAGGGCAATTTTTCCCTTCACCTCTTCTTTTAAACTATCAAAGTCTGCTCTTAATCCATTACTTACATCTATCACTTCATGCTCCACATCTGCAGAAACCGGAGAATGGCCTAAAGAAACTACCTCCTCTACTTCTTCATTATTAATTTCCAGTCGAACTGAATCACGTGCCCAGGCCTCCACTTCAAATTCATGATATTCAACATCTTCATACCCATAAGACTTTAAAAGCTCATAAGTATATTTTTCAGCTTTAGCTCCATTTTCGGAACCTGTCAAACGGTGACCTATCTCAGAAGTAATTTTCTCTAGATTTGAATAGGCTTGACTATTATTTTCAACTTCTTGGTTGATTTCATTTAAAACATTCTGCTCTTCCTTTTGATTAGTATCACAAGAAATAAGAAGAAAAATAGGTATGCTAAAAAATAGTAGTTTAATGGTTTTCTGTGTATTTTTCATTGTTATTAATTTTGAAAATTGAAGTTAAGCAAATCTAAGCACAATATTGAAATTCTAATACTTGATGTAAAATAAAAGCTAATGGATATCAAATTCTGGATGAAAATGGCTATTGATTTAGCCAAAGAAAGTAAAACCCCATTTGGTGCTGTAATTGTTGATCCTGAAGGGCAGCACGTAAGTGGATACAATACAACTATATTAGATGGGGCTGCTGCGCATGCAGAAATCAATGCCCTTCAGAAAATAAAGCAATTAGACCATGATCGCGCAGAGGAATTAACCTTAATCACCACGGTGGAACCTTGCCCAATGTGTATGTCAGCTATTATATGGGCTGGAGTCGGTGAAGTAGTTTACGGATGTGATATTCCCACCGCCTCAAAATACGGGAAACAAATTACTATCCGAGCAAAAGAAATAGCAGCTGAATCTTGGTATGCACCTATTATAAGTGGGGGAGTATTAGCAAAAGAATGTGAAAATCTATTTAAATAGATTCAGCTTTTAAAAATTTATTGAATTCAATAAATTCCTCTAATTGATGTTCCGGAGCCTTGCTTAATTGCAATTGCTCATAATATTCATAAAAAATGGCATCTGTAATTTTCTCCCCAAGTAAAAGTCTCATCAAATAACTTCTCTGACAGAGTTTAAATATGTTTGTGGGTTTTTGAGTGCTCTTAAAAATCGTTTCAATCAGATAGCTAGAAAAAGTATTAAGATTAGCTAACTCATCCAACCAATTAAAACCTTTTTTCACAAGCGCATTTTCAATTTCTGCTATTGTTCTGGAAAGTTGAATTTCATTTTGAATCAAATAGCGTTTCGGCATATCTGAATAGATTTGAGCGATATTTTTATAATAACTTAAACTAAGCTTATCGGTTTCCTGCTTATAAAAATTAAAAATTAATTCTTCCAACTTATCAATCCTGACAGCCAATTGAATTTCCAGCATCAAACCATCTTCATAGGGAGTGGAATTGATTACAATTAGCTTGCTTCCATTTTGAAAAGGATATTGAAAAACGTCATATCCCTTCAATTTGAAATAGTGAAAGTCATTTAAAAAATCTTCTATATTTAGAATGACTTTCCTTTTCATTATGATTTATTTATGATTTGATGAAAAAACGAAAGTGCTCTTTCCTCAGCATAGGTATGTGTTTTCCCTTTTTGTAAAAAACCTACATGCCCACCATGCTGAGTTAATTCCAAATCTATATTTTGATTTTTTTCAGCTTCTGATTCTGGATAACAATCACCCGTTAACATCGGATCGTTTAATGCATTTAGAATTAAAGTAGGGATGGTAATGTTTTTCAAATGAGGATAACATTGAACACTATCATAGAAGTCCTGAGCATCTTTATAACCGAATATTTTTGCACTGTAATGCGTATCAAATTCATGAAAATCGGAAAAGCTTTTCCAAGGTTTGATTTCAATTAAATCAGGGAATTGCTCATCTTTCTCTCTTAATTTAATATCCAGTTTTCGCATGAAGCGATCTTGGTAAAATTTATTTTTCTTCAAAGCCAACATTCTGGAGCTGCTTGACAAATTGCAGGGAACACTAATCGCCATTGCTCCTTTTATTTCAGGGTTTAAACGATCACCATTTTCACCCACATATTTCAGGGTCAAACTTCCCCCCATGCTAAAGCCCACCATTACTATTTCTTTATATCCTTCTTTCAAAGCTTTAGAAACTACTTCTTCCACATCTTCGGTGAATCCATGATGATAAAGAAACTCTTTACGGTTCATTTCACCACTACAACTTCGACAATTCCATGCCAGTACATCCCAATCATTTTTACTGAATAATTTTGCGATCCCTAAAATGTAGGGCCTATCCGAACTCCCTTCCAGTCCATGAGAAGCAATTATAAGCCTGGATTTATTATTCCTTACCCAATCAATATCCAGAAAATCACCATCACGAGTTTCAATTCTTTCTCGCTCATAATGAACTCCTTTTACTTTTCTCAATGCACTGGGAAAAATGGTTTCCAAATGTTGATTAAATAAGTAGTATGGAGGTTTATATTGATTATTTCTGATTACTGGCATTCTTTATTATTTAAGCAAAGACGAAGATAGTAAACACTTTCTTTCACTTCATAAAAAAACCCAATTGTTTCCAATTGGGTACATCATGAACTATATGTCTGTTGAGAATTTATGCAGTAGCCATCTTTTCAGCGCTTTTCAACTCATATTGATATAACCACTCTTTTCCTTCTTCTACTGAATCGAATAATTTCATTTTTCTTCCAGTAGCTGCAATAATTGAATTAAGAATTAATGTAGATAATTTACTAAGGCCACAAACAACAGTGACTTTTACCTTAGGGTTATTTTTCTTTACAGTCTCTTTAATCTTAGATAAAAGATCCTTATTAAATCTTGCATTAGTGGCATTAACGCATGATAAAACTGATTTATCAGGAAATTCGGCAACTAATTTTTGAACATCATCAAATGCCGAAATAGCCTCTGATCCGTTTGTATTTTCTATATCTGTATATACAATTTTAACACCTTTATAATCAAGTACTTTACAATAAGACATAATGAAATTTATTTTATATTTTTTATCACTTATTTAATCCGTAACAAGAAAGTGAATATTTCATTATTAAAGAAGTTTTCACAAGAAATGAATTAATAAAATATTAAAATTTAGATGAATTGCTTAAAAATCGGGATAAAATATAGAGAAACTGTTAAGTATTGTGAGGGGATACTTACAAGAAAAAATACACCTGAAAATCTGATCCTACTAAAAATTGATGACTAAGGAAATCTACCTATATGGAAGTCTTAATTATGTTCAGTATGATTGCAAATAACCTCTGTACTTGTTCTTCCACTTCCTAGGCAATTGGGACAATAAGTATAAAGTTCTTTTTCACCTTCACAAACAGGGCATTCATTTATACCTTCTCCTTGGCACTGATGACAGGTTTTATAGCTTCTATTACCCATAGCACCCAATTGAATCAAAACACCGTCACCACTACAGGCTGTGCAACCTACTTTTCCTTTAGCTTCACAATAATCACATTTTTTAAGCAGCTGCTTTTCTCCATTACAGGTTGCACAAGTTTCTAATCTGTAACCACTTAAATCACAATATTGGCATGATAAACTTTTATTAAGTTGAAGCTCTAACAACTTATTTAACTCTTCGGCATTTTCATAATAAGTCCCTGCTTTACCCATTATTTCAAAATACTTCTCTAAGAAACTTTGGCTGTTTTGATATTGACCGATCTCATATAATGTCTTTGCAAATAAATAAGGCATTTCAGAAGGAAGCTTAACTCCTAATTTTAGAATCTTACGAAACTGCATATTTGCATTTTCATAATCTCCATTCTGCATGGCTACTTGGGCATTTTCATAATAGAAATTAAGTGTTTCTTTCTGACCTTGGGCAAGGGAAATTTCTAAATTGAATAGAAACAGGGATATTAGAACTAGAAAAAAATATTTCATTAATAAATCAGCAATAAGTTAATAGATGATTAAAACTAACAATAGAAATAACGCACAAAACTAATAAAGATTCCTGAAAGGAAAGAAATATTATCCGCCCACTATTTCCTTTAAATTATTAATCAATCCTTCCCAAACTTCATACTGCTCTTGCTCGTCTTCAAAATCTGAATAATCTACTACTTTCATGTACATAGATTGAGTGAGTTCATTTTCATCTAAATGAATTTCAACAAATGCTGGATCATCCTCATCTCCTTCTTCCGGAAATTCAAATTTAACAAATTGATTTACCCGATGACCAGCCATAACTGCAGGGTGATCCTCATCATCATAAATGAAATTATATTCTTTATCTTCATTGATATTAACATCATCTGCAAACCATTGAGATAAGCCGCTAGCTGTACTTATATAAGGGTACAACATTTTTTTTGAGGCGTTAATTTCGAAATCACCTGTGAATTTTTTCAAGCCCATAATCAGTTCTTTTTTTGTGGTTGATAAGTTATGATTAAATATGATATATCACAATAAATTCTTTTTCATTTTTTTTTGGAATATGAAATCATAATTCATTATGTTTGCACTCCAATTTGAAACGAGCAATTAAATCAAAAGGATTTAAAGTCTTAAAATATTAAAAAAATTATGGCGAGGTAGCTCAGTTGGTTAGAGCGCAGGATTCATATCCGCTAGCTAGCGGACGGCAGTTTCAAATCTGCTTCTCGCATTTAGTTTGTTTGAGTATTTGATTAGTGATATTATTTGGCGAGGTAGCTCAGTTGGTTAGAGCGCAGG
>NZ_JAGXGF010000035.1 GCF_024636815.1 Marivirga sp.
GACGATACCGGACTCTACCACCTTGGCGCTTCGTTAAAAGACCTTGGCAAAAAATGGTTTGCCTTTTCAAAAATAGATGCCGAAATTGGAAATATGTTAAACCTCCTGAAAATGAAAAAACATGAGTGAGTGGAAAGAAATAAAATTGGAGGAGGTTTTGAAATTCGGTAATGGTAAAGTGAAACCAAATCAGGAGGGTAAAATTCCAATTTATGGTGGAAACGGTATTTTAGGTTATGGTGATGATTTTAATTATGATGGTGAAACTATTATAATTGGTCGAGTTGGTGCATATTGTGGTTCAGTTTATTATGAAAACAATCCTATATGGGTATCAGATAATGCACTATCTGCAAAGCCCAAAAACGATAATAACGCCAAATTTTTATACTACTTTTTAAAACATATTAATTTAAACCAACACGCAGGTGGTTCAAGCCATCCACTTGTTACACAAACTTTACTTAATTCACTTGAATTTGAAACTTGTGTCAATCCTATTGAGCAAGATGCCATTGCCTCGGTTCTAAGCAGTCTCGATGATAAAATAGACCTGTTGCACCGCCAAAACCAAACCCTTGAAAAAATGGCTGAAACATTGTTCAGGCAGTGGTTTGTGGAAGAGGTAAAGGAGGATTGGAAAGACAAGAAATTAGGCGATTTCATCTCGATAAAACATGGTTTTGCATTTAAAGGTACATATATTACAAGCGAACCCACTAATTTAATCTTAGTTACCCCTGGAAACTTCAAAATTGGGGGTGGATTTAAGTTTGAGAAATTCAAATATTACACAAGTCAAGATTTTCCTAAAAATTATATCTTTCATTCAGGAGACCTAATTGTTACTATGACTGATTTAAGTGTTGATGGAAATACATTGGGTTATCCTGCATTTGTACCTGAAAATCATGCAAGTGAATTATATTTACATAATCAGCGAGTTGGAAAAGTTGAATATAGAAATGAGCTCGGCAAGAATTTTATATATCAATTGATGAGAACCGAAGATTACCAATGGTTTGTATTGAGTGGAGCTTCTGGCACCGCTATAAGACATACTTCACCTACATCTATTTGTAATTATTCTTTCAGAATACCACCTAAATCAAAGATTATAGAATTTGAATTATTTGCTAACAGTTTGGAAGAAAAAAAGAAAATGAACCAAATCCAAATCCGCACCCTTTCAACCCTCCGGGATACTTTATTGCCGAAGTTGATGAGTGGTGAGGTGAGGGTGGAAATATAAAACAACAACAACTATGGAAAGAACTAGAAGACTTAAACATCTTTGGAAAGATAAACTAATTTTAAAAATCAGAGAAGATAGAGAACCTCGTGAAATAGAGGATGAAGGTTTCGATGAGAATAGCTTTCGACAAGAAATTGAACCTTGGCTTACAGCCTTGTTTCAAAGTGAATATCTTTCACTTCTAACAGGAGCAGGTCTTTCTTCTGCAGCCCACATTTTATCTGTAGGTGAACCAGGAGCAGGTATGTCCAGTATTAATTTTTCAGATTTTAAAGAGCAAATTGATTTAAAAGCAAAAGAATCTGCAAAAAATTCTGGACGTGGTACTGCTAATATCGAAGATCAAATCAGAATTGCAAATGAGTTAATTAGAGGATTAGAGATATTTACCTGTATTGAAAGTAAAACTGGACAAAAGGAAATCGGAGATGAAACTTATGCTGATGTATTTGTAGTTGAAACTGAATTCCAAATAATAGATGAAAAGAGGGATAAATTAGTTTTAGAATTAAAAGAGGGTATAAATAAGTTTGCTAAAAACATACTTGAATCTGAGAAAAATATTGTTTGTGGTTCTGAAAATAAAGCGGTTGAAACACTAATGAGTTTTCTAATGAGTTTTGCCAGCAGGTCAGCAACAAGAGAACGTTTGAATATTTTTACCACAAACTATGATAGAGTGATAGAGTTTGGTGCAGAATTGGCAGGAATACATCTGATAGATAGATTTCAAGGTACGATTTCACCAATATTCCGATCATCAAGATTAAAACTTGACATTCATTATAATCCGCCAGGAATTCGTGGTGAACCCAGATATTTAGAAGGCGTTTCATATATCACTAAGTTACATGGATCTATTGACTGGATTTATAAAGATGGATATGTCAGAAGAATTGCCTTACCTTATGGTGCTGATGATATTTCAAAGTATTCGAAAGAAGAGGATGTTTTAATGATATATCCGAATTCTTCTAAAGATAGAGAAACTTCCGAGTATCCATATGTTGAATTATTTCGTGATTTTGCGTCTTCAGTTTGTAGGCCAAATTCGACCCTTGTTGTTTATGGCTATAGTTTTGGTGATGAGCATATAAATCGAGTTATTGCCGATATGCTTTCCATTCCATCAACACATCTGGTAATTATATCTTATGATGATAATTCCGGACGAGTCCATCGATTTTATGAAAAAGTAAAGCGTCCAGCTCAAATCACACTTCTTATTGGTAAGAAATTTGGAGACTTAGAAACACTTGTAAAAAATTATTTGCCAAAATCAGCAATTGATAGAACCTCCATACGTATGGCTGAACTTTTAAAGGCTAGAGGATGGAATACTCAAGATGAACATAAAGGTGAGACGAAGAAAGAGGAGGATAAACAATGAACTATAGTCCCATTGAACATGCCGCTTCATTAAGAATTGGGGCGGTTGAATTTGTTTCACCTGATGAAATAAAGGTTGGCCTTGATCTTGAAGCACCTGATGGTATCGCAGCAAATGCAGGTATACCCCGTTCGTTTCCTCGAATAAATGGGTACGTACTAATCGCAACTGAGGCTGGCTATATAGTGGGGCAAATAGAATGGATTGCTATAGAACGCTCTGCATTTCCAAAGCGTAAAGGACTGCAAGACTTTGGGTTAGTTGATTTACCTTTCCCGTTGAGAAAAATGAGGGTAAATCCTTTAGGCGTATTAAAAAGTGAAATAGAAAACGAATATACTTTCAAAAGAGGAGTACAGACATTTCCAAGCATTGGTGAACCAGTATTAATACCAAGAGATAAACAACTTAGAGCAATTGTTGAATCTGGAGCTAACCGTCGTGTTAAAATTGGAACAAGTCCATTAGCAGCAAACGCTGAAGTCAGTGTAGATCCTGATCGCCTTTTTGGAAGACATTTAGCAGTATTAGGGAACACTGGCAGTGGAAAATCTTGCACTGTTGCAGGCTTAATTCAATGGTCAATAAAAGCTGCTGCTCATGATAATAAGAATCCAAATGCCAGATTTATAATTCTTGATCCTAATGGTGAGTATTCAAAGGTATTTAAAGATAAAGGCAGAATTTTTACTGTAAATTCAGATGTAAATCCATTGAGAGTACCTCTATGGTTTTGGAATAGTTCCGAATGGAGTTCTTTTACACAAGCAAGTTCAAAAGCTCAACGGCCATTGCTTAAAAGAGCATTAAGGGAAGTAAGATCAGGTAAAACAAGTGTAGTTCAAACAACATTTGAAGAGAAAAAACTCAATCTAAGAAGGTATCTTTCTTCAAATCTCATCTCAATCCACAAAGATTCTCGATCGGGGGCCATAAGGACTGAGGAGACAAAGTTCGGTTATCGATTAACTGCTATCTTAAAGGATCTTAAAACAAAGCAAACGGAAAACTTATCAATTGATTTAAAAGCGATAATTGATTCAATAGAGAATGCTTTAACTGCAACATTCCATAGTTTTACTGATAAAGAGGGTAAGCAAGTTGAGTACTTTAGAGCATTCACTGAAGGGCAAGTTAGTTTGATAATTACAAACTTCAGTAAAGTTCTTAAAGAGTTAGGAGGGATAATTTACCAAGAAGGCCCAGATGAAGATACTCCTTTACCTTTCAAAGGGGCAGAATTTGCTGATCATCTTCAAATATTAGCTGAACAAGAAGGTGTTAGTCAATATTTAGATTTTTTAATCATGAGAATTCGCTCAATGCTTGGCGATACTCGAATGAAGAATATTATCGGAAATGAGGCTGAAATATCACTGGAAAAATGGTTAGATAGTTATATTGGAAAGGATAAAGCTTCTAATGGATGTGTAACAGTTATAGATTTATCTTTAGTTCCTTCAGAAATTGTACTTTTGGTTACTGCTGTTATTGCTCGCATAACTTTTGAGGCATTGCAACGTTATCGAAAAATTGAAGGAAAATCATTACCAACTGTTCTTGTAATGGAAGAGGCTCATAATTTCATAAAACGATTTAAAGATGATGGTGATACCAATAATGCAGCTGATGTCTGCTGTCAAATTTTTGAAAAAATTGCAAGGGAAGGTCGTAAGTTTGGGCTTGGTTTAGTTTTATCATCACAACGTCCCTCGGAACTTTCACCCACAGTACTTTCCCAATGTAATACATTTATTCTACATCGTTTGAGTAACGATAGAGATCAAGAATTGGTTGGAAGGCTCGTTCCCGATAATTTACGTGGGTTATTAAGAGAATTACCATCTTTACCTTCACAACAAGCTATTTTATTGGGTTGGGCATCTGAATTACCTGTAATGGTTCGAATGAATGATTTATCAGATGCAGAGCGTCCTCATTCAGATGACCCAGATTTTTGGGATGTTTGGAGTGGAGAAGATGAAGATTTTCAGGAAGTAACTCGTAATATTGATTGGAAAAAAATCGTAGACGATTGGCAGAAATAATATTTGATAGAAATGACCAAACTAACAGAAACCCATATTGAACAACTGGCCATCGAGGAACTAATAAGCCTTGGTTATACTTATAAATTGGGGCCAGAAATTGCTCCCGATAGCGAACATCCGGAACGGAAAAGTTATAAAGATGTTCTTCTAAATGCCCGGTTACTGACTGCTATTCAAAGAATAAATCCATCTGTTCCGGCTGATGCACAAAACGATGCATTTAAACAAATACAACGTTTAAACAGCCCTGAATTGCTTGCCAACAACGAAGCATTTCACCGGATGCTTACTGAAGGCATAAATGTAAGCTACCAGAAAAACAGTTCCCCCCGGGGAGATTTGGTTTGGTTGATTGACTTTAAAAATCCAGAAAATAATGAGTTTCTTGTTGTTAATCAGTTCACGGTTATTGAAAACGGAAACAACAAACGCCCTGATATTATATTGTTTGTAAATGGTATTCCGC
>NZ_JAGXGF010000036.1 GCF_024636815.1 Marivirga sp.
ATTTACACCTTGTACACCTGAGGAAATTTCAATTCCTCCTGCAGTATTATTTACTATAATTCCTGTACCTGCTGAGATATTTGCTAATACCGGAGTGCCACCTGTTGCACCGATTGGGATTTGTCCGTCAGTAGCCTGACCAAGAGATACAAGAGAATCTGTGCCATTTCCTAATATCAAACTGTTGGCAGTTAGTGAATCTGTACCAGTACCTCCATTAGGAACAGGAAGTACACCAGTCACTTTAGTAGTAAGATCAATAGTTGAATTAGCTATATCTTCGTTAACTACAGTTTCATTTAAGATAGTTCTTGAGTCTATAGCACCTTCAGCAACATCCTCATTTATGATGGTTTCATTCAATATTTTATCTGTAGTTATAGCATTATCAGCTATATCATCAGTATAGAAAGAATAAGGCACACTCATAAATTTCTGTAAGCTCACCATTCTGTATTCTCTTCCTTCAATAGCTATTTCTACCTGAAGCCACTGGTCTGCATCAATCCATGGTATATCCATCAGATGTGAATATTCACCCTGACCTGTTAATTCACCTTTTCCGATGGTCAATGAAAAAAGACCACTCTCATCAGTATTCGTAGTATGTTCTTCCTGGTATTCAATAGGTCCTGATTCTCCTTTTTGAATGGTAAAACGAACATCTATAGATTTTTCATTTACAGGATTACCTTCAATATCAACCCCTACAATTTCTTTTCCTTGATCATCTATGGCAACTGCCTGGTAACTAATACCATCTAAATTACCAATATTTTGAGCCAAAACCGGCTGAGCAGCTAAAACTACTGCTACTAACATTATTATTTTATATATATTCTTCATAATTGCGAAATTTTAAATTTTGTTATTACTCAATGATAAAAACTACACCCAATGAAATAGCTAAGCCTACATTATAGCTTTCTTGCCCAGTATCGGCAGCATTAGTTTCCAAATTTTTTAATCCAAATAAATAATCTGCTTCGGCATAAACATCAATAAAATCTGACACTTGATATTTAACTCCTGGTGATGCTACTATACCAAAATCCCAAGTATTGATTTCTCCATTTTCTTTCAAATTATAATCAACATCATTTCTGGTTTGAGATGCACGTAATAAATAGGCGGCATAAGGACCCGCAGTTAAGTAAATACCTAGCTTATCACCTAATCCGTACTCATAACCTGCTGCTGCTCTGAAATCAGCATACTGAAATGACCATGTATTCACAATATCTTCGAAGACTAAACTTGCGCCTGCTCTTCTCATGCCAATACTTGCACGAATAACAATATTATCTAAAGTAGTCATGCGATAGCCTAAGTTGTAACCACCTGCATATATTCCTGTATATTCATCGCTTCCTAGAAAACTTTTGCCTCCCAATCCATCACTATTTTGATAGCTGAAATTGGAAAACTGTTGTGAGGCTTCTATAGATATACCCGAAAGCTGAGCCTGAGCCACTGACCCCATCAGAAATAAGGTCACCATTATCAATAATTTCTTTTTCTGTAAAAATATATTTTTCATAATCTTAGTTTTAATGTTGAATATTAATTTTTGTAGTGGATAAATTACCTGCTTTATTTATCATAATTACCATATAAATCCCCTCGTTCCAATTATCAGATTTTATGGTGGTCACATTCTCTCCATTTTCCTCATAAATTAAGTTTCCACTTAAATCATGAACTTTCACTTCTACTATTTCCACTGTAGAATTATGGTTAATGGAAAAAGAATTATGTGCAGGATTAGGAAATACATTAGCTGAAAATGGTATTGAAATTTTGCTAACTTTTTCCTTCTTACTCACCGCTTGTTGGAAGCCAGGCCGAAAACTAAATTCGGTCGTTTCATAAACATTGGTAGCATAAGGCTGACCCACTGTAAATTTTATATTTGATTGATTATGGACCGGGGGCCCCATACTCGATACTACCTGTCTTTTGACACTCTGCGCCTGTGCTATTCCATTAATAAACAGCAAAGCGCACAGGAAAAGGAAAATTGTAGTACTTGTTTTTGGTTTTTTCATAGAGTTTTATTTTTAAATTTCCCCTTAGACGAAGGGTTTTAAAAAAGGGTTGGAAAGATTATTTAATTCGATTAAAACTTTAATAGTAAAGCAGAGTAACTCAATTATAATAACTTGAAAATGTGTTAATTACCACAGTAAAAATAAAAATAAAATTTTTTTGTATTTTCTTTACGACCACAAAAAAAGCCTGTCCATTATTAGTAGACAGGCTTCTATTATTTACGTAAAACTTATTACTTAATATGATTTATTTCCTTAGAAAGTCTCTCAGTACATACTGCAGAATACCTTTATTCTTATAATATTCCACTTCAATTTGAGAATCAAGTCTAGCCAATACTTCAAATTCAACTTCACTTCCATCTGATTTTTTGGCTACTGCTGAAAGTTTTTTGGAAGGAGATAAACCTTCACTAATACCACTTATTGATATTTTCTCAGAACCATCCAAACCTAGAGACTCTGCAGATTCCCCATCAGCATATTGTAATGGCAATACGCCCATACCCACTAAATTACTTCTATGAATACGCTCATAACTTTCAGCAATCACAGCTTTAATACCCAATAAGTAAGTTCCTTTTGCTGCCCAGTCACGGGAAGAACCACTACCATATTCTTTTCCACCTAAGACTATTAATTGAGTATTATTCTCTTTATATTTTTGAGCTGCATCAAAAACAGTCATCTCTTCCCCGGAAGGAATATGCTTAGTATACCCCCCTTCCTTTTCAGCCAACTGATTTTTAATCCTCACATTAGCGAAAGTTCCGCGCGTCATCACTTCATCATTCCCTCTTCTAGAACCATAAGAGTTGAAGTCTTTTTTCTCCACTCCTCTTCCTTTAAGGTATTTTCCTGCAGGGCTATCTTCTGCAAATGCTCCTGCTGGTGAAATATGGTCTGTTGTTATAGAATCTCCTAATTTCAATAGAACATGAGCTTCATTGATATCCTCGAAATCTTCAGCATCTGCACTTATACCTTTAAAGAATGGTGCTTCTTTAATATAAGTGGATTTATCATCCCATTTATAATCCTCTGAATCAGGTGCTTTCATATTTCTCCATTGCTCATTTCCATCGAAAATTTCTCCGTAATTCTTTTTATAAGAATCAGGTGAAAGCACTTTTCGCATTACATCAAAGATTTCATCTTGTGTAGGCCATAGGTCTTTTAAATAAACCGGTTCACCATTTACATCATAGCTTAGTGGATCATTATTTAAATCAATATCTACTCTACCTGCAATAGCATAAGCCACCACCAACATAGGAGACATTAAAAAATTCATCTTTACATCAGGGTGAACCCTAGCTTCAAAGTTTCTATTTCCTGAAAGAACAGAAGAAACCACCAAATCATTTTCTTTTACTGCTTTGGCGATGTGTGGCGGTAATGGACCTGAATTACCAATACAGGAAGTACATCCATAACCTACTACATGGAATTTCAATGCTTCCAAATCATCTAATAGGCCTGCTGCTTCCAGATAATCAGTCACTACCTTAGAACCCGGAGCTAAACTGGTTTTTACCCAAGGCTTAACATCAACTCCTCTTTCAATAGCCTTTTGTGCCACTAACCCAGCACCTAACATTACACTTGGATTGGATGTGTTCGTGCAACTAGTAATGGCCGCTATAACAATTGATCCATCGCTCAGACTAAATTCATCATTATGAGTTTTAATTTTAACCGTTTTTAAGCCATTGGTTTCCTTTTCCTCGATGTCTACATCATCACCCACTTGTTCTGTTTGTTCATCAGTTTGAGACCCACCTTCTGCATACCATCTGCTTACTTGTCTCTCATTAAATCCAAGATATTTTCGTCCGTGTTCTTCTTTGAGTAAACCTTTAAATTTATCCTCAAATTCTCTCACTAATATTTTATCCTGTGGTCTTTTGGGACCAGAAACAGTTGGCTCAACAGTGCTTAAATCTAATTCCAGAACAGTAGAATAATTGATTTTATCTTCATTTTCCCTCCACATCATATTAGATTTAGCATATTTCTCCACCAAATCAATCTGTTCTTGGGAACGATTCGTTTTCTCCATGTAAGAGAGCGTTTGGTCATCTACCGGAAAATAAGTGACCGTACAACCAAATTCTGGAGACATATTAGAAATAGTAGCTCTATCTGGGATAGTCAATTTATCTAATCCCGGACCGAAAACCTCTACAAATTTCCCAACTACTCCGTGGTTTCTCAACAAATGAGTAATGGTTAAAACCATATCTGTGGCAGTAGTTCCAAGCGGCAATTCTCCTGTTAATTTTAATCCTATTACTTGAGGCATAATAAAATTAATAGGCTGACCTAAAATAGCGGCTTCTGCTTCAATTCCACCAACTCCCCAGCCTACTACACCTATTCCATTGACCATAGGGGTGTGAGAATCCGTACCCACTAAAGTATCAGGAAAAACATAGCCATCTCTGTCGATTACGCCTTTTGCCAAATACTCTAAATTCACCTGATGGCAAATCCCCATGCCCGGAGGCACAACTGAAAAATTATCAAAAGCTTTTTGCGCCCATTTTAGGAATTGATAACGCTCTCCGTTTCTTTCATATTCTTTATCTACATTTTTTGCATAAGAATAATTGGTTCCGAAATAATCTACCTGAACGGAGTGGTCAATTACCAAATCAACCGGAATTAACGGATTAATTTTTTTGGGATCTTTACCTTTACGAACTGCTTCGGCTCTAAGGGATGCAATGTCCACAACGGCAGGTACACCCGTAAAATCTTGCATTAAAACCCTCGCAGGTTTGTAAGGGATATCTTTATCTGAAGCCTCAGGTTTCCAGTTAAGAAGTGTTTCAACATTTTCTTTAGTGATGGCAAAATCATCAAAATTTCTTACCGCATTTTCTAAAAGAATTCTGATGGAAAAAGGCAACTTATCTATATCATGTCCTTGTTTTTGTAATTCAGTAAGGCTGTAGTATTTAAGCTTTCCTTTTTTACTGTCAAGCTCTTTAACAATTTTGTATGGATCTTTATGCATGGTGAAAAAGTTTAGTTCTAGTTTTATAATTAGTGAATAGGTCAATAAAATAGATTAACAACTATTAAGTGGAGGTACACAAGCGAGACGCTTGGGCAAGCCAATTAATGTGTTTTAATTGTAGATTCCATTCCGAACTGACCTTAACTATAGTATTTATACTGCCTAAGTTTGGTAAATGTTTAGCTATTACTCCAAACTCACCACCAAATCATCCTGCTGCACCATATCTCCTGATTTTAGGTGAACTGCTTTCACGGTTCCTGCTCTTGGAGCGGTAATAGATGATTCCATTTTCATCGCTTCAATTACGAATAAAGCAGTATTTTCCGTTACCTCATCTCCTGGTTTTACTTTAATAGAAGCCAATTTCCCTTGTAATGGAGCTCCTATCTCATTTTCGCTTGATATTTTTTGATTGGTTACTTTATCAACCTTTGCAGAATTATCTTTTATTTTAATTCTTCTAGTTTGTCCGTTCAGTTCAAAAGAAACCGTTCTTAAGCCTTCTTCATTTGGTTCTGATATATAAAGTAATTTAATAATTATGCTTTTACCTTCCGATATTTCCACCAAAATCTCTTCTCCATTCTTCATGCCATAAAAGAATGCTAAAGTCGGTATATAGCCCACCTCACCGTATTGCTGTTCATGATTATAGAAATCCTCATAAACTTTAGGATAAAGTAAGTAAGCAAGTAAATCCAATTCATCGTCATGTCCATCAAATTTCTTTTTGAAAGCCGTCATCTCCTTTTTAAAGTCTACAGGCTCCAGATGTTTATTTGGCTTATCGGTAAATGGTTTTTCTCCTTTTAGAATTATTTTACTCAATTTTTCAGGGAAACCACCCACAGGTTGCCCTAATTCACCACGGAATAAATCAACTACCGAATCAGGGAAAGAAAGGGTATGTCCTTTTTCGAAAATATCGTCAGGCGTCAAATTATTGGAGGTCATATAAAGTGCCATATCCCCTACTACCTTGGAGGAAGGTGTTACTTTTACTAAATCACCAAACATTTTATTGACCAGTGCATAATTCTTCTTAACGGTTTCAAACTTATTGCCCAAACCTAATGCATTTGCCTGAGGACGTAAATTTGAATATTGTCCACCAGGAATTTCATTATCATATATCTCAGCAGTTCCGGCTTTTAATCCAGACTCAAATGGGTAATAATATTCTCTTACATACTCAAAATATGTAGAGTAATCATTCAAAGAATTAATATTCAATTTTTGCTCGCGCTCCTGTCCTTGCATATAGCTAGCTACGGAATTAAAATTAGGTTGAGAGGTCAGTCCTGACATGCTTCCTAAAGCAACATCCACTACATCCACACCTGCTTCAATTGCTTGCAAATAAGTAGCAGATTGAACTGAAGAAGTATCGTGAGTATGCAAATGAATCGGTAAATTGATTTCTGATTTTAAGGCAGAAATCAATTCTTTAGCGGCATAAGGTTTTAATAAACCAGCCATATCTTTGATTGCAATAATATGAGCTCCTTCATTCTCTAATTGCTTAGCAAAATCGATATAGTAATCGAGTGTATATTTCTTTTGCTCAGGATCAAGTATATCTCCTGTATAGCAAATAGCAGCTTCAGCAATTGAATTGGTTCTTTCTCTTACCGTTTTGATGCTGACCTTCATCGCCTCCAGCCAGTTAAGAGAATCAAATATTCTAAATATATCGATACCCGTATCAGCAGATTTTTCAATAAATTTCTCAATCAAATTATCAGGATAAGCCTTATATCCCACAGCGTTCGAACCTCTCAGTAGCATCTGTAAAAGAATATTAGGCATTGCTCTTCTGAACTTCGCTAATCTTTCCCATGGATTTTCATGTAGAAAGCGCATGCATACATCAAAAGTCGCACCGCCCCAGACCTCCATAGAAAATATCTCAGGATTGTTTTTAGCATATCCTTCTGCCACTTTCATCATGTCTATACCACGCATACGAGTTGCTAACAAGGATTGGTGGGCATCTCTAAAAGTGGTATCCGTATAATGAATTGCCTTTTCTTTTTTCAGCCAATCAGCAAATTTTTCAGGGCCTAATTCTGTCAATATATTCTTAGTCCCTTTCGGATAAGCTCCATATTTATCATAATCAGGAATTGTAGGATGACGGAATGATTTATTTTCTTGCTTTACTTTAACATCAGGATGTCCATTAATGCTGACATCCGCAATGAAACGAAGCGTTTTGGTTCCTCTGTCAAATTTCTGATTGATTATAAATAAGTCTGGATTTTCATCTATGAATTTAACGGTACATTCCCCATTATAAAAAGTAGGATGAGAAATAACATTTTCTAAGAACCCAATATTGGTTTTCACCCCTCTTATTCTGAATTCTCGTAATGCCCTATTTAATCTTTGCGCTGCTCCTCGTAAAGTTCTGCCATGTGAAGAGACTTTCACCAACATGGAATCAAAGAAAGGTGAAATATTAACGCCCGGATAAGAACTTCCTTCATCTATTCTAATTCCAAATCCACCTGCATTTCTGTAAGCAATGATAGTTCCGTAATCCGGCTTAAAGCCATTTTCAGGATCTTCAGTGGTAATTCTACATTGAATAGCAAAACCATTACATGTCACATCCTCCTGACTTCGAATATAAATCCTTGGGTCATCCAGTGCATGTCCTTTAGCGATTAATATTTGTGAACGAACAATGTCAACTCCTGTGATTTCCTCCGTGATAGTGTGTTCTACCTGAATTCTTGGGTTAACCTCAATAAAAAAGATGTTCTCTTCTTTATCCACCAAAAACTCAACTGTTCCAACATTATTGTATTTGACTTGTTTGGTAATGGCTAATGCATATTCGTACAACTTATCTCGAGTTTCCTCGGAAAGGTTGGCTGAAGGCGCGACTTCCACCACCTTTTGAAATCTTCTTTGAACAGAACAATCTCGTTCATACAAGTGGACAATATTGCCATAATTATCACCCATAATTTGCACCTCTATGTGCTTTGGATGGTCAATATATTTCTCCAGGAAGATAGTATCATCACCGAATGCATTTCCAGCTTCACTTTTAGAATCAGAGAAAGCGGTTTTTAGCTGGTCTTTATTCTGTACCACCCGCATTCCTCGACCACCACCACCTGCAGCGGCCTTCACCATAATTGGATAACCGATTCTTTCCGCTTCTTCAAGAGCCGTTTTGGTGTCTACTAAATCAATTTTACTGTCTTCTATTATGGGTACATTGGCTTTAACAGCAATATCCTTGGCTCTTACTTTATCTCCCAAGGCATTCATTACCTCTGGCTCCGGACCAACAAATATGATCCCTTCTTCTTTACATCTTCTGGCTAATTTTACATTTTCAGAAAGAAAACCGTAACCAGGATGGATGGCATCCACTCCTTTATGTTTAGCCAAACTAATGATTTCTTCTATATCCAAATAAGGCTTTAGAGGATCATCATCCTTCCCAATTTGGTAAGCTTCATCTGATTTATATCTATGCAGTGAATATCGGTCTTCATAAGTATAAACTGCGACCGTTCGAATTCGGAGTTCCGATGCAGCTCGAAGCACACGTATTGCAATTTCACCTCTGTTTGCTACTAATAATTTATTGATTTCAAAAAGTTTCGTTGTCATAATGATGTTTTCAATGGACTGATTTTAAGCTCTTATTTTAAGGATGTTGAATATAAAAAGGGTTAACGAGAAAGGGAAAGAAATTGATATGAAATTGGGTTTAAAAGATGAAATAGTAAGGAAACTGAAGCAATTGCCCCTTATTTGTAATTACCTCCAAAAAAAAGATAATTACAAGAAATATCTATTTAACGTCATTTTTTTTATTCACAATTTCCTTAAAAAGAGGTTTGATTCTTTGTAGTTTTACTTGTTGAACTTCATGCAATAATTTATAAGTGTAGTAAATCCTATTAATATCATCAAATTCATCTTCATCAATTTTAATCATATCTTCATAAAATTCATATTCATTTCTTCCAAGGTTATTTTCAATCCAGTAATATACTTTGGTTAAATTACTTAATTTCAAAGGAGATAATTTTGTAAATATTCCTGAATTTACGCTTGATTTCCATGCACTTGTAGAAATTCCAGCTTTAGGAAGGTAGTCTACAGGAATATTTAATTCTACATGCCCACTTAATGAATCCGCTATACTTAATTTGACAGTTGAATCCCCTTTGAAATCAACAACTAAGTCTTGATTTATCCATTCTTTTGCCAATCCTTTCTCACCCGTTTCAATAATTTTAATATATGTTAACCTACCTAGCTTAGTACTATCCATATGAATTATATTATAAGTTTTCAATGGTATTTCAATACTATAAGCCTTTCCATCTACTAAATCTTTGACAGCTTCATAATATATCAACCAATACCCTATTTCAGTAACATTGTCATCATAGATTTTTATATTACTCTCTATTTCCTTAATAACCAGTTCATAAGCGGTTTCAAGCCTATCCATTTCTTCACTGTTTTCTCTGTATTCCTCTAAACGGAAAGCAATAACCAAACCTATAAGAGCACTTAAAAAGGATATAAGATGATTTTTCCAGTCTATGTTTTTCATACCAATTTTTCAATGAGAACTATAAAAATTAAGTTATCTAACTCTTAATAAATAAAGGCTATCAATTATTAATTTAATAAAAATAAACCAATTATAGTAAATGTACCCTTATAACTGAGTCTCAACTTAAATCTATTTCCTTTTTGTATATGCAAATTGGTATTGTTAGCTATCGTTCTCTTCATATTCTTCCTATATTTGCCACAAATTACAAGCAATGCAAAAATTGAATAATAGATATACCATTACAGCGGCATTACCCTATGCCAATGGACCTTTACATATTGGACATATAGCAGGCGCCTATTTGCCTGCTGATATTTTCGTGCGCTACTTAAGATTGCGCAAAAAAGAAGTGGCTTTCATGTGCGGAAGTGATGAGCATGGAGCTGCCATCACCATTCGTGCTAAAAAAGAAGGAATTACACCTAATGAGATTATTGACAAATATCACGAATTGAACAAAATCACATTTGAGAAATTCGGAATTGCTTTTGATATGTATCATAGGACTTCAGCCCCCTCTCATCATGAGCTTTCACAGGAATTCTTTACTAACTTATATGAGAAAGGCGAATTTGTAGAACGCGAAAGTGAGCAATACTATGATGAGGAATTCAATCAATTTTTGGCAGACCGCTACATTACAGGTACATGTCCAAAATGCGGAAACGAGGGAGCATATGGAGACCAATGCGAAAAATGCGGTAGCACATTAAATCCCACAGATTTGATTAATCCGGTTTCCACCCTAAGCGGAAAAACACCTATCATAAAAAGCACCAAACACTGGTTTCTTCCTTTGGATAAGTACCAGGAGTGGATGGAACAATGGTTGATTGAAGGCAAAAAAGGCAAATGGAAATCTAATGTTTATGGACAATGCAGTTCCTGGTTGAATCAAGGTCTGCAG
>NZ_JAGXGF010000037.1 GCF_024636815.1 Marivirga sp.
GGGTAAGCAACTAGAAAAGACTCTAGACCTTAGATTTAAGAATCAAGATTTAAAAAAAGTCTTGGCTATGTAGCCAAGACCTTTTTTTTCCTATCGCCAGCGTCTCGCAGGTGATGATTACTTGTGCCTCTGGCACTTAATAGAGTTAGCAGATACTTAAAATTCAATTCGCCAGGCGAGAGTAATTTCCACTAGCGGGACGCTAGCGGAAGAGAATTTTTTCTATTCCTAGCCTTCTCCTTGTGATTTTTACTATTACCTCTGTCAAATAATTGTACAAGTGGTCGGTGTGGCACACCGACCGGAACCTCAAATGTGATTATACAGTTACTAATTCCCTTCAGCCTCTACCATCTTTTCCTGCTTTGCTGTTTGTAAATTATACCAATCGATTTTTCGGGTGAAGTACATGGTCAGGCCTAAAATCACCGCTAATCCTATGCTTCCAATTAAGAGAGAATAATCTGCTAATTGAAGGGTAACATATACAAATCCATATATTCCAATTAAGGTCAAAATTAAAATAATGACTAGTTTTCGTGCCTTGATAATGTACAGTGCATAAAAAGATATCATCCCTACTATTCCGAAAGTGGAAATAGCATAAGCTAAATTAAAATTGGAATGTTCTGAAATGGAAACCAGCAAAATGTAAAACAAACACAAAGCAAGTCCTACTAAAATATACTGAAAAGGATGGATCCTTTTCTTATTGATAACTTCCACTAAAAAGAACACCAAAAAGGTAAGTGCTATCGTCATGACTGAATATTTGGCCGAGCGTTGGGCTTTTTTATAATCATCTACTTCATTCAATAAATTTACTCCAAAGGCAGAAGCATCTAGTTTATCTTTCATACTCCTACCCGACCAGCTTTGCGGATAGTTTCTATTCAATTCCAGAACATTCCAAACTGCATTAAAACCAGCATCATTTACATCTCTATCTTTAGGGAGAAAATTGCCTTTAAAACTTGGGGAAGACCATTCCGATTGTAGATTCACTTGAGTAGTCCCCCCTACTGGAATGAATGTTAAATCCTGACTTCCTTGCAAGGATACAGAGAATTTAAAGTGAATATTTTTTCCCTCTTGAGCAGCAATGTCTTCTGGATAAATTGTAATTCCAGAACTAATCAAATCAGTGATTTTACTACCCGATTCGACTCTTAAATTCTCATCACCCCATTTAAAATTGATATTATTTCCTATACCTCTTAAATCAGAGAATCCAATAGTTAGGAAAGCTTTTTCATATTGAATTTCCTGTAAATGATTTTCATCAAAGCTTAAATCCATATCAAATATACCATCAACATTCAAATCCGAATCATAGACCACCACATCATAAATCCCTCTATTTAATTTTTGAGGATTTAGTTTACCATTAATATTTAACTTTTGCGGTAAAACATAATGATAAACAATAGTTTCTATCATTTTCCCATCCTTTTCATATTCATATAAAAGCGGTATGGTTAAAATTGGACCATTAATTTCCTGACTGTTTGCCCACTTACTACTGACTTCAGCAATTGCCTCTTCCTGCAAGCTTTGTCTTTCCCTTATCACATCATTAATCATAGCTGAAGGAATCAGCAAAAGCAACATCAAAATTGTGATGGTTAATAGTTTTAGCATCACTGAATTCTTAAGCCAATTGCTCATTTTCTCGAATAGATTGTTTTCATTTTCCATTTTATATTTAATTAAGAGTACTTTGTATTTCAAAGTATAGTTGTAAAAAAATTTTATTTCAATAAATTTTCAATTGCATTTATGTGTGCTTTAAAAGCTTGTTTGCCTGTGTCCGTTGCCTTATAAGTGGTATTGGGTTTTCTATCTACAAAGTCTTTTTCAAAACTGATATACTGCTTCTTCTCTAAATTTTTTAGGTGACTGGCTAAATTACCATCAGTAACCCCTAATAATTCTTTTAAAGAGATAAAATCAATCTTATCATTCACCATTAAGACAGACATTATTCCCAGACGCACTTTATTTTCAAATGCCTTATCAAGATTGTTGAGTATATCCTTCACGATCCGTACTTCAAATGCATTCTAATTCCATATATAATATGCAAAAGTCCAAAGCCTATTGCCCAAAAAAGCAATCCAAAACCAATAAAGTAAAGGCCTGTTAATCCCAATACTATTTCTGCAATTCCAAGACTTCTGATATCATCTAAAGTATAGTTACTGGCATTTACCAAGGCTAGTCCATAGAAAATAAGGGTAAGGGGAGCAATAACGCCAATATATCCATTCACTATAAGAATTATGCAAACCAAACCACCAGTAAAAAGAGGAATAGCTAAACTGGCCACTAAGCGTTTAGCTTGCTTATTCCAAAGTTTTTGTCCTTTCTTTTTACTAGTTCGGTGAGTGAGCAATAAAACTGCACCTAAGGCCAATATTAGAGTAGATACTGCCAATACCAATATATTCCAAAAGGAATCTGAAGTTAAACTCACTGCTCTAAAAGTATAGTAATCTGATTCTATATAGATATATTGATAGGCAACAAAGGCAGATACTAGTGCAATGATGCCTGCCACTACTCCCGAAATCCCACTAAGAGAAATAAACCGACTAGAGCGATCCATCATTTCTCGAATTTCTTTTATGTCCTGAAGATATTTTTCCTGATTCATTCCTTTAACTTTGTAATTCAAAGTACATTGAAATAAATTAGATTTGCAAGGGATCAGTAATAAAATTAAAAATTAATTTTCTGGTTTAGCAGGCTGACAACTATTCTCTATGTATTGATCCCTTAGCACATAGGTCTTTTCATAATTCAAAGGAACCCTGCCTGTTGTTAATGTACAGTTAAAGCTAATTTCATCTCCTTCACTAATTTTATGAAAATCAGGATTTGGTGCAAAAGTGGTTTCACAATCGATCGGTCTAGAAAAATCTTGAAGTCTGTTGAAAACAATTCGGTTGATTTGATTAGTCAAATCTCCTATCTCAGCTTCAGAAGGCAAATATTTTAAAAGGGATTCTGTAGGAATAAATTTTATATCTCTTCCTACCACTTTTCCAGACCTAATAATGGTATCATCAACAATTTCAAATTCATTTTTAAAAAAAGTATGTACATAGGCTATTTTTACAAAATTTTCATCTTTTGAAAATTTAAGTCTTTGATATTCAGGAAGAATTTCTTTTCTATTGTTCAAATTAACAAATGAATCTATCGGCAACTTTCGTTTATCATACCATATTTCATGTTTTTGATATTCATAACCTTCTAATACGGTTCCATCATCTTGCTTTTCAGTCATGCATCTTGCGTACATATTCACTTCAGTAGCCAAATAATGAAAGCCATTTTGCTCTCGAAAAAAAGGTAACTTATAAGGTTTTTTTAATTCCCACTTACCTTGATATTTATAACATGGAAAATCACAATTTTTAGGTAATTGCCCTAATTTGGTGTAAGGACTAACAAAAGCAGATTCAAAGCTCCACTTCAATGTATAATCCTTGGGAATCTCTTCATCCGTTTGATTGCTACCAGATGAATTATAAAAGATATTATAACCAATAATTGATAACAAAACACCCAAAATCACAAATAAGATTGGCTTCAAAACTGAAAACCTTCCATTTGAACCTCCTTCTACCTTATTTTTTAATTTATCAACTTGATTCCCCAATTTATCAATTAATTGCAGTCGGTTTAAGTTTTGGTTAGCACGTTGATATTCACCCTCAGTAGCTGAACCATTTATCAAGCGAGAAAATTGAGCATCGCTATAACCTAACTCTCTTGCAATTTCAGAATTACTTGATTTTTCAAAACGGTGATGCGATTCATCGTAATTTCCGTATCTTTTTTTAAGAGATTTTACAAATTCAGCAAATAATTCTTCCATAAATATTGAGGTGGTGAAATAGTATTAAATTATTGATATTCAATATTTTAACTCGTTGAAAATCGTTGAAAATCGATAATAATTGATATAATTTATCGAAATAAAGTTTAAGTTAAAAATTCATTTTAAATTAAAGTTGAATCGACAAATAAATATAATCTATGAAAACGACTTTTTACTTATTTATGATGAGTATTTGCATGCTCTGTTATAGTGGTGTGCAAGCTCAGACCAGAACCGTGTCAGGTACTGTTACTGAAGCATCTTCCGGACAAACACTGCCCGGTGTTAATGTAACAGTTAAAGGTACTAGTACTGGTACCACTACAGATTTCGATGGTAATTATAAATTATCAGTTGATCAAGATGACGTCTTAGAATTCTCCTTTATTGGATATACCAAGCAAAGTATAGAGGTAGGATCTAAAAGCGTAATCGATGTGATTTTACAAGAAAACATAGGGCAGCTTGATGAGGTAGTAGTTACTGCGCTGGGTTTTGAAACTGATGGAGACGAAGTAGGGTATGCAAATTCACAAGTAGATAATGAAACCATTGTGAAAGCAGCAGAACCTAATTTATTAAACTCTCTATCAGGTAAAGCTTCAGGTCTTAGCATATCTCGAAATTCAGGAGACCCGGGTGCTGGAGCCTTTATTCAAATAAGAGGAGCCAACACTATATTAGGTGATGGACAGCCTTTAATTATCGTAGATGGTGTGCCAATCAGTAATGATAATAGAGGTACAAATCAAATTGCACAGCAGTCGCGATTAAATGATATTAACCCCAATGATATTAAAAATGTCAGTATTCTTAAAGGTGCTTCAGCTGCTGCACTATGGGGGACATCCGCACTTAATGGAGCCATTGTAATAACCACAAAAAACGGTAACTACAATCAGGAACTGAAGGTATCTGTTAAAAGCACTTATTCACTTGACCAAATAAACAGAAGGTATCCAATTCAGACTCGATTTGGTCAGGGTTCAAATGGCGTATGGGAAAGTGGTACTAGAAGCAGTTGGGGTGATAAAATTTCTGAACGTCCAGGTGGGCCAGATGAATTAGATACCTCAGGAGAATACTTTGTGGATCAAGATGGAAGAACCTACTATCCTATTACTTCAAAGAACTCAACAGAGACTTTCGCTGATGAAAATTTTGATCAAGTATTTCAAAATGGACACTTTTTAGAAAATAATGTCAGTTTATCTGCTGGAGATGAAACAGGGAAAGTTTTCTTTAGTGTAAGTAATTTGGATCAAGAAGGAATTATTAAAAACAATTCAGACTACAACAGAACCACTGCCAGATTCAATGGTGAAAAATTGCTTAACAATTATTTTACTTTCAATGCTAATATTGCTTACACAAAAACTAATTCAAATAGAATTAGAAGAGGTGCGCAATCTTCTGGTCTATATTTAGGCTTATTAAGAACGGCTCCAGACTTTAATAATGTAGGCTACAGAGGTACTTATTATCCTAACCAAGACGCGGCAGGTATTCCTAATGGACATAGATCGTATAGAAATCCATTAGGGAGTGGAAACGCGGGCTATAACAACCCTCTTTGGACTATCAATGAGCAAGCTGATATAGCTTTAGTAGATAGATTTTTGAATAATTTTAAATTGACATATGCACCTTTAAAAGGCTTGGAATTCATTGCTAGAGCAGGCTTAGATACTTATGCGGAAGAGAGAACACAGTTTTTTACTCCAGGTTCTGCAGCAGGTGGTTTTAGAACAGGTTTATTTGAGAAATCTCTAAGCAGAAATACAATTTTTAACACGGATTTAATTGGTAGAGCTACTCGCGATATTAATTCACAACTAAATGCTTCCTTATTGGTAGGGTTAAATTACAATCAGAGAACTCGCACATTTGCTGGAAGTGAGATCAGAAATTTTATACAATTTGCTGATGTTGAAAGTGGTACAAGAGATATTGATAATGCTACTCCTGAAAACAGAAGTGTATCAATAAGTACGGAAGAAAGAAGAAAAGCAGCATTTTACAGTGAGTTAACCTTGGATGCTTTCGATCAATTATTCGTTACTGGTACGATAAGAGGTGAAAGTTCATCTACTTTTGGTAGTCAGACAGACCCTACTTTCTGGTTCCCATCAGTGAACGTAGCATGGCAATTCACAGATTATATCGATTTAGATTTCTTTTCTTTCGGTAAGCTGAGAGCTTCTTATGGTGAAGTAGGTCGCGAGCCTGATGAATATAGAACAAACAATGAGATAGTACAACCTAACTTTAATGATGGTTTAGGTGGATCATTAAATACTGCTCAGTTCGGCAACGGTGGATTTACCCAGAGTGTACTTTTAGGAAATCCATTCTTAGGTCCTGAAAGAAAGAAAGAATTTGAAGTGGGTATGGATTTAAGATTCCTAGAGGACAAACTATCCTTAAATGCAACTTTTTATAACAATAAGACAGAAGATTTATTTCTTTTCCTTCCAATTGCCAATACAAGAGGGTATGATAGAATTTTCGCCAACGCTGCTGATATCCAAAATGAGGGAGTTGAAATTGATTTAGGATATGAGCTTTTAAATACGAAGGACTTTTACTTAAGTACAAATTTCATTTATTTCCAGAACGAAAATTTAGTCACCGACTTAGTTGGTGTGGAAACTGTTGGTTTGGGAGGTCTTTCTGCTGTGAATGCTAGAGTGATTGAAGGACAACCTTTTGGTGTACTTTTCGGGTCTCGTACACTTAGAGATGAGAGCGGAAATATCGTTTTCGATGAAAATGGATTCCCCGAACAAGATCAAACTGATGGAGTGATTGGCGATCCTAATCCAGATTGGAGAGGTTCTTTTATCACTAACTTTAACTATAAAAACTTTGGACTATCAGTTTTATTCGAAACGTTTCAAGGTGCTGACATGTACGCAGGGACTAAGTCAGTCTTGTATGACTTAGGTACTTGGGGAGCTTCAGCAACTGAAACAACCACGAATCAAAATTTATTAGACTATAATGGAGATGTGATTCCGGCAGGAACAACCTTTAGAGGAGTAGTTAAAGATTTTGGTGCAGGACCAGTAGCTTTAACTCAAGATTGGTACGAAGGAGATGGCGGTTTCTTCGGTGGAGGGAATGATGAACTATACATTGAAGATAGATCTTGGACTCGATTAAGAAGAATTGAACTTTCTTATACTCTATCTAGCCCTTGGATTAAAGATAATGGCTTTGAGTCTATACAATTATCAGCGACAGGAAGAAACTTAATCCTCTGGACTGATTTCGAAGGTAACGATCCAGATACCAATTTAGAAGGAGTTAGTAATGCTCAGGGTATTGACTATTTCAATAATCCAAGCACTAAATCCTATGTTTTTTCAGTCCAACTTAATTTCTAAATACAATTATCATGAGAACATATATTAAACTATTTATATTAGGAATTCTTATCTCCTCAGTAGCCTGTCAAGAATTGGTGAACGGTGATGAAGATATTAACATAAATCCAAACAACCCTACGTCAACGGGCCACGAGAGTGTACTAACGACCACTGGTGTAGGACAAATTATCTTGCAAAATGGAGAGACCTCTCGATTAGCAGGTATTTTGGGAGGAACACATACAGGGATTGCCCGTCAATATGGAGGATACAACAGTTATTCTATCACTACTGGTGATTTAGATGCTATTTGGGATGACTTATTCATCCATAGCTTTAGAAATGCCAAATTGACTGAAGAATTAGCTACGGAAGAAGGGATCTCAGGAATTACAATTGGAATTGCTCAAGTGCATCAGGCACTTGCTATTGGTAGTGGTGCCGGATTGTATGGAAGTCTTCCCTTTGATGATTTGGCTCAAATTGACATCGACAACCCTGCATTTGAAAGTCAACCTCAGGTATATGCAAAGGTACAGGGATTACTAGATCAGGCAATCTCCAACTTGGAGTCTGGTCAAGGAAAGCCATTTACAAATTCTGATATCTTCTTTGATGGTGATGCATCTGCCTGGTTAGAAGTAGCATATACGCTAAAAGCAAGATTTTACATGCATACCAAGGAATATGCAGAAGCCTATTCTGCTGCGCAAAGTGGTATTTCAGCGTATGAAAATTCTATGCAGGCTCCTTACGGAACAGCCCTAGATGCTGCAAATTTAAATTGGCAGCTTTGGGAAAATGAGACACAAGGAGATGATATTGTAATCTCTGAATTTATGGTAAGTTTAGTCTCTCCAGATAACACGGAAAGCCCGGATTTTACCAATTACAGAGGAAATGCAAAGACGAATGAGACAGCAAGATATAATTACTTATTCTCAACTAATGACAATGGATATCAGACGAATCCTGCAGATGGTGCATTTGGAGGTCAATCTACACCTTCCCCTATGGTCACTTACCAAGAAAATTTACTAATTCTTGCTGAGGCTGGCCTTAGATCTCAAGGTTTTAATGTTGGATTAGGACATTTAAATGAGTTTAGAGATTTTATGGCCACTGGCGGATATCTGGGAAATGTAGATTTAAATAATTTACAATATGATCCATATACCACCACCGATTTCGATAATGGTGGGCTAGAAAATTCTAATGGATTAAGTGCTGACGATGCACTATTAAGAGAAATACTTGAAGAGCGTTATGTTACTTTATTTAGTCAGATAGAAATCTTCAATGATGTCAGAAGAACACAGGATGAAATCAATGTGAGAGTACCCGTGGAGCCAAATACTGGATCTGATCTCCCACAAAGATTTATTTATCCGCAATCAGAAATTGATAGGAATGACAATACACCAAGTCCTATTCCAACTTTATTTGACCGAACGGCTGTAAATCAATGATTATGAAGAAAGGATTCGGTTTTATATGGATTTTCATATTTGGAGTCTTTTTTTCAACCCCTCTTCTCAGCCAGAATAGTGGAGAGGATAGTCTCAAGGTTCTTTTTGTAGGAAATAGTTATACCTACTTTTGGAATCTTCCCCAAACTGTAGAAGCGATGGCTCACTCGCAGGAATTTCCGCTTATAGCGAGAAAATCCACTGCGGGTGGAACCACCTGGAAACAACATTGGGAAGGAGATAAAGGACTCCAAACAAAAAAAATCATCCAGAAGGGTGATTGGGATGTGGTGGTTTTACAAAATCATAGTAAGAGCACTGTTGAGAATCTAAAGCAATTTAATGACTATGGCAATAAACTAATTCAATTAGTTAAGGAA
>NZ_JAGXGF010000038.1 GCF_024636815.1 Marivirga sp.
TCTTTCTTCCTTGCATGGCAAAATATAGCAAATAAAATACATTTAAACAACTGAATATCAGATATATAAGTGTATTTTTTAGGATATAGACTTAGTCTAAATTATGCTGTATTTGAGTTGTGCAACAGCCACATTAGCGGGAAGTAGCATCATTTTACCTAGATTTTTTGCATACTTTTTCATCAATGGAAAAAGTATGGAGCATTAAAATACAAAAATCAGCAGTTTAATGCTTAATTCTGCTCTCTTGGACACCATAAAACAAAGAAGAAGTGCTCTTAAACCAATAAAAGGCAGTATTAAGATTTTACCGAGAAACATGAAACAAAATAAAAGATGAAGTGTGTTTTCATAATGATTGGTTTTATGTGTCGTAGATATATTCAAATTCAAAATCTGATGATCCCTAATTGAATAACAACATAAAACCTTGAAATTTGCCTGATGAAGATAGTAATAAATTGTTTATAGTCAGAATAGTAGAGTTGAAAAAATGCTTTTTAGCCTATTAAAGGTAAACTCATTTTTATCAAAATTGGGAAGATGGAGTGCTTGAGAATATAACACTAGAAAATCAAAAGACCTGATTTTCTAGTGCAAATTATAGGTGTTAACTCTAAGTTAAAATATCACTCAAAAATTACTGACAGATTGGGTTTATTTTTCATTATTAAATCTATTTTATTCAGCATTCTTTTTATAGGTGCTTGTACATTAAATGATGTGGTTTTAATGCATTTATTAATCTCTCACATAGGCCTTTATTATCAAATCTTGAGATGGAGCAGTAGGGTCATTTGTAAATAAAGTGATCCTTTTGATTTGAGTCCCTCTTCTTCCTTCAGCGTTAAAAGTAACATTGATCTCACCTGTCTCATCTGGAGCAAAATCCATTTTCTTCAATTCTGAAACCGTACACCCACAGGTTGTTTTTGTTTTTCTAATATTCAGGGTGTCTTTTCCAGTATTTGTAAATTTAAAATTATGAGATAGTTTATCACCTTCATCAATGTGGCCAAAATCATATTCTAATGTTTCAAATTCGATGTGAGGTGCCTTTGCAAGCTCTTCTTCCGTCATAGGGGGGAAGTATTCATTAATGGTGGCAATCACATTCAATGCCTTATTGCTGTTTTCTACTTCATCCGTAAATAAAGTTAAAGGGTCATTCATAAACCCTAAGTCATTCTTTATTTTAGGTAAATAACTGATTTCAATTTCAGCTGATTTTTTAGGAGGTATTTCTAATGGAAGTTTGGTGACTTTTATAAAATCAGCTGATACAAAACGATCTAAAATAGTAATAGTATCTTCTGATTGATTATATACTTCTACGATCTGAGAAACAGGTTTTTCAGTGGTGATATTTCCGAAATTGATGAATTTACTCTTGAGTCTTATACCTCCTAATTCTGTGGTGAATTTATCTTCAATAGTTTTAGGTTTGGGTTCCACATATCCTGAAATCCGTAAAATTTTCGTTTCAGGTTCTCCCGAAGATCTTATTGTTATCGTTTTGGCAAATTTACCAGGTCTATTTAATGGATTATAGGCCACTTCAATCTTCCCTGTATCGCCCGGCATAAGAGCGTCTTTCTCCCAGAATGGAGTAGTACAACCACAGGAAGCTCTAACTGAAGTTAGCTTTACAGAATCACTTCCTGAATTAATAAAATTGAAGGTATATTGAGCAATACCGCTTGCCTCATCTATGGTTCCAAAATCATGGGTATCTTCTAAGAATGTGATTTTTGCAGTATTATTTTGTGCATATACCGCAATGTGGATAAAAAATAGAAAAACAATCGCAAGGGTACTTTTAAGCAAATGAATATTCTTCATAAATTCGTTTTTAGTTGTAAACGAAGATACACATTTCTATACTTTTTTGAATCTATAATTTATTTTAATTCAATGTAGGTAAGGAATGGAACTATAATACATTTTTCTGTTGTCAAATAATTAACTACTTAATAATGCCTTTTAGAAATTTAAGTTTATTGATTTTGCGTTTGGCCGGTGGGCTCATGATGCTTACACATGGTTATCCTAAATTCTTGAAATTACTTTCCGGAGATTTTAGTTTTGCAGATCCTTTAGGGTTAGGAGAAGAAGTAAGTTTAGTTGCGACTGTTTTTGCGGAATTTATTTGTTCAATTTTAGTAGCTTTAGGACTTTACACTCGATTGGCAAGTGTGCCCATTTTATTCACTATGTTAATAGCGGCTTTGGTAGTTCATAGCGGTGATCCATTTGGACGACAGGAACTAGGATTGTTATATGCAGCAGTTTTTTCTGTTACGGCATTAAATGGGGGTGGGAATTATAGTTTAGACAAAATCATTAGAAAGAAAAATTTATAAAATGTCACGAATTTTAACAGGTATTCAAAGCTCAGGTAAACCACATTTGGGTAATTTATTAGGTGCTATTATTCCAGCTATTAAATTATCTCAAGATCCGAAAAATGAGAGTTTCTTCTTCATTGCTGATTTGCATTCTTTAACTACTATTAAAGATGCTGAGGTTAGAAAAGAAAATGTAAATGCAGTGGCCGCGGCTTGGTTGGCTTTTGGCTTTGATACGGATAAAAATTTATTCTACAGACAGTCCATGGTTCCTCAGGTAACCGAATTGAACTGGTATATGAGTTGCTATACACCATTTCCTATGTTGGCAAATGCCCATTCTTTTAAAGATAAATCCGATCGCTTGGCTGATGTGAATGCAGGATTATTTACTTATCCGGTTTTGATGGCCTGCGATATCATTTTATATGATGCGGACATAGTTCCGGTTGGGAAAGACCAAAAGCAGCATTTGGAAATGACACGTGATATAGCCAGTGGTTTCAATCATCGATATGGAGAAGTTTTTGTTCTGCCTGAGGCTAGAATTGATGAACAAATCATGACTATCCCGGGTACTGATGGGCAGAAAATGAGCAAATCATACGGAAACACCATTGATATTTTTCAGACCGATAAAAAGCTAAGGAAAAATGTAATGCAAATTATCACGGATAGCACTCCTATGGAAGAGCCAAAAAATCCGGATAACTGTAATGTCTTCAATATCTATAAATTATTGGCTTCTGAAGAGCAAATAGCTGAAATGCGTAAAAATTATGAAGGCGGTAATTATGGATATGGTCATGCTAAACAGGCTCTTTATGAATTAATTGTTGAAAAATACTCCAAAGAAAGAGAGCTCTATAACCATTACATGGAAAATATAGATGAGCTTCATAAGAAATTAGAAAAAGGAGAAGAGAAAGCAGCAGAAATAGCAAGCAAGACTTTGGGTAGGGTACGAAAAGTGTTGGGTTTTTGAGGGGGACCTAGATTCTAGACATTAGAACCTAGAGTCTAGATATAGTTTGGTTTTCAATATTTAACCAACGTAAAACTAAGAGTCTGAAATTAAACTAATTGAAATCATAAATCCAAAGTCTAGGTTCTAGAATCTAGACTCTAAAATCTTCAAAATGGATCATATAATTAAAATTGCAGGGGAACTAAATGCTCGTCCCCAACAAGTAAAAGCGGTAGTAGAATTATTAGATGGTGGTGCTACGGTACCTTTTATTTCTCGCTATCGAAAGGAAATGACGGGCAGTTTGGATGAAGTAGCGGTGGCTGATGTTCGTGATCGTGTGCAACAATTGCGCGATTTGGACAAAAGGAGAGAAGCTATTTTAAAATCTATCAAGGAGCAGGAAAAACTAACACCTGAGCTTGAAAAGGAAATCAATGCAGCCGAAACTATGGCTAAACTGGAAGATATTTACCTTCCGTATAAGCCTAAAAGAAGAACTAAAGCGACCATAGCAAGAGAGAAAGGGCTGGAGCCACTGGCTAAACTTATTTTTGAGCAAGGAAATATTGATTTAGAGCTTGAAGCTGCAAAATTTATTGATGAAGAAAAAGAGGTAGTTGATATTGAATCAGCTCTACACGGAGCCAGAGATATCATTGCGGAGTGGGCAAATGAAAATGCAGAGTTGCGTGAAGACATCCGTGAATTGTTCTTGGAAAAAGGAAAATTCCGTTCTAAAGTCTTAAGTGGTAAAGAAACAGAAGGTCAGAAGTATAAGGATTATTTTGAATGGGAGGAAAATGTAAAAACGGCTCCTTCTCACAGGATTTTGGCCATGAGAAGAGGGGAGAAAGAAATGATACTGATGCTGGATATCAGTCCAGAGGAAGAAGATGCTGTATTCATTATGGAAAAGCATTTTGTGAAAGCTGATAATGAAGCTGCTCAGCAGGTGAAAACGGCCTTAGCGGATGCTTACAAAAGATTATTGAAGCCTAGCATGGAAACTGAAATCCGTATTTTCACTAAGAAAAAAGCGGATGAGGAGGCTATCAAGGTATTCTCGGATAATTTGAGACAACTTTTATTAGCGGCTCCAATGGGACAGAAAAATGTGATGGCCGTAGATCCTGGTTTTAGAACGGGCTGTAAATTAGTTTGTCTGGATAAGCAAGGGAAATTATTGTTCAACGAGGCTATCTATCCCAATGAACCTCAGCTTCAAACCACTAAAGCGGCAGGGTTGATCTTGCAATTAGTGGAAAAATATAATGTTGAAGCCATAGCGATAGGAAATGGAACTGCAGGTAGAGAAACAGAAAAGTTTATTAATTCAATCGGCTTGCCTAAATCAGTGATGGTTGTGATGGTTAATGAAAGTGGTGCTTCAGTTTATTCTGCATCAGAAGTAGCTCGGGATGAATTTAAAGAATATGATTTAACAGTCCGTGGTGCGGTATCTATTGGTAGAAGATTGATGGATCCATTAGCTGAGTTGGTGAAAATTGATGCCAAATCAATAGGAGTGGGGCAGTACCAACATGATGTAGATCAAAACCTTCTGAAAGCCGGCTTGGATGATACTGTGGTAAGTTGTGTGAATAATGTAGGGGTTGAATTGAATACAGCCAGTAAGCAATTACTGACTTATGTTTCTGGATTAGGTCCTTCCATTGCTGAAAATATAGTGAATTATAGAAATGAGCATGGGGCCTTCAAAAGCAAGGAGGAATTGAAAAAAGTGCCTCGTTTAGGAGATAAAGCATTTGAACAAGCAGCAGGTTTCTTGCGCATCAGTGATGCTAAAAATCCTTTGGATAGCAGTTCAGTCCATCCGGAACGTTATAATTTGGTAAACAAAATGGCTAAAGATGTTCAGGCTTCTATTACGGATTTGATGGGCAGTAAGGAGCTACGAGAGAAGTTGGATATGAAAAAGTATGTGACAGAATCTGTAGGGCTTCCAACTTTACAAGATATCATGCAGGAATTAGCTAAGCCAGGCCGTGATCCTCGTGAACAATTTGAAGCTTTTTCCTTTACCGAAGGAGTAAATGAAATTAAAGATTTGAAAGTCGGTATGAAATTACCGGGTATCATCACCAATATCACCAATTTTGGTGCTTTTGTGGATGTGGGTGTTCATCAGGATGGATTAGTGCATGTAAGCCATATAGCTGATAAATTTGTAAGTAACCCTGCAGAAGTAGTGAATGTTGCGCAAAAGGTTGAAGTTACTGTTTTAGAAGTGGATGAAGCCAGAAAACGGATTTCATTTTCTTTAAAGAAAGATCCTTTCAAGCAACAATCCAAAGAAGAAAAGCCTAAAGGTAAGTTCAAGCGTAAAGAAGAGGAAAAAGCACCTGAAGGAGATTTTCAAGCAAAATTAGCAGCCTTAAAAGGTAAATTTGGGTGATAAAATTTTGAAATGCCTACTCTTTGTTTAAAAAGGGTAGGCATTTTTTTTCTCCTCCAATAGCACGCACTATTGGCCTTAAATCCTAATCCCAGCAAAAGCAATATCATCCGTTTGTTCCTGATTACCTTTCCATTCAATCATTGCTTTTTCTAGTTTTACTTTCTGTTGCTCTAATGGTAAAATTTTGATTTCATCTAAAAGAGATTTAAGTCTTTTTCGCATAAACTTTTTATCTTCTCTCCCGCCAAACTGGTCAACGTAACCATCCGAATACATATAAATATGTGTATCCTCTTTCAAGTTCAACTTGATGTTTTTAGCTTGTTTTAAATCTTGTTCTTTAAATCCACCTATTGAAAATCGTTCTCCTTTGATTGTTTTCCAGTCATTTTGCTGATAGACCAACAAATCCATGCTGGCACCCGAAAATGTCAACTGTTGTTTTTTAAGATCTATGCACAATAATGCAATATCTAATCCATCATTGGAGGAGTTCTCTTTATATTGCAAGCTATTTAAAACTGCCTCGTCTAATAAATTAAGAATTTTTGCGCAATCATTTTCATCTTGCTGTATGACTATACTATTCAATAGATCGTTGGCCATTACCGTCATAAATGCACCCGGAATTCCATGACCTGTGCAATCTGCTAAGGCAAAGAAAATTTTATCTTTCTTCTTTGTAAACCAATAAAAATCTCCACTTACAATCGATTTGGGCATATAGAGCAAGAAAAATTCATGGAAGACTGCTTTTATCTGCTTTAAGTCAGGAAGTATAGCTTGTTGGATATTCTGAGCATACCATATACTTTTCATAATTTCAGAGCTTGCTTCCTCCAATGCTAGCTTTTGTTCCAAAATACTATCTCTTTGTGCTTCTATTTCATCCCTGTTTTCCTTGATTTCAGATTTTTGATGATTGATTTCCTCATTTTTTTGCTTGAGCAATCGGTTAGATCTGTTTTTTATGATGTATCGGTTATAACTGACAAAAGCCACTATAGCTAATAAAATTCCAAGTGCCATTAAAAAATAATTGGAGTTTCGTCTGCGTATTAATTGTAGATTGGTAATTTCAGCTTCATTGGTTAACAATTGAATCTCTTTTTCCTTTGATTGAATCTCAAAATTCTTTTCTAATTGAGATACTTTGTTGTTAAAGTCTTGATTAAATATGGAATCATTTAAAGCTTTATACTTCTTATAAGCGATTAATGATTTTTCAAATTGATTGTTATATTCATAAATTTCGGATAAGCCTTTATAGGATTCCTTTATCACATCTAATGCTTCTACTTCTTTAGCAGATTGAATTGCTTTTTCGAAATAATTCTCGGCTTTACTGTATTTATTTACAGTAAGATAGCTCTCAGCCAAACTTTTAATGATATAGGTTTTATCATAATTCTTTTCGTCTTTTGGGACAGCTAACAGTGCTTTTTCTATATAATAAACGGCTGAATCTTTAGTACCATAATCTTTATGATAAATGCCAATATTATGTAAGGAGTTATATATACCAACTGCATCATTTAATTTTTTATCAATTTTATAACATTGTCGAAAATAGTTAATGGCTATTTCAGTTTTCTCCATTTTCATATAAAGCAATCCTAAATTACTCATGGTGTTGGAAATTCCTAAGGAATCGTCAATCGACTTTTTTATCTTTAGTGACTCTTCATAATAGTAAGCAGATTTGTCTAATCTCCCAATTTCATCGTATATAATACCTACATTATTCATAGCTCTGGAAAGCGATTGAAGATTATCTAAATCTTTTTCCAAATCCAGTACCAATAGGAAGTATTCTAATGTTTTTTCATAATCTCCAAGTCCATAATAGGCTATTCCAAGATTATTTAGGAGCTGAATTTCAGAGTACTGATCATTTGTTTTTCTTGCTAATTCTAATCCCTGCTGTCCGTAAAATATTGCTTGGGAAGGTTCTGAAGTACTTAGACTATACAGTAATTCTTTGTAGATGCTTATTCTGCTACTGTCTTCAATTTTACTATTTAGTAAATTTTGAAGGCTGTCCATTTTCTCATTCCCCTTTACATGGAGAATTTGTATAGATGAAATCAGAAATAAGAAAATTAATATTTTTACTCTCATTTAATCAGTAATCAGACTAATTACCTTCAATTTATTCTAAATTTAATTCCCAAGCAATTATTAGCATTTAATGATGATGCTATATCCATTGAAATTAGATTGAATAACTATTTTGTTCGGTGGATGCTAATTTTTTGGATACCAATTTCTTAATCTTACTTCAATATTTTCATTTTCTTCATTCACCATAGTTTTGAATTTCTCAACATCTGCTAAGCCTCCTTGTCCTCTGAAATGAAAAGGGTAAATAATAGAAGGTTTAAATTCTAGTACAGCGGATGCGGCTTGATCAATTGTCATAGTATATGGAATATTCATACAAACGAAAGCAATATCAATATTTTGTAGAGCTCGCATTTCGGGTATGTCTTCAGTATCCCCTGAAATGTAAATTACTTGATCAGCCATATTCAATAAATAGCCATTTCCTCTGCCTTTTGGATGTCTTGAATCCTCAGATTGAGGTAGATTGTACATTGCTAAGGCGGTTATATCTATTCCTTTAAATGAAGTGCTTTTATCATTATTTAAAATTTCTATTTCTGCATGGTCAATTCCTTCCATTTGTTGCGCTACAGCTTCTGGTACTATAAAATGAGCCTTAGAAGTATTGAGTGCTTGGAGTGTTTCTTTATTCAAATGATCGCCATGAATGTCTGTAATTAAAATTAAATCGGCATCATTAAGTCCTTCAAATCCTTCCGCTCCACCGTAAGGGTCTACGTAAATAGTGAGCTCATTATACTCAATGGCTAAAGTCCCATGTACAATGGGGTGGATTTTAATATCACCTTGCTTAGTGCTGATAATATCTTGTCCATACAAGCTTGTGCTAAATAAAGCAATAAGGATAATAAGTAGATTTTTCATAGAATTTTTATTTTTAAAACTCCAGGAATGGTTTTTTGTTAAACCATTCATCAAATTTAAATCATTACTCTTTCTTGTTTTTCGCAATCATAGCAATAGCAATTCACTTTATTTTTTAATAAACCGGATTTCAAAATTGATTTTCCTAAAAGTGCTCTAACGGATTCTTGAATTCCTTCTGTGATGCTGGGATGGGGGTGGACACATTCTGCTAGCTCCTCAATTCCTTTATTCATGCTGATGAGTAGAGCAACTGCCTGAATAGCAGCAGATGCTTGTTCCCCCACAACTCTCATCCCTAAAATTCGCATTTCATCATCATCCGTCACTAATAATTTTATAAAACCCTGAGTGTTTCTTTTGGCAACTGCTCTTGCGATAGTGGAATAATCGGTAGTCACGACCTTATAATTTAATCCTTTTTCTTGTGCAGTTTTTTCATTGAATCCAACACCTGCTACTTCAGGGTTTAAAAACATAATGGTGCTGATATTTTCATACACTAATTTTTTCTTAGGCGTACCAAAAATTTTCTCCACTGCATAGCGGCCTTCCAGTTCTCCTACATTGACTAAATTGATGTCAGCGGTAATGTCACCCACAGCAAATATGTTTTTTACCGATGTCTTAGTATCATTGTCTTCAACACCTCTTTGTCCCATTTTAATGGGTACAGCTTTCTCCCATATGTTCTCATAGTTAGGTACTCTCCCGACTGAGACTAATGCTTTATCCACTTCAAAAGTCTCTTGGTGTCCATCTGAAAAATCAAGTGTATAGACTACTTTATCATTTTTTCTTTCCATATGAGTTAAGGAGGAATTTCTATGAATATGGACTCCTTGTGCTTCCAGGTTCTTTTCTATAACGGCTACCACATCGGGATCTTCAAAGGGAAGAATGCTGTCTCCTTTATCTATCAAATATACTTTTGTCTGGCCAAAACCTGAGAAAATAGTAGCATACTCGCAACCAATTACTCCGGCACCCACTATGACCATGCTTTCAGGAAAATCATCTAGCTGTTCAATTCCATCACTTGTGAGTATATAGTCCTCATCTATAGGGATATTAGGTAAATATCTCGGGCGACTTCCTGTTGTAATAATGATGTAATTTGTTTCAAATGCCAGGCGTTCTTTTGGTGTTTCTACTTCTACTAAATGCTCACTGATAATAGAGGCTTCACCTTCTACATAATCTATATATGGAGAATATTTTGAATTATTTTGCAGTTCTTGAAGATGACTTCTTAATAAATGAATTCTTTCTTTTACAGCGCTTTGAACTTCTGTTTGAATCTCTTTCCAAACTGCTTTTGGTGGTTCTAAATGGTAGCGATCTAAATTTTTACGGAAAGCCAGCATATCTCTGGATAGTTCCCATAAAGTTTTGGAAGAAAGAGCACCATTAGTAATCCCTGCTCCGCCCAGGATGTTTTTTTCAATTAATAAAGTCCTTTTTTTTAAATCAACTGCTCTCATGGCAGCAGCATAACCTGATGGACCTGCTCCAATAATTACCAAATCATAATGCTCCATATACTTCTTTTATTGATGTAGCAATATAAAAATTTATAAGGAATTAATGGTACTTTATTGATTTTCAAATTCAAGTGCATTTAATAAACATGATTTCTTATTTACTTAATTCATCAGTTCTTTTACATTCTTCTCAATTTTCTCAGATAATTCCTGAGTAGGCAAATCATTTACATCTCCGCCAAAAGGTTCTTCTATTTCCTCGGCTATCAATTCAACACTTACTAAAATGAAGAAAATAAATATTACAATGGGAATGGTCATATAATGGAACTCAGTGATAAAAGCCAGAGGAAGCGTGACCGTATAAGTAAATACAAATTTCTTTATAAACATGCTATAAGAATAAGGTATAGGAGTATTCTTAATTCTTTCACAGCCACCTAAAATGTCAGAAAACTCCTTCATTTCTTTATCCAAAACCAAGAATTGATTGGGTGTTAATTTCCCTGAAGTTAATAACTGATTTATTTTTTGGTATAGTAAAGAAGTAATAGCATTAGGTATATGATCTTTATGTTCTAGGTGCTTTTTTAATTTTTCATCTGTGATTTTTAAGTGCTTGATTTTAATACCTTTTCTTAAATGATCTTTTAAAGCAAAAGCAAATGCAGGGATCATTTCCTGAAAGAAGATTCTATCTTCTTCGTTTTCTTTCGAAATCATAGCATTTAGTTTAGATGCCAAATTCCTGGAATTATTAAGTAATAGGCCCCATAATTTTCTTCCCTCATACCATCGGTCATAAGCTGAATTTACTCGAAATACCAAAAATAAACCCAACACTATACCAAGCAATGAATGGACAACAGTGGTACTATGAAAATCCAAATTAAAATAATCCTCAATAAGAAAAGTGACTATAGCGGTATAAATTGCCATAATCGTTAAAAATGGTAATAACGTTCTAACCACTTGACGGCTATAGGAATGGAAAATAAGTCCGAACCAATTTTTAGGGTTGTATTGTATCATGGTTTATATTTAATGAAAGATAAATCTTTAAACACAATAATATGAGATTTTATACTCAGATTAAATTTTCCTTCATAAATTTAGTGCTCTAACGCGCAGATTATCATAAAATATAAATGAAATACGTCTTTCTTTTTTTCTTTACTTTAAATTTCTTTTCTCTTTCAGCTCAAATCTCACCCGATAAAATTGATATCGTTCGCGATCAATGGGGAGTTGCACATATTTATGGAGAGAAAGATGCTGAAGTCGCTTATGGATTAGCCTGGGCACATGCAGAAGATGATTTTAAAACCATTCAATCCACCTTATTGGCTGGCAAACTGATGGCAGGGAGGCAATTCGGTAAAGATGGAGCAGGAATCGACTTCTTCACCCAATTTATTGGTGCACCAGATGTAGTCAAAGAGAAGAAAGACCAACTATCACCTGAATTTTCAGCTTTATTAGATGGCTATATTCAAGGTATAAACTCCTATGCACTTCATCATAAAGATGAAGTATTGCATAGAAAATTATTCCCAGTCACTGCCGATAATATGCTAACGGCTTTTGTTTTGTCCTTATCGGCTATGAGCGGTGCAGACAAAATAGTTGGTGATATAGTGGCCAATAAATCCTTTAATAATCCTTATGTGGGCATTGGTTCAAATGGTATCGCTATTGGCAAGAGCAAAACCACCACTGGAGAAAGCTTTTTAGCTGTAAATTCTCATCAACCTTTTGTAGGACCGGCTAGCTGGTATGAAGTTCATTTGAATAGTGAAGAAGGCTGGAATATGCTGGGCTCATTGTTTCCTGCAAGTCCTACTATTTTTCATGGAGTAAATGAAAATTTAGGATGGGCGCATACTGTCAATCATCCGGATAAAATGGATGTTTATCAATTAAGGATGCATCCAGATAAAAAGGAGCACTACTATTTTGATGGAGAAATATTAGAATTGGAGAAGCGTAAAGCTAAATTAAAAGTCAAGATATTAGGAATGCCGATTCCAATTTCCAAAACTTATTATCAAAGCGTTTATGGGCCAACTTTAAAAAATGATAACGGGTATTTCTCCTTAAGCTTTGTAGCCAATCAAAATTTAAAGGCCATACAGCAGTGGTATGAAATGACTAAAACAAAGAACTTGCAAGAATTTAAAAGTGTGGTTTCACAGCTTTACCTGCCTGATTTCAATATAGTTTATGCTGACAAAGACCACCATATTTTTTATGTGAGCAATGCCAAATTGCCAATTCGAAATCCCAATTTTAATTGGAGAAATGTGTTACCTGGAGATACATCAGTTACTTTATGGACGAATTATCATGCATTTAATGAATTGCCACAATATACAGATCCGAAAGCAGGCTATTTATTTAATATGAATAATACACCCTTCAATGCTACTGCCTACAATGAAAATCTGGATTCCTTGGAGTTTCCCTCAGAAATGGGCTTTTCTATAAAGGATAATAATAGAAGCATTCGTTTTCAAAGCCTAATGAGCCAGGAAGGTAAGTTGAGTTATGATGATTTTAAAAAGATAAAATTCGATATTCAATATCCTGATCAATTTCAATTTGAGGAAGATGTCAATATCATTTTTGAGTTTGATCCCAAAGATTACCCAGAGATAGAAGACTATTTGAAAATCCTTCAGAATTGGGATAGAAATGCAGAAAAGGAAAGTATAGGAGCAGGTTTAATGAAGGTTGTAATCAATAATGCAAAGGGAAAAAAGATCGATAAAGCTGAAGCTGTTGAAATTGTTAAAATATCACAATCACAATTGGTAGCTGAATTTGGGACTATTGAAGTACCGCTTAGCGAGTTGCAAGTCCATAAACGGGGAGACATAGAAATGCCAATTGATGGATTGCCAGATGTCATTGCACCTATGTATACTCAAAAGATAGGAGATGGCTTGAAAGAGAAGACCTATGTAGGGGAGTCTTATATTTTATTAGCCCGATTCAGGGAAGGATTGCCTAAATTAGAATCCATTATGCCTTATGGCGCTTCTTCTAGACCTGATAGCCCTCATTTTACTGATCAAATGGAGATGTTTATCAATAAAGAACTAAAATCCATGACTTTGGATAAGGAGGAGATTTATGAAAATGCAAAACGGATTTATCATCCTATGATGGAATGATTGTTTTATAAGTTTAAAATCATATTGAGAAGTAAATACAACTATAGGTTTTTCAGAAGAGATTTGTACATATTATTGAGTTTAGATAAATTTCACTAATAAAATTAGGCGATTATTTTCCTACCACAAAAGATACAACAGAACACAAAAGAAAATAACCAAGGTTATTTTTGAGATAGTTAAATTTCTACATATGGTAAAAGTAAATTGCATAAAACATGGGAGATGTCAGTTATATTTATTTGAGTTTTTAGATTAAAATCTAAGAGCGTGATTCAATTTTATATTTATATAAAATCTATTGTGTTCTTTTCTTTTGTGGTTAAAGTAAAGTAGGTATTTATACTAAATGATCTTTTCCATATATTCCTCTATATCAAAAGCCGATAAATCAGTAGTTTTCTTGAGATAAAGCGGATGCCTAGGATGCCCCGCTTTTAAGGGGTCACCAGCCGAAAGCCATTGGCAATCATAGAATTGGCTCATATTGAAAATATCAGATAGACAATGCTTAAGATAAGGTCTGGAATCAATTAAATTACCCCAAGCCGCCCAAATGACAGGATCGCTTTCTTCGAATAATTCTTCGATGATTTCAAGATTTTCTTCATGATATTTCTTTTGAACTTTTTGGTGTAATAATGTAGGAGAGGTGGCTCTTTGGGCATAAAGATTTATCATAACCCAACCATCAAATTGATTATGCCTGACGATTCGCTCCACAGAAGAAATAGTGCCATCATATTGCTCCGGTCTTGCCTGACTAGGATTTACTCCCAAACAGATTAAAATTCTCTTACCTTGTTTACCTAAGGTATATCGATATTTATCGCTAGGGTCTGTTTGATAAATCCACTTCATATTTTAAAAAAAATATTCAATTCTATAATTCAAGTTATGGATTAGAATATTTGAGACCTAATAAAATTAATGCAAATTATTATTTTAATAATTTTATTTTTGTAATATATAAAATTGATATGGAGCTAAAGTAATATCATTATTCAATGTTAAGGTGCTTTCAGCCATAATATCAGACCATTCTGAACTTTCTAATTCTGGTGGAAAGGAAAAGTTGATCGTATAATCTCTCAAATTTGTAATGATCAGTATTTCTTCATTTTCAAATGATTTTTTAAAACATAGAATATCATTATGGGGAAATACTGTGTTTTCTCCTGTTTTTGCTACTGTAGAATTTGAATAAAACTGCAGCATTTTTTGGTAAGCGGATAACATTTTAGGGTTGTTGTCCCAATTGATGGTAGAATTGGTAAAAAAAGGAATATTATTAGCTGTACCTACTTCTTGACTACCATAGATCAAAGGAACGCCACCAGTAAAAATGGTAGCCATGGATGCAGCTAATGCTCCTTCCGTCCCATTGAACAGACTAATAGGAGTGGCATCCCAAGCTGATTCATCATGATTGGTTGTAAATCTGACCCAACTTTTATTTTCTGGGGTATTTGCTTTCTCTTTTTTATCAACTTCAATAATCTTACCCGCCACTTGATTGTTGAAGTCTTGCTTTAGGGCACCGTAAAATTGCCAGCTGAAATTCAAATCAAATCCAGCATCAAAATGATCGTTTCTCGTTCCTTCAGCAAAATATATAAATTGTCTATCAGGAATTGAGTCTAAATTTTGCCATGCTTCTTTCCAAAAGTCAAAAGGAACACCATCGGCATAATCGCAACGAAAACCATCAATATTGGCTTCATATACCCAATATTTCATGGCATCAATCATGGCCTCTCTCATATTTTCATTATCATAATTTAAATCAGCTACATCTTGCCAGTTGGTGCCGGGTGGATGAATTATATTGCCATTAGCATCTTGGCTGTACCAATTTTTATTTTGGATCCAGTTATTATCCCAGGAAGTATGGTTGGCCACCCAATCCATAATGATCGCTATCCCTCTGTTATGAGCTTCAGTTGTGAGCGTTCTTAAATCTTCTAAGTCTCCATATTCTGAGCCAACAGCCTTATAATTTTTAACCGAATAAGGTGAATTTACGGAATTGACCTGGCCTATTGGATGAATAGGCATCAGCCAAATAACATTTATCCCTAAACTTTCAATATGGTCTAATTTGTCAATTACACCTTGTAAATCTCCTTCTGGACTGTAAGCTCGTAAATTCACTTCATACATAATGATATCCTGCGTTGCAGGAATTTCATTAAAAGGAGTTCCGAATTGTTCATATTCGGTTACTTGATTATCAACATCGTCTGGCGGTGGGATATGTAATTCATCCTCACAAGAGAATAAGCATAAAATGATAAACATATAAATAAGATGAGTTATCATTTTATGCATTTTATTTTACTGATTTAATGATGTTAATTATTAACTTTTAATTTAGATGAATATCAATTGATACCCGAATTTTAAGAATCAATCCTCATCCGGTTGCCCAAGCTTACCCGCTTTCTTTTTCTCAAAATAGTGCGCTAAATCTTTCCTCACCTCAGATGACATGATGTATAAACCGATCATATTTGGAACTGACATGGCTAAAATCATCATATCTGAGAAATCGAGTACAGCTCCCAAACTTACAGAAGCACCTACTACCACGAATATTAAGAAAGTAACTTTATAAGCTAATTCTGATTTCTTGGTTTTTCCGAATAGGTAAGTCCATCCTCTCATTCCATAATAAGACCATGAAATCATGGTAGAGAATGCAAATAGGAATACGGCTATTGCTAAAATATAAGGAAACCAAGAAATTACTGAACCAAAGGCTTGAGCAGTCAATTTAACTCCTGTTACGTCAGGTACTTCATGCATACCTGTAAAAATCAAAACTAAGGCAGTTAAGGTACAAACTACTACGGTATCGATAAATGGCTCCATCAATCCTACAAATCCTTCAGAGGGGGCATTATGTGTTTTGGTAGCGCTATGTGCAATAGCTGCAGAACCTACTCCCGCTTCATTCGAAAAGGCAGCTCTTTGGAATCCAATAATTAAAACTCCTATGAATCCGCCTTTCAAGGCACTTGAATTTAATGCTCCATTATAGATAGCGGAAAAGGCAGGGCCTATGTTTTCAATATTGATTCCAATAATAATCAAAGCAGCTACTACATAAACTGCAGCCATAATTGGCACAACTTTACCTGTAACCTTAGCAATACTTTCAATACCACCAATGATAACTACACCTACTAAAACAGCTAATCCTATTCCAAACCAAAATCCCCAGCCTTCTAATACAGAAAATTGAGAAGCCATAATCTGGAAGGATTGATTAGATTGGAACATATTACCAGCTCCAAATGAAGCACCAACACATAGCACTGCAAATACTCCGGCTAATATTTTTCCTAATCCTTTTATATTACGTTTTTCAAGTCCATAACGGAGATAATTCATAGGGCCACCGAAAATTCTTCCATCGGCTTTAATTTCTCTGTATTTTACACCTAATGTGCATTCCACGAATTTGGATGACATACCCAAGAAACCAGCTAAAATCATCCAAAAAGTGGCGCCAGCACCACCAATGGAAACGGCTACTGCCACACCGGCTATATTTCCCAAACCAACTGTTGCAGAAACTGCAGTTGCCAAAGCTTGGAAGTGCGTTACTTTCCCTGGTGCATTAGGATCACTATGCTTTCCTCTAGCTAAATCAATAGAATGTTTAAACCCACGAATATTGATAAATCCCATTCTCACGGTGAAGAAAGCAGCACCTGCAATCAACCAAAATACAATAAAAGGGATATTATTTTTTCTAACATCTCCATTTGCATAAAGTAAAGGTTGTTCATCATCAAATTTTATGCTGGCAAAATATTGAGCGCCTTGTTCAATTAAATCCTTGGTATTATTGGGACTAAAAATGACATTACCTTCTTCCACGTTGAAATTGATTTCCCCATCAGCTGTGGCTGTTACCGTATCGGCATCTTGATTATTGATAGAGACAATGGCGATAGGGTCCCCTTTTTTCACCTGCTCACCATCTTGAACCAATTTTTCTTTAAGAATAAAAGTCTTGTCAGTTCTTGCATTCCAATCGGGTGTTTTGATCATTTCCTGATCGGTCATCACAACTGGATCGTATAATCCCACAGCGGCAAAAGGGTCCCAAAACAATACATTACCCATAAATGCTACCACGGGATCAAAAACTGCATTGAAGTTTTCGGTAATGGATTCAGCTTCAATGGTGATTTTTTTATCAATTATTTGATTGTTAGCATCGGAAATTCTTACTGTATATTCTTTGCCTTCAATAAGCCCAGAAGCTTTAGAGGCTGTTAAAGCGGTGTTTTGGTTAGACCATCTGTATTGGTAAGGTTCACTTCCTCCGCTCACTTTCAATCTGATTTCTCCATTATTGATTGTAGAAGAGGGATTGATAAGTTCCACTTCGACTTGCAGAGAATCATTCGATTGTGAGGGTTTTGCTTTTACTAAAGATATTGAAGAAAATAAAACTAATAGGGTGAGAATTAATCTTAAAATTTTGTTCATAGATAACAAATGTGTTAAGTAAAAACTGGTTTTAATTTTGAATTTCAGATTGTGTATTTATGAATATTTTAATAGATATTAAATCATAAATAGCGATTTGATTTATAAAATGTTACAAAAGCAACATGCTTAGGTAAATTTTGTTCAAAGCTAGGAATTATATAACTGCTTACCAATAATTATTTATACTGTATTTAAAACCTGCAATTTTTTTAATATGTTGTTAAAGTCTTTATAATTAATACTATATAAATAGTAGTATAATTTAATAAGTAGTTGTATTACTAATTAAATAGTAATATAATTGTGATATGAAAGAATTAACAAAAGCAGAAGAACAACTTATGCAGCATTTGTGGAAGCTGGAAAAAGCTTATCTCAAAGATATTGTGATGGAATATGAAGAGCCTAAACCTGCTTATACCACTATAAGCACCGTAGTAAATGTATTAGTGAGGAAAGAGTTTATTGGTTTTGACTTACATGGAAA
>NZ_JAGXGF010000039.1 GCF_024636815.1 Marivirga sp.
CTCTTTAAGCAAAACTATTTATTATAAATGAATAAACGTATATTTGCAGCCTAAAAATTAAGATTGACATGGTTTACGTTAATCGTAAAGAACATTTTAACGCAGCGCATAAGCTTTTTAATCCTAACTGGAGCAGGGAAAAAAACGAAGAAGTTTTTGGTCCATGTGCCAATGAAAATTGGCATGGTCATAATTTCGAGTTAATTGTAACTGTGAAAGGAGAACCTGATCCTGATACGGGATTTGTGGTGGATTTAAAAAAGCTTAGTACTTTAATTAAATCTGAAGTCATTGATAAGGTGGATCATAAAAACCTTAACATGGATGTCCCTTTTCTGGAAGGAAAAATGGCAAGCTGCGAAATAATTATTGCTGAATTTTGGAAAATTTTAGAGCCAAAAGTAAAACAATTACAAGAAGGATCTAGTCTTCATAAATTGACACTTTATGAAACCCCAAGAAATTTCGTAGAATATTACGGCTGAAAATTTAGCTGAAGGATCATCTGAGAAAAATCTTGAAAAAAAATCATAATTATCTTTATTTCATATCCTAAAATCAAAAGGGTATTTATAAATTGCGCTAATGGAAAATTTTGTTGTATCAGCAAGGAAATATAGACCAAAAGGTTTTGATGAGGTAGTAGGGCAGAAGCATATCACCACTACTTTAAAAAACGCAATTGATAATGACCATTTGGCTCAATCACTTTTGTTTTGCGGTCCAAGAGGGGTGGGTAAAACTACTTGTGCTAGGATTTTAGCCAGGCTGATCAACGATTTTGAAGTAGATAATATGGAAGGGTCATCCTCTCTTAATATCTATGAGCTGGATGCTGCTTCTAATAACTCAGTAGATGATGTTCGTAATCTTATTGATAAAGTAAGAGTGCCACCACAGCATGGGAAATATAAAGTCTATATCATAGATGAGGTTCACATGCTTTCTAATGCTGCTTTTAATGCTTTCTTGAAGACATTGGAGGAACCGCCTTCTTATGCTATATTTATTTTAGCAACTACTGAAAAGCATAAGGTAATCCCTACCATACTGTCCAGATGTCAGATTTATGATTTCAATAGAATTAAAGTTTCGGATATATCAGATCACTTAAAAGATATAGCCGAAAGAGAAGGGATTGAAGCTGAAGAAGCTGCTTTGCATTTAATTGCACAAAAAGCGGATGGTGCTTTGCGTGACGCACTATCTATTTTCGATTTGATTGTTACTTTTTCTCCTGACAATAAAGTCACCTATCAGGCTACTATAGATAATCTTCATATTTTAGATTATGATTATTATTTTAAAGTAACTGATGCTTTGAATCAGGAGAAAATACCTGAAGCTTTATTGTTATTTGATGAAATTTTGAAAAATGGCTTTGATGGTCATAATTTCATCAATGGACTTGCTGCTCATTTCAGAGATTTATTGGTTTGCAAAGACGAATCTACCCTGCAGCTTTTAGAAGTTTCTGAACAAGTTAAAGCGCAATACAAGCAACAAGCTACTGAAGTATCGCCTTCCTTTATACTTTCAGGTCTTCAAGTATTAAGCCTAACAGATCAATCGTATAAGGCAAGTAAAAATCAAAGATTAGCTGTTGAATTAGCTTTAATGAAATTAGCAAAAATCAATAGCGCAATTGATTTGGCAAAGCAACAGGGTGCAGTTTTAAAAAAAAAAGTGAGCTAAGTCAGTCTGAAGAAGAAGATTCCACATCAGGGGAATCGAAAAGTAAGTCTCTAGCAGATCAAATTGCTGCTAAGGCAACAGAAAGTAAACCTTTAAAATCTTCACCTTCTATTCCTAAGCCTGAGGAGAAAATCAAGCAAACTCGAATTGAATCATCTTCAGAAAAGGAAGTGGAAGACGCTGAACAGGAATCTGAGGAAAGTGACAATGCTGAGGAAAGAAAGGAATTTAATGAGGCAGAATTGAAGTCAACCATTCTAGAGTTCATCAAGAATAATAAAGTTGGTCCTGTAATTGAAAATTCCTTAAAAAATTCAGTAAAACTAGAAGGGGAGATGATTACAGTAGAATTAACTAATCCTGTTGAGGTAGATGGAATTGAAAAGGTCAGAACGGATTTATTAAATTTCATTAGGAAGAAATTTCAGAATTCTTCTATTCAATTACAACATAAAGTGAACATTGAAAAGGCAGCAGATCGGCCATATACCGCTAAGGATAAGTTTGAAGCTATGTTAAAAGAAAACCCTTTATTAGGGAAATTAAGAGATACTTTTGGACTAGATACGGATTATTGATCCTCGATTATTTTCTTTAAATGATGTTGTAAAACGGAATCACTTTTGATGTCTAAGTTTTTTATTTTGTATTGGATATTGAAGTGCTTGTAATTTTTCTCTTGCTTAATTTTATCCCAATTAAATTCGTTTGCAATATGGTTAAATTGAGCATATCTAGTTTCAATTTCCGTAATAAAATCAAAATCCTTATTGATATGAATTGATTTTTCGTTGCCAAATCTATTTTCAGCAACTTCGATCCTTAGTTTAAAATCTTCATTATCAATCATCACTTTTTCCTCTAAATTAGTGTAAAAAGCAATTATCATTAAGGCAGAGTTGAAAATAGCATGCTGTAAAAAACCCCAGAAAAAACCTAAGTTCAATCTCAAATAAGCGATTACAGTTCCCCCAATAATTTGGGGTAAAACTAAAATAGGAGATAATAAAAGAATACTTACAGACTCGTCCTTGAAATTGAAAATGTGTACAATGCCAAATGCTAGGATGAAAAGATAGAAAAAAACAGTGTAATTTTTAAACCAGAAATTCTTTACTGCTTTTCTGCCAATCATGACCCCAAACAACTTAAAGAGGTAATTTCTTTTGTAATTGAGAGGTAATCGGAATATTAATTCTTCTATAAGTGGGCCTAAAATACCTCCTAGTAAAATCAAACCAAGGAGTCCTGATTTATTTGTCAACTCTGATACAGCATGATTATCCAAATCTAAATTGCTGATTTCTTGAATTAGAAAAAAGAGTAGAACAGCCGGGATGATCAATAAAATATCAATTATAATAAAAACTAGCAGGGTCTGCCACTTCTTACTAGTATTGATATTCTGGTGGTTAGGATTCGGATTTGGTTCTTTTAGAAATTGTAAGTAATCCTTAAAGTAGGTATTAATGAGGTTAAACAAGTTGGTAGTTAGTTGATTTATATTTTTATGTTAAGCCCTATATTCATTACGCTTTTAAATTGAATCCCCGCTACATTCCTAGTTTCGCCAGTAGCCTCGTTTATGATGATTTCTTTTGATTTGATGTCGTCATCATAAATTAACTGAGTACTGTAACTAGCAGAAAGGAATTTATTTATTTTAAAATTTAATGCAGTTTCCCAGTTCACATCAATATTACCTATTTTTTCATAGTCAGAGAATAAGTTAAGGTTTGTAGATAAATTCACATTTTCCCATATATCCTTTTGAAAGGAAGAGGCGAAGTTTATACCGGATTGAAACCTGTATGTTTTACCTGGGTCAATTCCATATGCACCTGCTGCTGATAAACTGTCATCTATTACAATAGTTGTTTTTGATGAGATTGGGGAGATAGTAGCAGTAAATATTTTTTTGTATCTGTAGGTTATACCAATATTGGCTAATAAATATCCAGGAGCCATAAAGCGGGAAATGACTTGCTGACCATCTTCATCTAAACCTTCGTCAAATTGCGTTCTGAAATCTAAAATACTGGAAACAAAAATTCTTTTTTTTAATTGCCTGCTATAGCGAGAAGTTAAAATAATATTGTCATCAGTTTTGATAAATGGTTGATTGCTGTCACCTTGTCTCAATAAGCCATAAGCCATATCTAAGCGGTTGTCCCAGGCATCTTTACCTTTTTGATAACTTACATTAAAGTTGGTTAAACCAGCAATTGAGATTGAACTTTTTCCACCACCATTCCAGTTTGTAAGATCTACCTGGGAAAAATTTAGGTTTAATACTGCTTCCCTATTCCAATAAGTAGTGTCGGATTTTATACTGTCGTTTTGAGCAAAAACTGAGGAACTTAAGAGTAATAGGAGTGATATGCTTACAGTTATCTTCATGAATTAAAGATAGTATAAAAAAACAATTAACTAGCTAGTAAAGGTCAAGAGAACGGATTTCATTTAAGGCATTCTCTGTTAGAGGTTTAGTGATAAATTTAATTACATGATCGTTATTTACAATTTTGTCGATATCTCTTTTATTATCGGAGCTTGACAAGATAATAACCTTGCATTTATCCTTTACAATATCAGAAAATTTCTCGAATTCGTATAGGAATACGAATCCATCCACAATTGGCATGTTGATGTCCAAAAATATAATATTGGGAAGTTTATCAGGATTATCCTTGTGTTCTTCCAAATATTCTAAGGCACTCTTGCCCGAATTTTTGATTTCAACATATTTTGCGAACTCAGTTATTTCGATGATACGCTTGCTAATGAAATTGTCAGTATCATTATCATCAACAAGCATCACTAAATCAACAGTTTTTGTAGCTGTTACCATGTAAATTTACCCTTGTAATCTATTGATTAAAATACTCTGTTTAGAGTTATTTCTAAACATAAGTAAAGTTTTTTTTAATTAAAACATAAATCTTTCGAAATACAATATTTTTTCGATAGACGACACAAATGTAAGATATTGTAGGCAAGAATTTATGTAAAGGCTACATTTATTTCTGCTTTATAAGAATTAATTCACCTTCTTTCAAATTGTAGTCTTTCTTATCATTCCATTCCATTATCTCTTTCAAGCTCACATTATATTTTTTCGCCAATGCATACATAGTTTCACCCGAGGTTACTTTATGTTTAATATTTCTTTTATCCTTTTCTGATGAAGTTTTCTCAGTAAGATTTTCTGTCGATTTTTCTTTTTGTTCTACTACTTCAGAAGAGGGTTCACTTGAATACCCATCTTTGTTTACTTTAATGACTTGTCCTACTGATAGAGTGTCTCTGATTTCTAAATTGTTAACATTCAAAAGGGTAGAAATTTTCATATTAAATCTATTAGCAATAGAAAAGAATGTATCTCCTTTTTTTATAGAATATTTTGCAAAATCACTATCATCATATTCGTTAACTTCATCTAATTCATTTTCATCTACTGAATCAGGTTCAATTATTTCTTCATCTATAACTATTTTGGTTTCTTCTGATTTTAAAGTATCCCTTTCAACTAATGTGTCTTCTTCGATATCAAAATTGTTGTTTTGAGTTTTTAATGAGTCTTCTTTTATTGATTTTTCAATTAAAGCTGTTGTAGTGTCTTTAACCGCCTCAGATTGGTTTGATATAACCGAAGCAGGTACAGCTTCTTGCGTTTTAGCTTCAGTGCTATCAATAGTGTATTCTTCAGTTTTGTTATTGGCGGGGTCTTCGAATGGTTGCTCATCTAATCTTTTTTGTTTTTCAGGAGCTTCTCTATATTCAATCGGAACATTAGCGGGTCGATTATGACGTAACCATAATACCCTTCCTTCCTTTGGCTGTTGTGGAGGTTTCATTCTATTTTTCCTATAAAGTTTTTTCAACTTTAAGCCATATTTCTGACTTATTCCCCACATATTCTCATTTTGAGAAACAGTATGATAGTAAAACTTGGCTCTATTTCTTTTTCTTCTCAGGTAATAAATTTTCCCTGTTTTTAATTCTTCTCTAATTTTGAGATCGTTCCATTTTCGAAATTTATATTCATCAACTCCTGCTGTTTCGGCTAATTTTTTTACCGTATATCCAGCTGGAGCATAAATGCCATCCAGACCATTTATTTCAACTGTGTGAGGAATTGAACGATCTGATCTACTTGGGTAATTATCAACTAAAGGAAAGTTTTGCTGCTCGGAGTCATCAATATCTCCAGGTAAATTTTCTAAGTTTGCTTTCTTTTGATTTTGCAATTTTTCAATTTTCTCCAAATTGTTTAGAGGTACAATGATAGTATAATTCTTGTCTTCAGGTATTTTACCTCTTTTAATCCATTTATTGTATTCCTCTAAAAGTTCCAATGGTACATTTTCTTCTTTTGAAATTATTTTTAGAGATGTGCCTTTCACATTTTCAACCTCTTTTAAATAATATGGAGGGCTTGAAGTACCCAATGCATTTTCAAAAGCTATTTTATGTGCTAGAAATTTTTTCAAATACCAATAAGAGTCACTTGTGATTTTTAATCGGCTCTTTCCAAAATTATCCTCGTCAATAACATCTGCAGCTCCACCACGACCTCTTTGATAGGCTATTAATGCATAAGCCCAGTTATCGAAATATTGATTATGACTCTTTAAATAGGTAGCAGCAGCTATGCTTGAAGAAACGATGTTCATTCTTTCATCTACATGGCGGTCAATTCTTAAGTCATTCTCTAAACCAGATATTTCCTTGAATTGCCAAAAGCCCACAGCATTGCTGCTGGAAATTGCATCAGAAACTAAAGCACTCTCTTGAATTACCAAATATTTGAAATCCTCTGGCAAGCCTTCCTCTCGAAAGATTCTTTCAATGATGGGCATGTACATATCTACACGCTCCAATTTCTTTTGAAAGTATTTTTCGCTCCTCGTTAAAGCATCCACATCAGCTTGAATGTCTCGTATAGCATCTGAAGTTAATCTTAAGTCCATATTGGCAAATTCCATACGAGAAGGAACTTGCTGTGCCCACAATTGTGTGGAGAGGATAAAAATAGCAGTAAAAAATAACGGAAGTTTTATATTCATTTTTTTCTTAAAATCATTAATCCATCACGGATTGGGAATAATACATTCTGAACTCGGTCATCTTGATGCACAAATTCGTTGAATTCCAGCATACTTTCAGTATTCTTATCTAATTTTTTTCTGTTTTTCTCCAGCACTTTCCCACTCCACAACACATTATCTATTAAAATATAACCACCTTTTCTGACTTGGTCGATGCAAAGTTTATAATAATTCAAATAATTAGATTTATCTGCATCTATAAACACCATATCCCAAGTTTTATTGAGTGTTGGCATGATTTCCAATGCTTTTCCAATTTTCATTTCAATTTTATCGGAAAATTCTGAGGAATGGAAATATTCTTTTATCCTTTCAGCCAATTCTTCATTTACATCTATGGTAATAAGCTTGCCATTATCTTTCAATCCTTCTGCCATGCAAAGTGCGGAATAGCCCGTGTAGGTACCGATTTCCAATATGTTTTCAGGCTGAATCATATGAGAAAGCATGGATAAAACCCGGCCCTGTAAATGTCCACTGAGCATTCGGGGTTTTAATACTTCAGTGTGAGTCTCTCTATTGATTTTATATAGCAAATCATTTTCGGATTCAGTATGGGCTTCAATATATTTCTCTAAATCTGGATCTAAAAACCCCATAATTATCTTCTTTTGGCTTTGTAGGTTAAGATGCTCAAACGTTCATCATCAAAAATCTCATTAGCGGTATCTTGCAAATCTTTAGCAGATACTTGCTTGATTTGTTCAAAAAGCTCGTCTAAAGATTCAATTTTATCTTTATCCAACAAACTTCTTCCTAACATCAGCATATAGCTCATATTATTTTCCTCGGCCATGGCTAATTGTCCCATAAGCTGTTGTTTAGCTACATGTAATTGCAAACTTCCCAAAGGCTTTTCTTGCAAAATCCTTAGTTCTTTCTTAACCAATTTTATACTTTTTGGAAGCTGACCCGGGTCTGTTCCAAAAAATATACTGAAAAGTGCGGTGTCTGTAAATGGATGATAACCTGCATCAATAGCATACACAAAACCATGTTTTTCTCTTAGCGCCATATTTAATCGGCTGTTCATTCCAGGGCCTCCCAAAATATTGACTAACATAAAGAAAGCCAGTCTTTTTGGATGATGTATTGGATAAGCAGTAGCTCCAATTGCACATTGAGATTGTGAAATTTCTTCATTAAAATTTAAAGTATTGGGCTGATAAATGTCAAAGGGAATTCTTTCTCTTTTTCTTTTATGATGGTCAATTGGCTCTAAATACTTTTTAATGTAACGTTCTAATTTTTTCTCTGGAATGTCACCAACTATTGAAAAGACAGTGCGCTCAGTATCTAAATTTTCTTCAATGAATTCTAAGAAATGCTGTCTAGTAAAGCTTTTAAGACTTTCTTCAGTGCCCAATATATTATTTCCTAAAGGATGTCCAGAGAAAATCACCTCATCAAATTGGTCTTGAATATCATCTTCAGGAGAATCTTTGTACATAGCCATTTCTTCTAAAATGACTTGTCTTTCTTTTTCGATTTGCTTTTCAGGAAAAATAGATTGGAAAGTGATGTCTACTAACAAATCCATTGCTTTATCCAGATATTGCTCCAAAACTGAAGCATGGAAAAATATTTTTTCTTTGGTAGTGTAAGCATTTAATTCTCCGCCCACAGAATCTAGCCTATTAAGGATATGGAATGTTTTTCGTCTTTTGGTGCCTTTAAAAGCCATGTGCTCCCAGAAATGGGCAATTCCCACCTGATGAGGCTTTTCATCACGACTTCCAATGTCCAATGCGAATCCACAATGCACTATTTTTGAGTTGATTACCGGCTGGTGGATAACTCTAATTCCGTTTTCTAAAGTTCTAATTTTATATTGATTCATTCATTCCCCGCTTAGGTACAAAACTACAAATTATCTTTCTTTTTAAAGAAGTAATGAGTACTACATAAGAAATTTATTTAGTTTTGGGAAGAATCAATTTCTAAGAATTAATTTAATATGCATATAGCTTTTGAAGCCAAACGTGCTTTCAACAATTTTACGGGATTAGGCAATTATAGCCGATTTGTGATTTCAGCCTTAAAGGAGCATTATTCGGAAGAGGATTATTCGCTTTACACCCCTAAAGTATCAAAGCGTGAGGAGGCTAAAAATTTTTATAAGGATAATAAGGATATCACTGTGTTGCCATCAGGTTTGTGGAAAGCGGGTTCTTTAAAAAGTGCATGGCGTTCTAAAAGAATTGGAAAGCTAGCAGTGAAGCAAAAAGCAGATGTTTTTCATGGTTTGAGCAATGAGCTACCAAGCGGATTGAAAGGCAGTACTAAGAAAATTGTCACTATTCATGATTTAATTTTCTTGCGGTATCCTGATTTCTATCCATTTATTGATAGAGGTATTTATAAGAAAAAATTTAAGTCAGCATGTAAGAAGGCAGATGAAATTATTGCTATAAGCGAGCAGACCAAAAACGATATAATTGATTTTTTTGATATTGATGCTGCTAACATCAATGTAGTTTATCAAGGCGTCCATCCTATTTATAATCAAGATTTGAAGACTAGAAGGTTATTGTATTTGCTTGACCAATACAGTTTACACCAACCTTATTTCTTATATGTCGGATCAATTGAAGATAGGAAGAATGCCAAAGATTTGGTTCAAGCTTTTAAATTGGTTTTAGATCAGGTTAAGCACGATTTACTTTTGCTGATAGTGGGCAAAAAAACAGATTATCAAAAGGAGGTGGAGGAAGAAATTAATAAGTTGAGGCTTGAACAAAGTGTCCGTATTTATAATAATATTCCGTTCACAGAATTGCCTTATTTGTATAAAGGAGCAATAGCTTCTGTTTATCCTTCCAGTTTTGAAGGCTTCGGTATCCCTGTTTTGGAATCTCTTTCAACGGGTACTGCAGTAGTCACTGGCAATCAGTCTGCCATGAAAGAAGCAGGAGGGGAGCATGCCCTCTATGCCGACCCAAAAAATCATGAGGAATTAGCTTCCCAAATGATGAAATTAGCTGTTGATAATGAATTTAACGAGCAGTTGATTAAGGGTGTTGATATTCACTTGACGCAGTTTTCGTCTAGGAAGATTGCGGGGGATTTGATGGGGATTTATAAAGCCCCCTAAATCCCCCAAAGGGAAAATTAGGTCAGTAGGATTCAACTGCAAACTGCTCTTGACCTGACGGTTGGAACCGTCTGGTCGATAAAATGGAAAGCTAGGTTATGCTGAATAGCGATTAGACGGTTTCAACCGTCAAACCGCAGTACGAAGGATTAGCAAAGAAAGAAGTGTGAGCCGGTCTGACTTAGATTTAATTAGAATATAAGACCTAAAACTTTAAAAAAATCGTAATTAAAAATGTTGAAAAAACTAATTTACTTTATTGATATTCTTTTTGTTATTGTGCAGGTATGTAATGGTGATAATATCTTTATCAACCTGATAAAAGATAGTAGTTTTTTTATTTAGAACAGCTTTTCTCAATTCTGGAAAATAACCTGAGGCGGGGTATAAAAATGGATTTTTGAATATGAAATCGAGTTTTCTCCTAAGTAATGATTTGAAATTATCAACCTCCTTTTCAGACCATTTATTACGGATATCTTAAATAATTTTATCTAAATTTTTAACGGATTCTTGAGTCCATCTTAATTTATAATCCATATTTTGCCTTCATATCTTCATGAGATAAGGTTTTGCCATTTTTTATATCCTGTAATCCTCTTTCGATTCCTTCTTTTTCTTCCTGAGATAAATCGTGAAACCAATCTTGATTTTTAATAGCTGAATCTTTTAAAACTTTAAGAAAATTTAAAGTTTCGATATCTTTTAAGTTTTGCAACCACTCTATTAATTCTATTTTTATAGCTTCTTGTTTCATGATTTTAAATTTATTTAAAATTTTATATTAACACAAACATGAAAATTAACCCGCATTATTCATGATAAGGTTATGAGGAATAACGATTTTTAATTTAAAATAACTGACTATCAATCGATTATATCAGGGTTAACTCCGATAATTTCAAAAACCTAATAGCCCAAATTTGGGTGTTTTTAAAATTCATATTTTTATATGAAAATTACAAAGTGACTATCTAATAATCGGATTTTTATAAATTGTCTGTCCTTCGGACGAAAAATTCATATGAATTTTTCGGGTTAATTCTGGAGATTGAAATTCATCCATAATAACATTGTTTAGTTCAGCTTAGTTTCTTCTGATTATAAATAGATTTTTTTTGAGGAGGGCACATTAAAGTTTGATAAAGGTTTCTTAAAACCTAATACCTATAACTTAAAATTCGTATTCAAATCATAATTATTTATACCGCAAGCTAATATCCGTCAAATGATTCATACTGCTAATAAAATGGTCATAACCTTCCTCTTTGCTGGTTTGATTGATTTGCAACAGATGGTCGGGTTGACAGAGCAACATTAAGAGTTTTAAATCATCAAAAGATAATTTATCGTGATATTGGGCGACTAGAGCAGAACTTTGCTTTAATAAAGCTTTTTGAAGTGGATTATTGGTGTAATCAGGGATTTTATGTTCCCATGATGGTGAACTTAAAGGTAAGCTCACCGCATAAACTGAATGTTCTTCTTCATTATCCATTAAAAATAGTTCCTTTATTTGTTTGTCGTTGGATACTTTTTGATCTATAAAATCGGAGGTGTAAGCACTTCCATATCCATTCACCAGACTTATTTGAAAATTATCCGGACCATCACCATTCGAAAGTAAAATATTGAATGGTTGTGCAGTATTTGATTTATAAACCTGACCGGAATGTTTCCCAGCCAAATGCCATGGGTTTGCGGTGGCTATTATACCTTGGTAACCTAAAGATTTCACAATTTCTGCAACCTGGTCATCATACAAACAAGCTGTATTGATAAACATACCCGGTTTCTTATCGAAATAATCTTTCAAGCCTTCTAGATATAATTCTGCTTCCTTTTTGAAAAGAAGAGGAGAGCATAGATAACTAAATGAATGATATGCACAAGATCCCACTAATTGAATATTGCCAGCATTGACCTGCTTTTTAATTTCAAGTAATATGTTGGTGTCCTGCTGATTGAGGAAATTTAAAAAAGGCAAACTGAAATAAACCAAAGGCGATTTATTTTCTTCGGCCATTTTTAAAACCGTTTTTAATTTGGGTTGAATGGTGTTGGGAAAATCAGCCATAAAACCTTCTTGACTTTTAGCTTCATCAATAGCCGGAAGATTTTTTCCAATATCTAAAAAAGATAATTTAATCACCTCCAAAGGATGATTAAAATGTATGATTTGATAATTATCCATTTTTCAATTTCTGCTTTAAAGCTAAAAATATATCATCTGAAACATTTTCCCAATTTCTTTTCTTAACTGATTCTGCATTTTGCTTTGCAATTTTTGCGGATTGCTTTTTATCGGTTAAAATCTCCCTAATTGCAGTTACATAGTTGTCAATATCGCTTTTTACTACTTTAGGAACATCTTTCAAAACTTCTGCTACTCCACAATTTTTAGATAAAACGATAGGCAATTCCAAACTAACTGCTTCTAGGGCAGACAAGCCAAAAGGTTCTGATAATGAAGGCATCACCATCACTTGAGATGCTTTCATAATGGCAAAAACATCTTCCTGTGGCAAATGGCCCGTAAAATGAATTTTATCTAGGATAGCTTTCTCGGTGGAGGAAGCAATCATTTCCTCCATTAATTCTCCTTGTCCTGTTACTACAAAACGAACATTTTGCTCCTTTTTCAATAAAGCTTCTGCAATATCAATAAAAGTTGTAGCTCCTTTTTGCAGACTTAATCTGCCGCAAAAAAGAATTATATCCTCATCAAATGGAGCTTTGTAATCCGATACTTGCAATTCATCAATTCCATGGTGAATCACTTTGATTTTTGATGATTTAATGCCGTATTCTTTTACCATAATTTTTTTATGGTATTCACTTACAGCAATCACCAAATCAGCTATTTGCATGCCCTCTTTTTCCAAATCGAATAACCATGAATTGCTTTTTTTACCGCTTCGGTCATAGTCCAAAGCATGAATGTGCAAAACAAAGGGTTTGCCACTGAGCTCCTTCAATTTTTTAGAGGCAGGAATGGCAGTCCAATCATGCGCATATATAATATCAAAATCTAAATTACGGCTTTTCAGTACAATTTTTTGGCTGAAATCTTCCAGTGCTTCCTGGACTGAAATTTCAATGTTTTCATCATAATGTTGCTCCACTTCAACACTTCCGGCATAAAAATAAGGATTAAGCTTACTTTTAACAGAAAGGTGAACCAAATCTGCATTCAATTGCTTTTGGTTAGTTAATTTTTCTCGGGTTAGTGTTTCGGTTCTGCTATATTCTGCTTCTTGTTCAGCTAGTTCTTCCGCACTGTCAACTGAAAATAGTTTCAAGTGCACATTTTTAGCTAATTGTTGAGCGATATGGTAACAAGCAATACCTAACCCACTATTTTGCGGGTTCGGATTTCCGGGTCCAATCATTAATACTTCCATGAGCAATCGTTTTTTTTAAGGTTTACAGTTCTACGATTTCTAACGTGCTAAAATTTCTATCGACTATAATTTTAGATTCATTGTTGTAGTTAATAGTATTTCCATCAACAACAATTTTCTCCACAATTCCAAAAGCATGTAAATGAATTTCAAATCCTTTCGAACCAGAATCATATTCTGATTCCATATTATGTTGAATGACAATGCCTTTATCTGTTGGTTTCTGAATGAAGAAATGCAAAGTGCTGATGCCCATTTCAAAATCTTTTGAAAGCCCGTCATCTTCATATAACTCACTTCCAGTTTCATTTAATGCTCTATAAACATGTAATTTGATATTTTCAGGTACAAATTCGTTTACATATTGCATTTTGTCCTGCATAGGAAGAATAGTCCCTGCTTTTACAAACATTGGAATTTGTTCTAAGGGCGTTTCCACTATGATTTCTTTTTTACCTGAGATCAATTCGTCCGTCCAGTAGTTATACCATTCGCCTTCCGGCAAATACATCATTCGCTCTTTCACTTTAGGAGCAGAAACTGGGCAAATCAATAAATGCTGTCCCAATAGAAATTCTTCTTCACGGTCTAAAGTCTCTTTATCGTCTTGATATGCCAATGAAATTGGCCTCAACATTGGCTTGGCAAATTCTGAATATTGCCAGAAAGTTGTATAAAGATAAGGCATGATTTCATATCTTAATTCAATAAATATTCTAACAATATCTAAGTATTTATCCTCGAACTGCCAAGGTTCTTTATTTCCGTGGTCACCTGAAGAATGTGTTCTGAAAAAAGGATGGAAAGTAGCCATTTGAATCCAACGAGTATATAATTCTCCATCAGGAGCGCCAATAAATCCTCCAACATCAGAGCCAGCAAAAGAAACGCCTGAAGTACTTAATCTTTGGCATTGGACATTGGCAATTTTCAAATGCTCCCAGGAAGCAAGATTATCCCCTGTCCAAACAGAGCTGAATCTTTGAATTCCTGCATAAGCAGAACGAGTGATGGTAAAACTTCTGTTATTTCCTGAGAATTGTTCTAATCCCTCATAAGTTGCCCTTGCCATTTGCATTCCGTAAACATTGTGACCCTTTCTGTGGCTACAAGGATGACCGTCATAATCATGTCTGACATCTCTAGGGAAAGTGCCTTCCTCAAATACAGCTGGTTCGTTCATGTCATTCCAGACTCCGGCAACTCCATCTTGAGAAAGTCCTCCAAATAATCCAGACCACCATTTTCTGGCAGCAGGATTAGTGAAATCAGGAAAATGACATGGCCCTGGCCAAACACTGCCTTTAAATCTTGCGCCATCCATTCTTTGGCAGAAATAATCGTGATGAACACCCTGCTGGAAAACAGTGTAAAGTGGATCAATTTTAATTCCTGGATCAACAATCACGATGGTTTTAAATCCATCTTTTCTTAAATCCTCAATCATCTGTTTTGGATTCGGAAATCTTTCATTGTTCCAGGTGAAAATACGGTAACCGTCCATATAATCAATATCCAAATGGATAACATCACATGGTATTCTTTTTTCACGGAACGTTTTGGCAAGTTCCCGTACAGTGCTTTCTGGATAGTAGCTCCATTTACTTTGATGATATCCCAATGCCCATTTGGGTGGCATGGGAGATTTTCCAGTGAGTTCCGTATAATCTTGTACTACATTTTCCAACTGCGGGCCATAAATGAAGTAATAGCGCATTTCCCCTCCCTGAGCCCAAAAACTCAAAGCTTCTTTCCTTTCATGTCCGAAATCAAAGTAGGATCTGAAAGAATTGTCCATGAAAATACCATAGCCTTCTCCGTCATTTAAACCCATGAAAAACGGAATATTTTTATAAACAGGGTCTGTATCATTGCCATATCCATAGCAATCGGTTCCCCATAATTCCCTGCGGGTTCCATTCAGATTTAATCTGCCTGTTTTATCACCAAGCCCATAATATTTATTGGTTTTGGAAGACTTAAGTGTAGAAATAACCACATGCCCACCAAATCTTCTTTCGTCTTTCCAATGGTATCCTTTTTCATCTTCAATAAGGACTTTACCATTTTTGTCTAAAATTTTAATGGTAGCATCTGATTTTTTGATGATGCACTGTAATAAGTCAGTCTTAACAATCAATGAATCGTCCTGCGCTTCAAAATGGTAATGGGTATTTCCCAGTTCAAATTCCGGGTCAATGGCATAAGAAAAATCATTCTCAAAATAGCCGTCATTTGCATATCTGAATTTTAGAATTTTTTCGGTGATAATGCTTAATTCTAAAGTGGAATATTGGGCGTAAATCTTTAATTTGCCTTTTTTTTGTTTCCAGCTAATGATTCCACCAGGATAAAACTCCTCTTCCTTCTGCTCTTTAAATTTCTCTATATAATTGCCTTCGAAATCCTTTTCAGGTTCTTGTGCTTGTTCTTTGTTTTCTTCCATTTTAAATAATTAATATTTAGCGATTTATCGCCATTTTCATTACAAAATTAACTACTTATTGTAGTTAATACACTAAGTATATCTTTATTTTTTTTAAATTAAGGTTCAATGAGTGAATCCTCTTTTAATTTACAGAAAATCAGGGAATTTATTTAATATTCTGTCAATAATTGAGATTATTCCCATAAATTAAATATCCTATATTATTTAATGAGAAACGCAGCACAAATGAAGGAAAATAATACGATTGATAATGAAAAACATATTCTTACAGAAATTGCCTGGGAAGTCTGTAATCAGGTAGGGGGTATATATACCGTAATTCGTTCGAAAGTTCCTACTATGGTTAAGAACTGGGGGAAGAATTATTTTTTGATAGGGCCTTATGCACCCAAAGAAGCAGCTACTGATTTCGAAGAAGCCGAGTTTGGACATTCTGTTATAGATGAAGCCTTAAGAATATGTCGAGAAAAGGGTTTAAATATAAAATCTGGATATTGGTTGGTTTCAGGCAGGCCACAAACCCTATTGTTTGATCATAAATCTGCTTTTCAGGAATTAGGTGATATAAAATATTATTATTGGCAAAATCATGGGGTTGATTTTAAAAATCATGATCCATTGATGGATGAAGTACTGGCTTTTGGTTATATGGTGCATATATTCCTTTCGGAATTGACTCGTGTGGCCATTGACCAAAAGGTTAAACCTTTAGCTCACTTTCATGAGTGGATGGCGGGTTCTGCCATACCCAATTTAAGAAGAGATCAAGTGCCTTTGCAAACGGTTTTCACTACTCATGCCACTCTTTTAGGCAGGTATTTAGCCATGAATGATCCTCAATTTTATGATCATCTTCCTTTTGTGGATTGGCATAAAGAAGCAGTTCATTTTAATGTGGAGGCAAATGTAAAATTAGAGCGTGCTTGCGTGCATGGGGCACATGTTTTCACCACTGTTAGTGAAGTAACGGGAAAAGAATGTTTTCATTTGCTTGGGAGAAGTCCTGATAAGATTTTGCCTAATGGATTAAATATAGAGCGATTTTCAGTATTACACGAAGTACAGAATTTGCATCATAAGTATAAGCAATTACTGGAAAACTTTATAATGGGGCATTTTTTCAAGAGTTATTCTTTCGACTTGAATAAAACGCTTTACTTTTTCACATCAGGTAGATTTGAGTATTCCAACAAAGGCTATGATTTAACTTTAGAAGCTCTTGCTCGCTTAAATCATCGTCTTAAAGAAGCTAATTCTCCATTAACGGTGGTGATGTTTTTCATCACGCGTCAGCCTGTTCAGTCCATTAATCCAGATGTTTTGAACGCTAGGGCAATGCTTGATAAAATTAATGCTAATTCCAACGCTATAGTAGAGCAGATTAAAACCAGATTATACAGACAAGCTGCTTCAAGTAAAGGGGATCATAAATTACCTAATCTAAATGATATGGTAGATGATTATTGGAGATTAAGGCATAGAAGAACCATACAAGCTTGGAAATCAGGAGGATTACCTCCGGTGGTAACCCATAACCTGGTGGACGATGCCAATGATTCTATTTTAAATTTTTTAAGAACAGCCAACCTTGTCAACAACGAATCCGATAAAGTTAAAGTAGTCTATCATCCTGATTTCATCTCTTCCACTAACCCATTGTTTGGAATGGAATATGATGATTTTGTAAGGGCTTGTCATTTAGGCGTTTTTCCTAGCTATTATGAGCCTTGGGGTTATACCCCTTTGGAATCATTAGCTAGAGGAGTTGCTTCGGTGACATCTGACCTATCAGGATTTGGTGATTATATGAAAAATGTAAGCATTGGTGATAAAAAACACGGCATGTTTATAGTGAAAAGAGCCAATAAAAGCTTTGATGAAGCAGCAGAGGAATTAACAAACGTGATGTGGGAATTTACTCAAATCACCAGTAGGGAAAGAATTGATATGCGAAATATGTCTGAGGATTTGTCAGAAGTCTTTGATTGGAAAAATTTATACAAAGCCTACGAAAGCAGTTATAAAATGGCTTTGGAAACTTATTTTTAAACCTAACAACCCAAAATTATGGATAATACATTGAAAGAAGATATTAAAAAAGCTGGAAAATCTGTGGAGTTGGTAGAGGAGCAATTAGAAAGATTTAAGAAAGGATTTCCTTATTTAGCAATTGACAGACCTGCCACAATAGGAGATGGTTTAATACAACTATCCGAGAAAAGCATTGATGAATTCATTGCTTTTTTTGAGCAGCAATCTTTCAATTATAATATGATAAAATTTGTACCTGCAAGTGGTGCTGCAAGCCGTATGTTTAAAAAAATGTATGCTTTTTTGGAGGAAGATGAGTCAGAAGCTGAAAAAGATGATTTTTTAAAAACCTTTTTTGAAAATATTCACAAGTTTGCCTTTTCCCAAGCATTAGATAAAAAAATGCAAGAAAAAGGGAATGGTATTGATACAGCATTAAAAAATAAAGGATATCATGCTATTGTAAAAGCATTATTATTAGAGGATGGCTTGAATTATGGCAATCTACCGAAAGGGTTGTTAGATTTTCATGATTATAAATCTGGTATAAAAACTCCTGTTGGGGAGCATTTTACGGAAGGTGAAAATTACGCAAGAGGAACACAAGGAAAAGTAAGATTACATTTCACTGTTTCTCCTGAACATCAGCAGCTTTTTGAGGAGCATGCTGAAAAAGTAAGAAAGGGCTTTAATGATTTTGATATCACCTTTTCTCAACAAAAACCAGAAACTGATACCATTGCAGTAAATCCTGATAATACTCCTTTCTATAATGAAGATGGAAGCATTTTATTCCGCCCGGCTGGACATGGAGCATTAATTGAAAACTTGAATGATTTAGACCATGATATCATATTTATAAAAAATATAGATAATGTGGTGCCTGACCATTTAAAGTTGAACACTATTCATTATAAAAAGGCTTTAGCAGGCTTATTAATGAGCGTTCAAAGTAAATTATTTGGCTATCAGAATCAATTGGAAAGAAATATCAACGAGCTTGAATTGTTAGAGATCGAGAATTTTGCTCGGAAAGATTTGTTTTTGGTTTTCAAAGACGATTATGCTCAATTAAAATTTTCTGAGAAAGTCGGCTATTTACAATATTTATTGCACCGTCCTATTCGGATTTGCGGTATGGTGAAAAATACTGGTGAGCCAGGAGGAGGCCCTTTTTGGGTAAATGAAGAAGACGGTTCTTTAAGTTTGCAAATTGCAGAAACATCACAAATAGATCCTGATGATAAGAAGGCACAAGAAGCTTTACAAAATGCAACCCATTTTAATCCAGTAGATTTAGTATGTGGAGTTAAAGATTTACACGGAAGAAAGTATGATTTAATAAAATACAGAAATCCTGAAACTGGCTTTATTACTCTTAAATCAAAAGATGGGAGAGAATTAAAAGCGTTAGAACTTCCTGGATTATGGAATGGCGCCATGTCAGATTGGATTACACTTTTTGTAGAAGTGCCATTATCTACTTTCAATCCAGTTAAAACCGTAAATGATTTATTGAGAGAAGAGCATCAGGCTGGATAAATTATTTTGTATTTATTAGAAGGAAGCCTTTCGAATTGTTTTGAGAGGCTTTTTTTGTTTTAGAACATTCCTTCTGAGGCTAACCAAGCCGTAGTCCAAGCAGCTTGAAAGTTAAAGCCGCCCGTTACGCCATCAATATCTATCACTTCACCAGCGAAATAGAGCCCTGGGCATTTTCTGCTTTCCATTGTTTGCATATTCACATCACCTAATTTAATTCCTCCTGCAGTTACAAATTCTTCCTTGAAAGTAGTTTTACCAGAAGCTTCATATAAATCCGCAATAAGGTGGTTTACAAGCTTATTAAATTTCTTTCCAGAAAAATTATTCCAGCGTAGTTCCTCTTGTATTTCACTTTTAATCAACAGGTATTCCCATAATCTTTTCGGTAACTGATATGGATTACTATTAAAAAGCATCTTTTTAGGATTTTGAGCTTGAAATTCAGTTAAACTTTGTTTTGTTTCTTCTTCATTGGCAGTTTTAAGCCAATTTACCAATACTGAATATTCATAATTTTTCTCATGTAAAATCCTTGCTCCCCATGCTGAAAGTTTAAGTACTGCAGGACCGCTTAAGCCCCAATGTGTGATCAATAATGGCCCATGATGTGAGAGTTTTGTTCCTGCTATTTTCACTTCCACATCTTGAACACTGACACCAGACAATTCTGTAATGCTTGATTTTGGTAGATTAAAAGTAAATAAAGACGGGACAGGTTCTGAAATGCTGTGTCCCAAATCAGCCAACCATTGAAAGGCTTCTAATTTATTATGACCACCCGTAGCCACTAAGATCTTATCACATTCAATTTTTTCAGCTCCTTTTATATCTAATAAAAAGCCATTTTCAGTTTTCTCAATGGATTCTACGGAGACCTTTGTTATGATTTCAACTTTGTGCTTTTTGCACTCATTCAAAAGGCAATCGATTATGGTTTGCGAATTATCCGTAATCGGGAACATTCTACCATCTGCTTCTGCTTTGAGTTTTACACCTCTGCTTTCAAACCAATTGACAGTATCTATAGTGCCAAACTGCTCAAATGCTTTTATAAGCTTTTTATTTCCTCTAGGGTAGTTTTTGATAAGCTCTTTTGGCTCTTGGCAGATGTTTGTGACATTGCATCTACCTCCACCAGAAATTTTCACTTTGGACAGAAGCTTGGACGATTTTTCTAAAACCACCACTTCCATATCAGGGGTTTTAGATGCAATATTAATAGCTCCAAAAATGCCTGCTGCCCCTGCTCCTATGATTATTGTTTTAGTCAAATTATTATGATAAATCTAAAAAGTAACTTTTGGATTCAATCCATTTAAGAATTTCATCGAAATTTAATTTTCCTTCTGAAATACTAATGATAAAGTTATACTTTTCATCCTCGGTAGCATTCAAATCCATATTTTCTTCCATTAAATATAATCTAGCCAAAACATAGCCAGTCCTTTTATTACCATCAATGAAAGGATGATTTTTCACAATACTCTCAAGTATAGAAGCTGATTTTTCGGTCGGGTTAGCATAAAGCTCTTTTCCACCAAATGTTTGTATAGATCGATTTATAGCTAAATCCAAAAGATTCAAATCTCTGATTCCTGTGCTACCTCCAAACTCCTTAACTAATGTTTTATGAATTTCAATAGCTTCTTTCTTTGAAATCATTTAGCCAATCGATTCAATAAATTTTTATCCTCTTTTAGAATTCTATTTAAATTCTTTTTCAAGGAATTATCAGAAGTTGATTTTTTGTTTTTTACAGCCTCTAAATATTCTAAAACTTCTTTAAGTGCTTTCTCAGAAGATTGCTCTAAAAGATCATGAATAGCTATTTTTACTTCTTCTTTGCTCATGTTGTTTTAATTACTTGTGCTATTTAAATATACAAAAACTTTAGTAATTAAGTTTAACGTCTTTATTTTCCTCTCATCCTCTTATACTCATTTATCAATCCATTAGTAGAAGCATCATGTCCAATTACAGGATTATCATGTTCTAGTTCTGGTAGAATTAAACCTGCCAATTGCTTACCTAATTCTACTCCCCACTGATCAAAACTGAAAACATTCCAGATAATTCCTTGAACATAAATCTTATGCTCATAAAGCGCAATCAGGCTCCCAAGACTTTTAGGAGTGATTTTCTTCATCAATATGGAGTTGGTTGGATTATCTCCTTTAAAGATTTTAAAAGGTAATAATTTTTCTATTTCATCAGAGCTTAAACCTTTTTGCTCTAATTCTTGGCGAGCTTCTTTTTCAGTTTTACCATTCATTAAAGCTTCTGTTTGAGCAAAAAAATTAGCCAAAAGCTTTTGATGATGATCACCAATTGGATTATGAGAAACAGCAGGCGCAATAAAGTCACAAGGAATCATCTTGGTTCCCTGATGAATTAACTGGTAGAATGCATGCTGACCATTTGTACCTGGCTCTCCCCATACAATCGGACCTGTTTGATAGGTTACTTCATTTCCGTTTCTGTCAACGGATTTGCCATTGCTTTCCATATTTCCCTGTTGGAAATAAGCAGCAAATCGGTGCAAATACTGGTCATATGGTAAAATAGCCTCAGTCTCAGCTTTATAAAAATTATTATACCAAATGCCTATCAAGGCTAAAAGCACAGGAGCATTATCCGATAGAGGAGCTTCTTTAAAATGAATATCCATTTCATGGGCACCTTTCAATAATTCTTCAAAATTATTATAGCCGATATTCAAAGCAATAGACAAACCAATAGCTGACCAAAGTGAATATCTTCCACCTACCCAATCCCAAAACTCGAACATATTGGCAGGGTCAATCCCGAATTTCTCAACGCCAATTTTATTCGTACTAAGAGCTACAAAATGCTTTTTGATGGTTTCTTCCGAACCTCCATTTTCTAAAAACCATTTTCTTGCTGTATGGGCATTAGTCATGGTTTCTTGAGTAGTAAAAGTTTTAGAAGCTATAAGAAACAAAGTTGTTTCAGGGTCAATTATTTGCAGAACTTCTGCTATGTGAGTAGCATCTACATTGGATACAAAATGGCTTTCAATCCCTTTTACTTTATAGGGTTTTAAAGCTTCAGTAACCATAACAGGACCTAAATCAGAACCTCCAATTCCAATATTGACAATATGCTTTATTTGCTTGCCAGAGTAGCCTTTCCATTCACCAGAGTGTACTTTCTGACTAAAAGTCTCCATTTGCTTTCTCACCTTTTTAACCATAGGCATCACGTCCACTCCTGATTCCATTACAGAATTATTGGATAAATCCCTCAAAGCAGTATGTAAAACAGCTCGTCCTTCAGTTTGATTAATTTTTTTACCCTCAAACATGGAATGAATGGCTTCTGTTAATTGCATTTCTTCTGCCAATTCCAAGAGTAAATCGAGTGTGTCTTTTGTGATTTTGTTTTTAGAAAAATCTATAAAAAGTGACTCAGTGTTTAAAGTAAATTTATCAAACCTGCTTTTATCCTCTTCAAAAAGTGTTTTGAGATGGATGTCCTTAGTATTTTGATAATGCTTTTCTAACTTTTTCCAGCTTTTGGTTTCAATCGGTGAAATATATGTCATTTGTAAAAAAAAATAAAGTCTGTGCTTAAATTCGATGCAAAGTTAAAGTCTATACGTTAAAAAGATAGCCTTAGTGTGATTTTTGTTAAAATTAGAGAGTCTAGAATCAAGACAGCTTGGAGTATCTAGACTTCAGGCTTCATACTTTGAGCTTGTAACTTCCAATATCTCTCCCATTGGAGAATTAAGGGGGCTTTCCAGATTGGCGGTACTGACCTTAGTGCTCATATCCTTTTCTATCAAAGCGTAGTGCAGATATGTCGGACATTTTTCATGTCAGACATTGGGTTTTTTCTGGAGATAATGCATGCATGGAGATAAATGTCCGACATTTTCAATGTCTGACATGAGCATCGGTACACTTTTGGGAGTGCCTGCGATTTTTCGTACCTAAGAAATTTTAAGTTAATTATTAAAGTATAAAAATGATTAGAACATTTTGTCTATTGTCAACTTTATATCTGTTAGCACTAGATCTGTGGCCCTAACATAATTTCCCCCTTGGGGATAAAGGGGCTCCTTTAAACTTCTAACTCCAACCCTTCATTCTTTCCAATATTTTCCATAATTTCAGCCAACTTCAACTCATAACCAGGCAAGAATGGCTATACTTTTTATTGATATAGAAACCGTCCCCCAAGCGGAGAATTACATTGATTTATCTGAAAAGGAACAATTATTATGGCAACACAAAGCCTCTTTTCTTAGCAAAAATGAAGAAACAGCCGAAGAGATTTACCCACGAGCAGGAATATATGCCGAATTTGGTAAAATAGTTGTGGTTTCATTAGGTTGGATGTTTGGAAATGAGGGGAATAGAAAGCTCAGAGTGACCACTTTAGCGGATGAAGATGAAGCAAAACTCCTCAATGATCTCATTCAAATTCTGCAAAAAGTAGAGGAGACGAATTCAGTTATTTGCGGTCATAACATCAAAGAGTTTGATATTCCGTATATTTGCAGGCGGATATTGGTGAATGGTTTAAAACTTCCTTCGGTATTGGACGTTTCATCCATGAAGCCTTGGCAAACTCCTTATATGGATACTTTGGAAATGTGGAAATTCGGAGACCGAAAGCATTATACCAAATTAGATTTGCTGGCACATATATTTGATTTACCTACCAGTAAAGACGATATTGACGGAAGTCAGGTATATGAAGTCTATTATAAAGAAGGTGATTTAAAAAGAATTGCCGAATATTGTGAAAAAGATGTAGTGCTCACTTGCCAATTGTACCTAAAAATGAATGGTCAACCCATCTTGCAAGAAGAGCAAATCATCAAAGTTAAGGATGAATGATTTATTGATTTCTTCATATAATCTTAATGACATTCTTTTCAAAACATTATAATTTTAAACATGAGTAAAAAAAGAAATAAAAAAGGCGTAAAAAAGCCTAAAAGAATAATTAAAAGCATACCCGAACTAAAACAAGAAGTTCAACAAATTTTAGATTTTAACCTTGGAAAATCCTTTACGGTCAGAAATATTGCCAAAGCAATTGGAAGCAATACGGCTGAAGCAAAACGCTTGATTGATAAAGTTTTGATGGAATTGCTAAACGAAGGTAAAATCGACAAAGCATCCAGAGCAACTTACGTTTCTTCCAGAGAGCCTGAATACATCATAGGAAAAGTTGATAATGTCAATCCTAGAATAGCTTATATAATTTCGGAAGACCGAGAGGATGATATTATTATAAAATCCGATAAGCTAAAAGGTGCTTTTCATCATGATATAGTGAAAGTTATTGTCACTAAGAAAAATAAAGACGGAAGGGAAGAAGGAAAAGTAGTTGAGATTCTGGAGAGAGCTAAAACGCAATTTGTCGGACGAATTGATAAATCCGTCCGCTATGCTTTCATGATTCCTGACAGTCGATATATCCATACTGATTTTTTCATTAATAATGATAAATTGGGTGGTGCTGAGCATCAGGATAAAGTGATAGCAGAAATCACAAGCTGGGGAGATTTAGATCGAAAGCCCGAAGCTAAAGTAATTCGAGTTTTAGGGAAAGCCGGGGAGAATGAAGCAGAAATCCATTCCATTATGGCTGAATTCGAATTGCCAATGGAATTTCCTGAAGCAGTTATTAAAGAATCTGAAAAGATAAGCGACAAATTGCCTGATAAGGAAATTGCTAAAAGAAGGGATATGCGTGATACTACTACCTTCACCATTGACCCTGAAGATGCAAAGGATTTTGATGATGCTATATCTTTCAAAAAATTGGAAAATGGTCATTATGAAATAGGAATCCATATTGCAGATGTAACCTATTACGTGCAGCCTGGTACTTTGCTGGAAGAAGAGGCATATCATAGAGCAACTTCTGTTTATTTGGTTGATAGAACTATTCCGATGTTGCCGGAAAGGCTTTCAAATGGACTCTGTTCACTTAGACCGAATGAAGATAAATTTACTTTCTCAGCAGTTTTTGAACTTGATAATAATGGAACTATTCATAATGAATGGTTTGGTAGAACGGTTACGCATTCCGATAGGAGATTTGCTTACGAAGAAGCTCAGGCTGTTTTAGAAGCTGGGATGGGTGACCATACAGAAGAATTGACTACGCTTAATTCAATAGCCAAAAAACTAAAAGAAACTCGTTTTAAACATGGAGCCATTGCTTTTGAATCGGTTGAAGTAAAATTCAAGCTAGATGAAAATGGTAAACCACTAGGGGTTATTCCAAAGGTTAGACAGGATGCACATAAATTGGTGGAGGAATATATGTTATTGGCCAACAGGAAAGTGGCTGAATTTATTGCAACCAAGAAAAAAGGCGATCAAAAGCTAACTTTCGTATATCGTCAGCATGACTATCCAGATCCAGAAAAGCTGAGTACATTCTCCATTTTTGCTAAAAGATTTGGCCATGATTTAGAAGTAGAAGAAAAAGAAGTAGCTAAATCTTTGAATAGTTTAATGAATGATATTCAAGGAAAGCCTGAGCAGAACGTTCTGGAAAGCTTAGCTATTCGTTCTATGGCCAAGGCAAAATATACTACTAAGAGCTCATTTCACTTTGGGTTAGCATTTCAATATTATACTCACTTTACTTCTCCAATCAGACGTTATCCTGATGTGATGGTGCACAGATTATTGCAGCATTATTTGGAACAAGGAAAGTCAGTAAATGCAGAAGAGTACGAATCTAAATGTTTGCATTCTTCAGAAATGGAGAAAAGGGCTTCAGATGCGGAAAGAGCTTCTATTAAGTACAAACAAGTTGAATTCATGGCCTCTGTTGAGGATAAAGCATTTGATGGTCTGGTAACAGGCGTTACCGAATGGGGTATTTTTGTGGAAATCATAGAAACCAAATGTGAAGGCATGGTGCGCTTAGTTGATATGACTGATGATTATTATGAATTTGATGAAAAGAATTACAGAATCATAGGTCGCAATAATAAGCGGATGATTACACTAGGTGACCCTGTAACGGTAAGAGTGAAAGCTACTGATATTGATAAAAGAACTATCGATTTAGAGTTTTGTGAGAAGGAAGAGGCTTAAGTAATCAGGGATTAAGGATATCAATTTTTTAATTGAGAATTAAGTAAAATAAATGTGCTCAAGTTATTCTATTTGACACATTTATTTTACTGCTTTGGAGAATCTTTAAAAGCTATAATAAATTAAGGAACTTAAATTTAAGTTAACTTAGCTTTACTTATTTTTTTAGATTATTTTCCAATGCCTCCATTATTTCCTCAGCACTCGCTCTTTTTTTATAATCCCTGTCGAACTGTCTCCAGACCACTTTGCCATTTTGGTCAATAATAAAAGTAGCCGGTACTGGAATGCGTTTTGAATTGTCTGAATGTGCATTTTCTAAATCAGCTTCAAGACGTGTATTATAAAGCTCAATCAGTTGCTCTTTTGGTACAAATGCCACATCGAAATCTTCACTGATTTTATAATCTTCATCATAAAGTAAAGTAAAATCCGCCCCTGTTAGAGATTTCGTTTTTTGAAGATTTTCCTGCTTTTCAGGCGAAACCGCTATCACTTTAGCACCTTTGCTTTTTATTAAATCTAAATTTTCCTGCAGCTGACTCAGATGGTGATTACAAACCGGACACCACTGTCCACGATAGAATAATAATACGACAGGCCCTTCTTTCAAGGCAGTTTTTAAATTGAATGTATCTCCTTCAGCATCCATAGCCGTAAAGTTTTGAACTTTTTCACCTATAGCTTTTCCATATACTTCTTCTATGGTTTTGTGTTGTGCTTGTAATGAGAAAACACCTAAGAAACAAAATAGGATTAATAGGAAGTTGTATTTTATATTTTTCATTTTAATTTTTGATTTATGATTGAAACCTGTCAGGTTTTTACTTGCCATCAAATGTATAATTGGAATATATAATAGGTTCTTTGAATTTAAACCTGGCAGGTTTAAAAGTGCTACCATTTTATTTCTTTCAACTTTATCTGTACTCCGGATTAGGATGGTCTTTATCCGTTCTTGCTTCCCATGCCTTTGCTTGGTTCCCGTAAGCAGGAATTCCATTTTGGTCTTGCAACATTTTAGCCATATGCATCAAATTCCAGGTCATGAAAGTGGTGTTTTTGTTCGTGAAATCATTTTCTGGCCCACCACTGCCTTTATCCATATAAGATGCGCCAGGGCCTGCTTCGCCTATCCATCCTGCATCTGCTTGTGGAGGGATTACATAGCCCAAATGCTGCAAACCATATAAAGTACTCATGGCCACATGTTTAATTCCATCTTCATTTCCTGTTACCAAACAGCCGCCTACTCTTCCGTAATAAGCATATTGTCCTTGCTCGTTGGTTTCTCCTGAAAAACCGTAAAGTCTTTCAATCACTTGAGTAGCAACAGAGGATTTTTCTCCTAACCAAATTGGAGTGCCGATAACTAAAATATTGGCTTCCATTACCTTTTTTTGAATAGCTGGCCAATCGTCATGAGCCCAGCCATGCTCTTTCATATCAGGATAAACCCCAAAAGCAATCTTATGGTCAACAGCTCTGATGATATCCACATGGATTCCATTTTCCTCCATAATTTCTGCAGACATGCTTATCAATCCGGAAGTATGAGATTTTTCTGGTGATTTCTTTAAAGTACAATTGATAAAAACCGCTTTTAGTCCGCTGAAATCAGTTTTATTTTCTTTATTGAGTTTCGATTGGTAATTGCTAAGTTTCATTGTTTAGGATTTTAAGTTCTAATGAAAAGAATTTTCACCTTAAAAAATGTTTGTAAGATGACAGTTGTACTAATTTTAACTCCAACAATCAATACTAAGTTGTGGGAATAATAAATGTGAATTTTAGTTTTGTGACTTTAATTGGATTTATAATTACTAGAATTAACCTTATACATTGACATGCAACGATTAAGTTTCTTATTTGATGCATTTTTTGCTACGAATAATTTCGTTTGCAACAAATAGTTGTATATTCGATGCAAATATTGCGTTGAATAATGAATTATATACATCAATTAGAAGATTGGCCAAATTTTAAATGGAACACTGAGGAGTTTTTAGGACTACTAACTGAAGCTAGAAATTTGCAGGGAAGGTTGTTTGGAAAAATGGATTCTCTTGGATTCGAATTGAGAAATGAAGCTTTTCTTGATACTATTACATTAGATGTTTTAAAATCTTCTGAAATTGAAGGAGAGTTTCTGAATGAAGAGCAAGTTCGGTCTTCAGTTGCACGGAAATTAGGGATTGAATTTGCGGGGACAGTAGCGTCTGATAGAAATGTGGATGGTGTAGTGGAGATGCTCCTTGATGCTACACAAAAATATTATCAACCTTTAAGTGCAGATAGATTATTTGATTGGAATGCTGCATTATTCCCAACTGGTAGGAGTGGGATTCGGAAAATAACGGTAGCAGATTGGAGAAAGGATACAACTGGTCCTATGCAAGTGGTGTCAGGATTAATGGGGAGAGAGAAAATTCATTTTCAAGCACCTTCCGCAATCCATGTTGAAAAGGAAATGAATAGTTTCCTAGATTGGTTCAATAACAGTGACGAAAGTGATTTGGTCTTGAAAGCTGCTATTGCTCATTTATGGTTTGTTACTATTCACCCCTTTGAAGATGGGAATGGTAGAATGGCAAGAGCACTAACAGATATGTTGTTGGCTCAATCTGATAAAAGCGAGCAACGATTTTATAGTATGTCTGCCCAGACTCGAGTAGAGAGAAAAGGATATTATGAAATCCTTGAAAAAACCCAAAAAGGTAATTTAGATATAACAGATTGGATAGTATGGTTTTTGAAATGTTTGATAAATGCCCTGAAATCAACTGAGGATATATTAAGCGAAATTCTATATAAGTCTGATTTTTGGAAAGCAAATGCAGACAAGAAACTAAATGACAGACAGAAAAAATTACTTAATAAAATATTAGATGGATTTGAAGGCAAGTTGACTTCAGCAAAATGGGCTGAAATTGCAAAGTGCTCAAAGGATTCTGCTATCAGGGATATAAATGACCTAATTGATAAAAACATATTGGAACAAGAAGAATCAGGAGGAAGAAGCACAAGTTATAGACTCAGAAAGTCTTGAATCTTGATTCCAGCACCTAATGTTCAAAATGAAAATTTCTAAAAGCATGATAATATTCATTACCTTCTAGCGGTTTAAATAAATAACCACTAGGCTGCAAAACTTTGTTTATGAATCCATTTATATTTATCTCTTTTTATTTATGCTCAGCTTGTTTTGCTTACTCCCAGACAAATAGCGAGGAAAACAAAAGCTATAACCTTAGTGCCAAATTGGGAATTGGAATAACAAAATTTGCTGTGACAGGATTTGAAACAGAAGATTATCCAGCAATGGCAACTCGCTTAGGATTTGCAATTTCAAAAGCTGTTATTGGAAATAGGATTCTAGTTGAATCTGGATTGAACGTTTATTTTAGAGCAAAAAGTAAATCGCCAATGGTAGATGAAATATACTGGTACGGAAAAGGAGCCCCACTTCCACTTTTAGATGAAACAGCGACTGAACGCCATGTGGCAATTGAAATGCCAATTACTGTACGGTACTGTTAAGAGA
>NZ_JAGXGF010000040.1 GCF_024636815.1 Marivirga sp.
ATCCAATATACTGCGTTGTCTTTCCTCGATATAGCTCGCTATATCTTCTAAAAGACGCCTTGTCTATTTAATTTTATGAAAATCTGAATTTCCAAATTAGAGTCGAACTCAGGTTATCAGGTTTTCAATACAATTATTGTGTATTGATTATCTCTATTTACGAAACATGAATTTAAACAATAGGCTTACAACTAATAACTAAAACTTAACTCAAACGTTGTTATTTTAGTTTATATTCAGTGTATGTTTTTCAAGTAATTGAACTACAAGGCTCAATTATATTTTTCAGGAATTCACATAAATCTATTATATTTGTTTCTAATGAATATTAAATATACCATATCACTATTATTTTTATTGATTGTGCCATTTCTGGGATTTTCTCAAGATGAAACAGAATCTGAGGAGGTAATACAGTTTACAGGAGTTGTTTTAGATGAAGATAGCATAAGTATTCCTGGTGTACATATTTACACACCGATTTTTGGAAGGGGAACTTCCACCAATGAATACGGATTTTTCTCTATGCCTGCTCTGGAAGGCGATAGTTTGGTAATTAGTGCAGTTGGTTTTAAGAAAGCTACTTATATAGTTCCCAAAATCAAAACATCAACTTTACGTGTTATTTTTAAGCTTGAATCAGATACAGAAATGCTGAATGAGGTGCAAGTTTATAATATGCCTCCGACAGCAGAAGCATTTAAAAAAGCTGTTTTAGCTGTTCGATTGCCTGATGAGTATAATAACATGAATAAAAACTTAGATCCTGCTACTTTGCAGAAAATGTACAGGAATTTACCTGCAGATGGATCTATGAACCATAGATGGTTTGTACAACAACAAGCTTTTTATGATCAAACTAAGAATTCTGTAAGAATTAACCCTCTATTGAACCCAATGTCTTGGGTTGAAATTTTTAAAGCTATAAAAAGAGGAGATTTTAGTAATAATAACGATTAAGTTTTTCATTACTATACCCATATCCAATTTAAGATTTCCAGTTATTTTCTAATGAGCATTTAAAGAGAGGTAATTATTATTTTTTCCTGTACCTTTTATGCTTAAACCATGAAGTAATTATAATATAATTTTAGTTTCTTGCCAGAGTGCTTTATTGAATTATCATCCATAGTTGGTCGAATATTTTTTTTAATGGTGGCTTTCTGTTTATTTTAAGAATTCAAATGCGTCTATAGCTTGAAAAAAATCATCATTATATCACTTATCTATTGCTTTGGAGCTTTATCTCTTACAGCCGAATCATTTCAAGAAATTCTTGACAAGGGTTCTGGTCAAGTGAAAGTATATTACTACCCAATAGAACCTTTTATATATAAAGATGAAATAGGTAATTTGTCAGGTATAGAAAAAGAAATGATGGACTCTTTCCTTCGTTTTCTTGAGAAGAAATATTCAGTAAAACTCTTTGTAGAGTGGGAGCAAGTTCCAACATTCGATTCTGTATTTGAATATGTGAATAAATCTGAAATTCCTGCATTTGGAATATCGGTTATTTCAAAAACTGAAGAACGCGCAAAGCTTGTTGGCTTTTCATATTCTTATATGCCTGATGTTAGTGTTTTTATCACTCACCTTTCCGTACCATTCTTAAAGGATAAAGAAGCACTTAAAACTCATATTGATGGATTTGAGGCTGCTACTATTTCCAGCACTACATATAAAGATGATTTGGATAAATTAAATGAGGAATATGCATTGGGCTTGAATTATGTAGATGTTCCAAATGATGAAGATATAATTCGGTTAGTAAGTCGGAATAAAGAAATGGTAGGCTATGTAGGTTTACCATTTTATGTAATTGAAATTGGAAAAGGTAATCCTGTAAAAAGACATAGCAAATTTCAGATTAAGAGAGATGGCTATAGGTTTATTTATCAGCTAGGAAAAGGTTGGGAAAAGCCGGTTCAAAATTATTTTGAGAGCTACCTTTATAGAGCTGAAGCAGATAAAATCATAAGGAGATATCTGGGGAATGACTATTCAGAATTAATTTGGGGATTAGCAGGGGATAAAGTTACTGACAGAGCAGATGAAATTGCATTCTTGAATAAGGAGAAAGAAATCCAAAGTCAAACCCTTATTGAGTCAGAAAAGGAAAAAGAGCTACAATGGACAATCATAATTTCAGTTAGTATTGGTTTAGTATTTGTTGTCATAATTGTTATTTTACTCATAAAGTCAAATCGGATTCGAGAAAGAGACAATGTGCTATTAACTGAGAAAAGTGAGGAGATGCACGATTTGTTAACAGAGTTGAATAGAAATAGGGATGAATTATCACATCAAAGGCAATTGCTACAGAAGAAAAATATTGAATTGACAGACCTGAATAAGCAGAAGGATGATTTAATTGGAATTGTAGCACATGATTTAAAAAGTCCAATAAATCAAATGAATGGTTTAATCACTCTTTTAAGTTTTAAAAGTGATAAATGGGATGATGAAGAAGCCGAAATTTTTGAAAAGCTTGAAAATGTAAATCTCCATTTAAAAGAGTTGGTGGAAAGAATTTTAGATTTAGAGTCAATTCAAAAAAAGAGTTTAAATTATCAATTCATCATGACAGATTTAGCTGATGTGATGAAAGAAACTGTATCAGAGTTTAGAGAAAAGGCACAATCTAAAAATATATCGATTGATATTTCTCGTATTATAAATGGTAAAATGGTGATGGTTGATCCATTTTTTCTAAAGCAAGTATTTGAAAATTTAGTCAGTAATGCCTTGAAATTTTCGCCTTTAGGAAGTCAAGTTTTAATAGGTAGTGAAACTCATCATGAATACCATCAAATTTACGTGATGGATGAAGGTCCCGGAATTTCAGAAAAGGATAAATTAAAATTATTCACAAAATACACGACCTTATCTGCAAAGCCTACAGGGGATGAAACTTCCACTGGTTTAGGCTTATCCATCGTAAAAAAATATGTGGAGGAAATGAATGGTAATGTTTGGTGTGAAAATAAAATCGGGAAAGGTGCTAAATTTATAGTGGCATTTCCTAAAGTATAAATCTTCAAATAAAAATTAAATGAGAATATTAGCAGCGATCATTATAATGGCTTTTATGGCAGTCTCCTGTTCAAATGAAAATGAAAACAAAGTAGTCTATATCGTGCGTCATGCAGAAAAAGATGTGGTTCCAAAAAATGACCCACCATTAACAACAGATGGAGTGATACGTTCTGTAGATTTGGCAAGTTGGTTTAAGGATATCGATATCGATACAGTTTTCACTACTGATTTTGTTCGGATGCGCGAAACAGCAAAGCCATTAATTGAGCAGCAAAATCTTGAGCTTTCAGTTTATGATGCGAAAGATTATGAGGGCTTTGCTAAGCAATTAAAGAAAATGAAGGCCGATACTATCTTGGTGGTTGGACATAGTAATACTATACTAGAGCAAATTGAAGCATTAGGTTTTGATAGACCTCAGGAAGAAATTAAAGAAAATGAATACGATAATATTTTTGAGTTGAGATTTGAAGGTAAAAAAGTGCTCACCCATAGCTACGGCACAAAATTTAATGAGTAATGCTAAACATTTACCCCTTAATTTGATTCTGATTCTATGCATCTAAGGCTTAAAACTAAAGTAAATCAAGATTATTTATCAGTGAAAGAGGGGTTCAATGAAAAGTTGTTTTTATCATTAAACCCTCCATTTCCACCTGTAAAATTGAAGGAATTTGGAGGCTGTGAAAAGGGTGATAATGTTCATTTAGAATTAAATTTCATTTTTTTTAAGCAAGACTGGATTAGTGAAATCACTTTTGATAACACTTCTGACACTGTATTTGAGTTTGTAGATGAAGGAACCAAATTACCTTTCTTTTTAAAATATTGGAGGCATCATCACATAGTGGAAAAAACGGTAGGGAATCAATCTCTTATAATTGATGATATAAATTTCAAGTCTCCGTTTATAATAATGGACTTTCTATTATACCCTGTTTTATGGCTTCAGTTTGCCTATCGAAAACCGATTTATAGAAAGATTTTTAAAACCTCAGTTAATTAATTTTTTATTATTCTGGCATTAACTTATTAATACCGACCAATATTTATATTTTTGCTTTAAATAATATAAATATTATGTTGGTAAGATTGATTTTTGTTTTACTTCTGTATTCAATTTTTGCCATAGATATTCATGCCAGTACTATTACATTTCTGCATGAGGAAAATGTTGAGGTGAAGTTACAGGATGCAGTACATCTAGGAACTTTGGATTTCGCTCCCAAATTTATATATCCCACCGCTACTATTTTTCAGTTAGCTGAATCTGATACCCACTTTTATTTAGTCAGTTTCAAATCAAAAGATTATTATTTATGGACTGATGATTTTTCAACTGGTTTAGAAATCAATTTGTCTAATCTTGAGATAAAATCAACTAAATACGTATTCCTTTCAAAAGAGAAGTGGTTTTCAGGAGAATTGAATTTCAATAATTCAAAACTTGAGAGCTTCCATCAAATTGATTTATATTATGCTAATGCTTTGGATAGCTTGAATACATTAGCTCAAGAAAATGATCAATTTAGAGCAGAAAATACCTTTAATACCCTAGTATGGGATAGCAGATCTGCTAAGCTTTTATACAATCTGGCAGTAGAACAATTTAGCTATCAATTTGATGAAAAGTGGAGTCATTATATTCCTTCCTATGCTCAATACTGGCAATTTATGTATAAACTTTATTACCAATATTTTCATACTAATTCATTTAAAGGATTAAATAAAAATGAAATCAAATCTGCAATAGAATCTGATTTCAACAACCCTGAATCAAAGTTATTGATATTCCATCATTTTTTTAATGAGGGTTTATCTTTAAATGAATTGAATGAGAACTATGATTTTTTAAAAAATGATTTAAGCCCAAGAGAGCAAGAAATAGCTCAAGCTCTAATTCAAAAGCAGGCTATTGAAAATATATCAAATGCTCAAGGAATAGATTTCCTTTTTGGGATAGATATAGATGGGGCAATGGAAGGTTATTTTGCTCGTGATAGCTCTGAGAAGAAAAAAGTTTTGATTTTTTGGTCAACTTGGGATAGTAATATGGTTACTGAATTTTATCTTTTAGCAGATTTAAAGGATCGTTTTAAAGAGGGATACGTCTTTATTCATATTTGTATAGATGCCTATGAAATTCCTGATAAGACGAGATCATTTATATATCAAAATAGGGTGGGAGGGTTTCATTTATTGCCTGAACATTCCAGTGCCTTTAGGAAAAGTAATTATAGAAAGGATCTAAAAATTAGAGACTTTCCTTTTTATGTTTTGACTGAAAATAATGGGAAAGTTATTGAAACGGAATCCATTCCATTAGTTGTTAGTGATCGCCTCACAAGTAAACTGAAACATTTCAGCACAAAAAAATAGCCCTACATTTTTGCAGGGCTATTAATTAGATTAATAAAAACTATTAGTCTTCGTTTTTATCATTAGAATCAGAATTTGTGGTGTCAGCAGCTGTAGTTTCCTCTTTAGCTTCTTCCTCCTCTTTCTTCTTCTTCTCTTCTTCCTCTTTCTTTTCCTTATCTAATTTCTCTTGATTTTTACCATTAGTATAAGCCTCATAAGTTGTTTGCTGAGCAAACGGTCTTTTACCAATTAGTTTCTCCAAATCAGACTGGAATATAATTTCTTTTTCCAATAATTGCTGGGCTAAGATTTCTAACTTATCTCTTTTGTCTGTTAATAGTTTCTTAGTGGTTTCATAAGCTTTGGCAATTAATTTACCCACCTCTTCATCAATCACTTTTGCAGTGTCTTCCGAATAAGGTTTAGTGAATTTATAATCGCCACCATCTTTGGAGTCGTAGAAGGAAACATTACCGATTTTTTCATTCATACCATAAACACTTACCATACTGTAAGCCATTTTAGTAATTCTTTCCAAATCGCTTAAGGCACCTGTTGAGATTTTACCGAAAACAATTTCCTCAGCAGCACGACCACCAAGAGCCATACACATTTCATCAAAAAGTTGTTCTGTTTGATGCAAGAATTGCTCTTTTGGTAAATATTGTGCGTAGCCTAAGGCTGCAATACCTCTAGGAACAATACTCACTTTCACCAAAGGATCAGCGTGTTCCAAATACCAACCTGCTACTGCGTGTCCAGCCTCATGATAAGCTACTATTTTCTTCTCGTCAGGAGATATGATTTTATTTTTCTTCTCAAGGCCACCTATAACTCTATCCACTGCATCTTGGAAATCGTTCATTTCCACAGCTTTTTTATTTTTCCTTGCAGCAATAAGGGCTGCTTCATTACAAACATTTGCAATTTCTGCACCTGCAAAGCCCGGAGTTTGAGCCGCCAATTTTTTGGCATCAACATCTTTATCAACTTTCAAAGGACCTAAGTGAACCTTGAATATAGCTTCTCTACCGATAATATCTGGCTTATCAATACTTACTTGTCTATCGAACCTTCCTGGTCTCATTAAAGCTGAGTCCAATACATCAGGTCTGTTGGTAGCTGCTAGGATTATAACTCCTGAATCTGTTGAGAAACCATCCATCTCTACTAATAGAGAGTTCAATGTATTTTCTCTTTCATCATTTGATCCCGGCATTTTACCGCCACCTCTTGAACGACCGATTGCATCAATCTCATCAATAAATACAATACAAGGAGCTTTTTCTTTGGCTTGCTTAAATAAATCTCTTACTCTGGCTGCACCAACCCCTACAAACATCTCAACGAAATCAGAACCTGACAATGAAAAGAAAGGAACCTCAGCTTCACCAGCTACAGCTTTTGCCAATAATGTTTTACCTGTACCAGGTGCGCCTACCAATAATGCCCCTTTAGGAATTTTACCTCCTAAAGTTGTGAATTTACCAGGGTTCTTCAAGAATTCTACGATCTCTGCTACTTCTTCTTTAGCTTCATCTAATCCGGCCACATCTTTAAATGTGATTTTTACTTTATTTTCAGCATCAAATAAAGCCGCTTTGGACTTTCCTATGTTGAAAATTTGACCACCAGGGCCGCCTTGACCAGACATTCTTCTCATCAAGAACCAAACACCAAACAATAAGAATATTAAGAAACCATAGCTCCAGAACATTTCTGACCATTGGGTGCGCTCTTCAACTTCATAACCGATTCTATCTTCTTCAGGAATCTGGCTTTCAAGTTCTGAATAATTTTGATCAAAAATATCTAAACTAGGGATTTCAAAGGAATAATGAGGCCCTTGTTGATAATTCCATGGGTTACTATTTTCTAGTTCCTGAACATATTTTGAATTTTGAAGAGCATCCTCTTTTAAATAAACTTCAACAAGCCCCTGATTTTTAAGCAATAATACTTTTTTAACATCATTGCTCAAATACATTCTTTCAAATCTCTTTTCAGAAATTTTAATAGCGTTGCTACTTCCACTAAATAATGAGATACCAAACACCACTGATATCAAAATGATGATTACCCATATTTGATAATTTGGCTTTTGAGGTGGCTTTGGTATGATTTTTTTTCTTTTGTTATCTTTTGGTTTTTCTGCCATTACTTTTAACTATTACAATGCTGCTAGCATAACGTTAGCATTCAGCATTATGTTTATGATAAATTTTTAAACACTTTCGACCTCTATAATTTTGGCATCACCCCATAAACTTTCAAGATTATAGTGTTCTCTTTTGTCATTTTTAAAGACGTGGGCGACAACATTCGCAAAATCAATAAGAATCCATTCCTTATTATTTTTACCCTCAGTCATCCAAGGCTTTTCATTTGCTTCTTTGTAAACAAATTTCTCTATGGATTCAGAAATTGAATCAGCTTGGGTGTCTGATGTAGCGGAGCATATTACAAAATAGTCTGCTACTGCATTTTTTACTTCTGATAAATCTAATATGGTGATGTCTTGAGCTTTTCTCTCCTGCATTCCCTGCACCACTAAGTTACTTAAAGCTTCGGAATTCATTAAATATTTTTTGGTTTCAAATCTAAGATGTTTATTTGCTGTAAATCTACGAAATAATATTGCATAAAATCTTTGCCAATACCTTATTTGTAGGGAAACAAATCATTTCCCTGCCAAGCTGTCATTCTACCAATGATTTGATGGCACAAATGTCTGCCAAAAAGCAGCTGTATGAAGGCGCCATTATCATTACTAAACACCAAACAAAAGGGAAGGGGCAAAGAGGGAGTCAATGGAGCTCACCCGAAGGAAAGAATTTAACTTTTTCTGTTTATCTTAAACCTTATTTTCTAAAGCCCCCTCAACAATTTGAGCTGAATAGAATGACATCTTTAGCACTTTTGGATGTGGTAAAAAGTTTATCAGCTGATTTCAAAGTTTATGTTAAATGGCCAAATGATCTTATCGTAAACAAGAAAAAAGTAGCAGGTATTTTAATTGAAAACTCCATCAATCAAAACGGGATTTCCGAGAGCATAATAGGAATCGGATTTAATGTAAATCAAACTGAAGAGATTCTTCCTACGGCCACATCTTTAGCAAAGCAATTTGAACAAGAATTTGATTTGGATAAAATACTACTGAAAATAGTTCAAAGGCTGGAACATTATTATTTGATCCTAAGAGGTGGTGATTTCCGTTTCATCCACGAATTATATGAGTCAAAATTATATTTAAAAGATAAAGTGGCCTACTATGAAGATGCAATTGGGAAATTTAATGGAATAATTCGCAAAGTTCATCCAGATGGAGTGCTAGAAATTGAAGATGAAAGCGGAATTCATAGAAAATACCGTTTCAAAGAAGTCAGTTTGCTGTCATATTAACAACATTTCCTCCAATAAACACATACTCACTTTAATTATTAAAACTAATGTGGTAATTTTGTGTTGCTAAAAGCATTTATAGAGAAGAAAATAAGTTAAAATGACAGATACAGAAAATTACAAAGTAAAAGACATTTCCCTGGCCGCATGGGGAAGAAAAGAAATTACGTTAGCTGAAGCAGAAATGCCTGGTTTGATGGCGTTAAGAGAAGAGTATGGTAAAGAGCAACCTTTAAAAGGAGCTAGAATTGCGGGTTGTTTACACATGACGATCCAAACTGCAGTTTTGATTGAAACTTTGGTGGCTTTAGGCGCTGAAGTAACCTGGAGTTCATGTAACATTTTTTCTACTCAAGATCAAGCTGCTGCAGCGATTGCAGCTGCAGGTATTCCTGTATATGCCTGGAAGGGTATGACGGAAGAAGAATTCAATTGGTGTATTGAGCAAACCCTTTTCTTTGGTGAAGACAAAAAACCATTGAATATGATTTTGGATGATGGTGGTGATTTAACCAATATGGTTCTGGACAACTATCCTGAGCTTGCTGAAGGCATCAACGGACTTTCTGAAGAGACTACTACTGGGGTCCACAGATTGTACGAGAGAATGAAGAAAGGTACCTTGCCAATGCCTGCTATCAATGTTAACGATTCGGTTACTAAATCTAAATTTGATAACAAATATGGTTGTAAAGAATCATTGGTAGATGCTATCAGAAGAGCTACTGATGTGATGATGGCTGGTAAAGTTGCTGTTGTTGGTGGATATGGTGATGTAGGAAAAGGTTCTGCAGCTTCTTTAAGAGGTGCTGGCGTTAGAGTTATCGTTACGGAGATTGATCCAATTTGTGCGCTTCAAGCTGCAATGGACGGTTTTGAAGTGAAGAAAATGAAGAATGCTTTACCTGAAGCGGATATCATTGTAACTGCAACGGGTAATAAAGACATCATCAAAGATGATATGTTTGACTTGATGAAAGACAAAGCGATCCTTTGTAATATAGGTCACTTTGATAATGAAATCGATGTAGCTTGGTTGCATGACAATGCAGAATGGGATAACATCAAGCCTCAGGTTGATTTGATCACTATGAAATCTAGTAAGCAAATTATTTTATTGGCTGAAGGTAGATTAGTGAACTTAGGTTGTGCAACGGGTCACCCTTCATTTGTGATGTCCAATTCATTTACCAACCAAACATTGGCTCAAATTGAATTGTGGAAGCATAGAGATAAGTATGAAAATGCGGTTTATACTTTGCCTAAGCATTTGGATGAAAAAGTAGCTGCATTACACTTATTGAAAATTGGTGTAGAATTAGATACTTTATCTGAAGATCAAGCTGAATACATTGGCGTTACCGTTGAAGGACCATACAAGCCAGAGTATTATAGATATTAATATTTTTTTAGCCAACAATCTCTTTTATTCTTGATTAAGAAGAGATTGTTGGCTTTTTAATTTTTTAAAAGCCAATTCCTTGAAAATTAAATTATCTGCAGTTGTTATTACTTTTAATGAGGAAAAAAACATCAGAAGATGTTTAAGTTCTTTAATAGAAGTGGCAGATGAAATAATTGTAGTGGATTCTTTCTCTACTGACAGAACTGAAGAGATTTGTGCTGAGTTTAAATGTGATTTCAGGAAAAATACTTTCGAAGGACATATTCAGCAGAAAAATTTTGCCTTACAACAAGCTTCTAATGATTTTATTCTTTCCTTAGATGCTGATGAAGAGTTATCTGAGAAGCTTATAAAATCCATTTTAGAGGTTAAAAAGGCATGGAAGTATGATGCTTATTATTTCAATAGGCTATCCTCTTATTGTGGTAAGTTCTTTCCTCATGGAAGTTGGTATCCTGATCAGAAAATAAGGCTTTTTGACAGGAGGATTGCCAAATGGGGAGGTACAAATCCACATGACAAAATAGTGCTTGAAAGCAATAGTAAAATATTTTTGAACGGAGATTTATTCCATTATACCTACCACACTATTGATGAGCATATCAAACAAGTCAATTACTTTTCTGAAATAGCGGCCAAAGCGGCTTACGATAAAGGGAAGCGATTTAATGTATTTAAATTGATTTTCAAGCCTTTTTGGAGATTTTTTCGGGACTACTTCCTGAAACATGGCTTTCTTGGTGGCTACAGAGGCTTAACGATTTGTTTACTTACTGCCGTTGAAACCTATTTGAAGATTATAAAGCTATGGGAATTGGAAAGAGCTGAAAAAAATAAAACACACACCTAATATAGTAGATTGAATGTTAGATAATTTCAAATCATATAGCAGTCAAAAAGAAAATCCACCTGTGTTTTCTATTGTTATCCCAACATGGAATAATTTAGAAATATTGAAAAATTGCATTAAGGCAATTCGTAATCATTCTGATTTGAATCATCAAGTCATAGTATTTATCAATGAAGGGAAAGATAATACCTTAGAATGGGTTAAAGCACAAAAAGATATTGACTATGTATTTAGCCCATCCAATGTAGGGATTTGTTATGCCTTAAATAGTTGTAGATCACTTATTCAGGCAGATTACTTGTTATATCTCAACGATGATATGTATGTATTGCCTGATTGGGATAAGGTATTGCATGATGAAATAAAATCTTTGGACACCAAAATGTTTATGCTTTCGGCTACGCTGATTGAGCCTACTGATACCGGTAACTCTTGTGTTGTTGTACAAGATTATGGAAATGGATTAGATAATTTCAAAGAAGAGCAGCTTTTAAGTGAATATAAAAAACTGGCAAAAGATGATTGGAGTGGAAGTACTTGGCCACCTAATATTATGCCGGTTGAACTTTGGGATTTAGTAGGTGGACTGAGCATAGAGTATAGTCCGGGAATGTATTCAGATCCAGATTTCTCTAGAAAAATCTACGAAGCTGGAGTTAGAATTTTCAAAGGAAAAGGAGGAAGCTTAGTTTATCATTTTGGATCCAAGTCTACCAGACGCTTAGGGAAAAATACAGGAAGGATTCAATTCATAATGAAATGGGGACTTAGTTCGAAAGTATTCACCCAGAAGTTCCTGAATATTGGAAAAAGCTATTCAGATTCTTTGCAGGAACCTGATTTAAATCAATCTAAGAAGATATTCAACAGACTTAAGAAAATTTATTACAGTTTTAAATAGATTAATTTGAAGATATTAGTCATTAGTAATTTTAGATCAATTGTTACGGTAAGACCTGAAGCTGAAATTTTTATTGGTTTGGCAAAGAAGGGGCATGAAATTACCGTTATGACTTACAAAGATTCCGAATATATTCCACGATTTCAGGAACACGGTATCAAAGTAATTCCATTTCACCCTGACAAGAAAAGAGATAAAGATAGCATAGCATTTATTCGAGAAGAGTTAATAAGGGGAGAATATGATATCATTCAGATGTATAATAGTCTCGCATACTTCAATGGAATCTCTGCTGCCAAAGGCTTGCCAGTAAAAGTGATTTTATACAGAGGATATACAGGAAATATCGCCTGGTATGATCCTTTTATTTACCTGAAATACTTCAATAGAAGAGTTGATGCTGTTATCTGTAATGTAAAAGCCATTGAAGATCTATTTAAAAAGCACTCTTTCTCGAAAAGAATTATTTTCAAGACCATTAATAAAGGTCATGATATATCATGGTATCAGGTACATGAAAAAGCAGATTTGTCAAGATTCACAAAAAGTAAAGACAATGTAAAGTTTATCTGCACGGCCAATGACCGAAAAATGAAGGGTGTAAAGTATCTGTTAAAGGCCACTCACTATTTAGAAAAAGATGCTCCTTTTGAATTGTTTTTAGCGGGTAATAATATGGATAGGCCTGAATTTTTAAAGCTTATCAATGCTAGTCCGGTAAAAGATAAGATTCATATTCTGGGATTTAGAAAAGATATTCTTGAAGTAGAAAATAATTGTGATGTGTTTGTATTGGCTTCTCTTTATGGTGAATCTATTACTAAGGCGGCAATTGAAGCAATGGCATTAGGCAAAGCGCCATTAATCACGGATATACCAGGGAATAAGAAATTGGTTGTTTCTGGCCACTCTGGTATAGTTGTTCCAAAGGCAAATGCAAAAGCCCTAGCTGAAGGGATGAAGCAATATATTTACAATCCTGAGTTGATAAAGAAATACGGGCAAGCAGCTCAAGATAGGATTCAAACAGTGTTTCATACGAGTAAAACAGTTCGAGAATATGAAGACTTTTATAAAAATTTTATTGATGCATAATTAGTTAAAACGCTTTCTCAAATTGTAATTTTGTAAATCAACTTATACACCCTTTCAAGAATGAAAAAACGCATTACTAAAGCTTATAAAAGATTTGTTTTCAGACTTTCTGCTAACAATTCAGTAATATTCTATTTATTCTACAAGTATTTTTTCAACCCTAAAAAAGGATCATTAGGATATTTTTATGACCAACTTTCAAAAAGTTTAGGACAGATTTTTGTAATTCAAGTAGGTGCGAATGATGGTATAAATAGAGATCCTATTCACAAATTTGTAAAACGGGATGGTTGGCATGGACTATTGATAGAGCCTCAACCTGATGTATTTCGATATCAGTTATTCCCACTTTACATGCGAGACGAAGGTATATTCATGGAAAATATCGCGATTGGGGATAAAATCAGCTTGATGGATATGTATAAGATCAGTTTTACCAGAGAGCGGTGGGCAACCGGACTGACTACCTTTCACAGACCCGTTTTGCAAGATAAAGTAGATAGTGGAAGAGTGGCCGAGATTGCTAAGGAAAATGGTATAAAGGCCCCTGCTCGCAAAGAGGATTTTATTGATACACTTAAGGTAGAGTCAAAAACATTTGATTTTTTAAGAGCTAAGTATCAAATCAAGGAAGTAGATGTATTACAAATTGATGTGGAAGGATTTGACTACGAGGTAATTAAAATGTATGATTTAAGCCAGAATAAGCCCAAAGTAGTCGTGTTTGAAAGTCGTCATTTAGAACATCAAGACTATGAGGAGGCGGAGCAATATTTTAGAGATAATGGGTTTTTAATCAAAAAATTAGATGGGGACAGCATAGCGGTTCGAAAAGATTTTGATAGGGGGGTTGAAATTTTCAACAGTATAAATAATTAAATCTAAGAACAGAATCCGTTAATAATTTAAAAGGATTGCGATTTAGGTATGCAATACAAATTGCATTAGCATTTACTTGACTTTACTAACCCTTTGATTTCGTATAATCTTCATATTTCTGAATGATATCAATAAAACTTTGAGCTATTTTGATTTCATTATATTCGTTTTTTATTAGAGCAGCCGCATTCTTTTCAAGCTTTTCTTTAAGTTCATAATCTGCTTTTAATTTTAGTATTGAATTTGCGATAGCATTAGGCGTACTCTTGCAGAGTAGAATATCAAGTCCATCCGTAAATAATTCCCTTACGCCCTTAGTATCCCTACTTATTATGGCCTTGCCAATTGATGCGTAATGATATATTTTATTAGGTATAACAAGATCAGCTTTTAGGGAATCACCAAAAATACCAAGGCATATATCAAAGGAATTAATAGTCTCATTTAATTTTTCATATTCAATATTACCCTTAAAAGTAATATTGCTTAGTTTTTCTTTTTGGGCTATTCCTTTTGCTTTTTTAAAGGTATATCCACCTCCTATGATTTCAAATGAAATATCGGTTTGGTCTTTTAATAAGGCAGCAGCCCGGACTATTTTTTCAGCTCCTTGTAAAGGAACAAAACTACCATAAAAGCCTACTTTAAAAAGCTTGTCCTTCTTCGGTGCTTTTTCAGCAGGGAAGAAAAGGTTTGTGTCTGACCCAATATAAAGTGGAAAAACCGTTTGAGGATTTAACTTGAACTTCCCAATGAAATAATCTCGATGTGAACGGGTGTCAGTCAGTAAAATATCAGCCTTTTTGAAAGGAATAAGGTCTAAGAAGTACTTTATAGGTAATTTCCAAAAATGACCATAATCCAGCTTGGTTAGATATTTTGAGATTAACGGATCAAAAATGATGGGGGTATTAGTATAGCTTTTTAGAAAACCTACGTCTTTATGACGAAATGGTGGTATAAAGATGTAATCAGCCCAGTCAGCCTTAATTTTAAAATTATTTTTATCAAAAGAGGATCTTTTCGGAATTGAGTAATACGCTAGATGTACACTTTCAAATTTTTCTAAGCCACTTCTGAGAACTTTTACCCTATTGTAATTAAAGTCAGATTTCCCAGCAAATAAAATATTCATTCTTATAGATCAAGCGTATTAAATAGATTAAATTTTCAATGACTCCTTCTGATGCATTCTAAAATTACAAAAGAGAAGCTAATAAGTCTAATCATCAATTAGTATTTCCTGAAAAAGGACTCTCATTTACCAATAGTATTGTCAATAAAGAAAGTTCGAAGGCAGATATTAGCCATTACCTTACAGCTCTTAATACTCCACGTCTTAAATATGGAGGTTTAAAAGTTTTAGGTTCAGGAAATATCATGTATCCATCCGCAAAGGAAACTTCGAACTTTCTGTCCTTTAGATAGGCCTTGAATTTGTCTTCATCATAAGGTTTGTGATAGCAACAAAGCGCTATTTTCAAATTTTGATTTTCTGCAATAATTTTTTCCGCACCCTTCAAAATATCACCTTCTGCTCCTTCAGCATCCACTTTTAGGAAATTAAAGCTTTCTTTGTCCTTGAAATATTCGTCTAAGGATACATTTTCTGCATCGTTTACATCTGATACAAATTTATTGACAATGACCACTTTGTCCTTCCAGGGAGCAAAAGTGGCTTGAAGTGCTTCGATCCATCTTTCATCTGTTTCAAACAGGTAGACTTTCTTTACTTTTTCAATTACTTCTAAGGCTAAGTTGCCTTCGGCTGCACCCACATCAACTAAGATGTCATTTTTTTCAAGATCAAACCTGTCAGTCAAATAGCGATGAGGAGACTTCTTGTCTTGCTCAATTTTAAGAAAATTGTAGTTTCTGCGGACTCCTCTCTTCGAAGACTTCCTTTTAAAATATAATCGCTTTCCTTCAGTAATAATATATTTAAGTTGATTGGAAGAATCAATAAAAACTTCGATATCCGAACGTTTATATTTTTCTTGAAAGGGATAAGGAAAAACACTAAATCCGGATTCTTTCAAATATTCAAGTGCATCACTCTTCTCCTGATCAATAAATTCCTTCTCAGTTGAATTGTAATGGTTCAGTACGGTAGATTTTAGTTTGTTTTTTTCAATCGGCCGCCTTATAAATTTGGGGACCAGTTTGCGCAATAGTTTATTCAAAACAAGTTTTTAAGTTCAGATATATTTTAATGCTAAAGCAGAGGATCGTTTGGAATGAAAAGTAGCAGCGAAATATTTCATTCTTTAAGGACTATTTTATTCCATCAAAAAAATCGTTCTGTATTCGCAAAATAAGGGAATTAATTTGACATTTTAATTACAGCACCACGATTAATGAAGAACCCAGATATCGATCTAGATAGGATCACTGATCTCTAATTATCTATATGTAATTTCTCTCTTTTCAGTTGCCAGCTTTAAGCCCCAATGATTTCCTCAAAAAAGGATTCATATTTATTAATGGTATTTTCAATTGAGAATTTGTCAAATGCAGTTGTTCTTCCATTTTCAAGAAGCTTTTTCCTTAAATCTTGATCTTCTACTAACCGTTTGATTTGATTGGCAAAGTCTTCGTAATTTTCATTTTCATACAATAAACCGTTTTCATTATGTTGGACCACATCAGGAATTCCCGCATAGTTCGTTGCAACAACCGGAGTGCCCATTGCCATGCTTTCAACCAAAGTAAGTCCAAAACCATCCATATTTGACGGCAATACATTTACGGTCATCAGTGTATAGTATTGAATCACTGTGGCTTTATCTTCTACTATTCCTAAGCATTTAACTTCTTGAGGGACATCGTGAATATCTGGCTCGTCAGGAAATCGGTTTCTATAACTCTCTTCTTCCAAGCCAACATATAGTACTTTCCAATTGCTTGGAAGAAATTGTAAAGCCTTAACAAATTGCGGTTGGTTTTTGTAACGTGCCACGCATCCTATGACAATGTCGTCATCCGTGTAGCCTAGTTCTTTCTGTAATTTGTTTCTTAATTCTAAATTGGGCTGGTATTGATCTGTTGGGGTTCCGTTGTGAATTACTTTTATTTTGTTTTCATGGATGCCTCTTTCAATAAAGATTTTCTTTAGCGCTTCGCTTACTACTACCACTTGATCACAAAAGTAATTATTGAATATATTTTGGAAGAATCTATTCAGTCCTATCATTTTCTTAGGATTTTGCCTTCTGGTTTGAACAATTTTCACTTTTTTTCTGGCCAGAAAATTAACCATGGGTCCAACGTAACGATCGTTTGATGATTGAGCGTTGATGATTTCAATATTTTCTTTCTCGATAAGGTCTTTGATTAGAGAACGCGTGACTTTGTCCGTTTTCCCAGTAAAAGGCATGTACACTCTTTTAACCTTCGAATTTTGAACTAAGCTGTCCAAAAAAGTATCTTGTAGCAATCCCAGAAAAACATTGTGATTTCTTTCGGCCAGGCCTTTGGCTAAATACGAAATACTGTAGGTAGAACCAGCTACACCACCCTGCGCACAAAGAATAAGAATATTCATAATAAAATTTATAAAAATTTAAGAATTATTAAGTATAACCTTCTCTCCATTTTTGGGTTATATACTATAATTAAACTAGTTTGTGGGAGAGCGCATGTCATACGAAAACAAAGATAAACAAAGAGTATTCAATGAAGAATTTATGCCGCATATAGATGCGATGTATAATTTTGCATTTAGGCTTACTTTGGATGAAGACGATGCCAAGGATTTGGTGCAAGAGACCTTCATGAAAGCCTATCGATTCATCAATTCTTTCGAAACGGGAACGAATGCGAAAGCTTGGCTGTTTCGAATCTTGAAGAATAGTTTTATTAATAATTATAGGAAAAAGAGTAAACAACCTAATAAGGTAGATTATCAGGAAGTAGAATCATATTATAATTCCGATTCTGTAAATGAGAATATTACTACCGATCTTAGGGTAGAAACTGTTCAGCATTTAATTGGGGATGAAATAACCAATGCACTCAATTCTCTTGATGTGGATTTCAGAACTGTAATTATTTTGTGTGACCTAGAGGGCTTTACTTATGAGGAAATGGCTAAGATTTTAGACATCCCTATAGGAACCGTCAGGAGTAGATTGCACAGAGCAAGAAATTTATTGAAAGAGAAATTAAAACAATATGCTAGTTCCTTAGGCTATAAGGATAAACGAAAATAATTAGAGGAGATTTTTAGGTGAGGAAAACATTGGGCATATTTGCATAATAAAGGTAACCGCCAAAATTTTTTAATAAACGAGCAAACCATGGAACTTGAGCAAAACCAAGCGTGTACAGAACTACTACTTTTGGTAATAGACGGACAAGCTACTGAAGAGCAACATCAAGAATTGATGAGACATTTGGAAGAATGCGAAAGCTGCAGAGAGGAATATTTACTTAGTAAATCAATCAAAGATAGTCTCAAAAGCCATATAAAAATCAATGGCACTCCTAAAGATTTGGCAAACTCAATTCAAAATAAGATTTCTGAAACAGCTTCCTTAAAATGAAGAATTACGGTAAAGCAATTATCTTTTCAGCTCCATCCGGAGCTGGTAAAACCACTATAGTACAACATTTATTAGACAAACATCCTGAGTTAGGCTTTTCTATTTCTGCTTGCACGCGCGACAAAAGGGGTAGAACCGAAGTTGATGGAGTAGATTATTATTTCCTGACCCCTGAAGAATTTAAAAAACGTATTGATAAGGATGAGTTTGTAGAATGGGAAGAAGTCTATGAAGGGAACTTTTATGGAACATTGAAAGAAGAAGTTCAGAGAATATGGGATGCCGGCAAAGCTGTGATTTTTGATGTGGATGTAAAAGGCGGTTTAAAACTCAAAAAATATTTTGGAGATGATGCATTAGCCATTTTTGTAAAAGTCCCATCTTTAGAAGTACTGGAAGAAAGATTAAAAAATCGCAATTCAGAATCTTCATCTAGTTTATCGCAACGACTTTATAAAGCCAAATTTGAAATGACTTTTGAAAAAGAGTTTGATGTTACTTTAGTAAACGAAGATTTGGTGACCTCACTCAAAAAAGCAGAGGATATGGTAGCTGGTTTTATTGGAAAGTAATCTCATGGTTAAAAACGTAGGTCTGTTTTTTGGTTCTTTTAACCCCATTCATGTTGGGCATTTGATTATCGCTAACACCATGTTGGAAGAACCCGATATTGATGAAGTCTGGTTCGTAGTTTCTCCTCAAAGCCCATTTAAGAAGCAAAAATCGCTGGCACATGAATTTGATCGGTATGATTTAGTGGAAGCCGCTATAGCAGATCATTTTCACATGAAAGTAACGGATATTGAATTCAAAATGCCTAAACCGAGCTATACTGCGGATACCTTAGCCTATTTAACAGATCAACATCCTAATCATAAATTTAAATTAATCATAGGAGGTGATAATTTGAAGAGCTTTCCGAAGTGGAAAAATAGCGATGTTATTTTGCGTGATTATGGCTTACTAGTTTATCCCCGTCCTAATGCTAAAAAATCGGATCTGGAAGATCATGAAAATGTCCGTTTTGTGGAGGCACCAATGATGGATATATCGGCAACTTTTATTAGAAAATCCATAAAGAATAATCGTTCTGTAAAATATTTAGTGCCCGATGCGGTTTTAGATAGGATAAAAGGTAAAAAGCTATATATCTAAAAATTTTCTTTTTAAAGGTTCATTTATCAACCTTAACTTTAATATCTTGAACCCCATTTGAACCAGAAATATGAAAAAACTATTTACTGTCCTTATTTTATTTTACTCTTTTTTTCAAATCAATGCACAAGGAGTTAGGGGAGTAGTATATGGTGATGATGGAGAAATACTACCTTTTGCTACTATATATGTGCAAGAAACGGGTTCTGGCACTTCCACTAATCAAGAAGCTTATTATGAGCTGCAGCTGAAGAAAGGAAAATATACCCTCCAGTATAAATTTGTAGGTTATGAAACTGTAACCAAGAAGATTAACTTAGAAGACGGAAACCTTCAGTTAGATGTACAATTACCGAAGCAAAGTTTATTATTAGATGAAGTAACGACTTCTGCAAAAGCCACAGACCCTGCCAACTGGATGATGCGAAAAGCCATTGCGAAAAGCAGTTATCACCGCCAACAAATAGATGCCTATTCAGGAACAGTATATGTAAAAGGAAAGGGTAGAGTTACCGATATTCCTTTTTACTTAAAAAGTGTACTTAAAAAAGAAGGAATTGATACGGAAACGATGATCATTACTGAATCGGTAAGTGAAGTGAGTTACCGAAGACCTAACCAGTTCTCTGAAAAAGTAATTTCTATTTATGCTTCCAAGAAAACCGATTTCAATGCAAATCCTATGCGATTTATTGCCGGAAGCTTCTATCAAGATGAAATAGCTTCCGTTATTTCCCCACTATCTTCCAAAGCATTCCGATATTATAAATTTAAGCATTTAGGTGCTTTTATGGACGGAGATAACTTGATTAATAAAATTAAGGTAATTCCAAAAGTACCTGCCCCTAACGTATTTGAAGGTGAAATTCAGTTGGTGGAAGAGGATTGGGCTTTATATAGAGTGGATTTGAAGGCTCAAATTGAGTTGGGAATCGATGTTAGAATCCGACAGGTTTATCAAAACATTAGAAATTTGGCTTGGATGCCTATTACCCATCAATTTGATGTAGATGGAAAGATAATGGGGGTAGGTTTTGAAGGGAAATATTTGGCTTCCATGAGTAATTATAATATTGAATTGAATCCTGCTTTGCCCAGAAATATTAAGATTTTAGATAAGGATGATGTTGAACAGGGGAAAATGACTGAGGAGATTATTCAGGAGGCAAAGGATTTGGTTGTTGTCGATAAGCAAGATCAAGTCGCAGTAAAGTCGGAGGATTTGTCCGATATCATGAAGAATTACAAAAAATCGCAGCAAGATTCATTAGCTAAACAGGATATAATTGGCGTTTATAACTTTAAAGTAGATTCAGGGGCTTACAATCAAGATTCTATGTTTTGGGCACAAATACGCCCTATTCCTCTTTCGACAGATGAAAGTCGAGGTTACGCAAAAATTGATAGTTTAAATATTATTGAAGATTTAAAAGTATCAGAAGATTCTGTAAAAAGTGTAAAAAAATCGAGCTTTCAGATAGCTGATATTTTAGTGGGTGGTAACTATAGGCTAGACAGCGCTAAAAGACTTTATTTTAAAATTTATAATCCAATTTTAAATATTCAGTTTAATACTGTAGAAGGGTTGAATATGGATTATAGCATTGGATTAAAGCGATTTATACCTATAAAATTTGATACTACCTTAGATAAATCATCAGTTGACAGAACCTACTTCAACCGGAATTCCTATGCTCTCTTAAAACCAACAGTTCGCTATTCAGTGGCACGAAATAAAGTAATAGGTAAAATATTGGCGAAATATCAATTTAAAACCGGTGATGTTGAGTTTAGGGCAGGTCGTTACATACAACAATTTAATGACGCACCGGCAGTTACTCCTCTTATCAATACAAGTTTTACAACCCTATGGGAACAAAACTTCATGAAGATTTATGAGAAGGATTTTATGAAGTTAAATTTTGAAAGAAAGTTCTCAGTAAAAATGGGGATGTCAGCGGAATTAGAATATCAGGAAAGAAAAAGATTAAATGATAATGCAGATTTCAGTATTGTGGATTGGGAAAGAGAATTCACACCGAATTTTCCAGTAAATATTAATCCTGTAGATGATTTTGATGGTCAAAATGCATTGACAGCAAATGTAAAATTCTATTATCAGCCATTTATTAAATATGTAATTCGAAATGGTATTAAAAGACCGGTGAACCAGCGGCCTACCCGATTTGAATTGGAATATTATAAAGGATTTAAAGGTGTTGTGGGCAGCGATGTTGATTTTGATAGGCTGGTTATTGGGTATAAAGATGAATATGACTTTGGAGCAAAAGGAAGAACCTATTTTAACTCCAGAATGGGAGTATTCCTTAATAATAATAACTTAGGATTCATGGATTATGCTCACTTTCCGGGTAATAAAGCATTCATTACGCAAAATGATCCTGTGGAATCATATAGACTATTGGATTATTATAGATTCAGTACCGATCAGTTCTACGCACAATATTTTATTTTTCACCGATTCAGGAAATTTTTAATCACTCAAATTCCAGCTACTCGTTTTATGGGGTTGAAAGAAGGGATCTTCATAAATCACCTTTTCACACCTGAGAGTAATAATTATACAGAGTTAGGCTACTCTTTGGATGGGATATTGAAATTTTTCCGAATAGAAATTGCTACTCAATATGAGAACATGCAATATAAGGGCTGGGGTTTAAGAGTTGGAATTGCCACTACACTTGGTGGAAATATTTCAATTAATGTTTCTGATGACGAATGATTAAGTGTCTATTTTTGAAGTGAAATTCAATATTTTGGGCAGTTCAATTTCAAATTTAGTATGCTCTTTTTCTTCTAAAACCATATTGAATTTCCCCGATAATTTCTGAATACATTGCTTAACAGTATAAAGACCAATACTTATATTCTCAAATTTATTTTGAGCCTTTGAAAAACTGCTTATCAATTTAGAGGTTTCCGCATCCATTAATTTCAGGTCAAATAATTTGAAAGTTATATGGATACTTTGTTCGTTTTCCGTAATGTAAAAGCCAATTTTGTAATCATCAGACTGTTCGCTTTTCATAAATTGCAATGAATTCTGGAGCATATTAAAAATAATCAGACGAACCAGAGCCTCATCAGAATAATAAATCAAATGGTCTTCCATTTGAATATCTAAGTTAAAATCATTTATATTTTCAATGTAGGCAACTTCATTAAAGCATTCCTGAACGATAGCCTTGAAATCTATTAATGAAGTTTCAACAGTTTTCTCATTTAGTTCACTAATTAATTTCAGTTCATCAATAATAACATTGAGTCTAAGTGCAGCTTTATCCAACATGCCAAAATATTCTAATGCTTTTGCGTCATTCACATCCTGCATGGCCAAATCACAAATCCCCATCAGCCTTACAATAGGGCCTTTTATATCGTGCGAAGACTTATATATAAAGTTGTCTAATTCCAAGCTGGTGGTGCGTAAACTCTCATTTACTTTTTTTAATTCATAATTTCGTTTATCAACCGTACCTGCTAATTGCTCGTTTAATATTTCCAGTTCATCTTTTTGAAGGCTGATTACATTTTTTGCCCGTTCTAGTTCTTTTAAATTAATCTCTAAATATTCCTTTTGAGATTCAATTTCTTCTTTTTGAGCTTCAACTTTGTTATTTTGCTTTTTTAATGTGCTATTGATCTTCTTGTTGCGCTGGTAGATCAATATCATCAGGAAAGAAAAGGGCGTGACCAAAATGAGAAGTGAGATATATACTAAATTTTGAAAGCTTTTTTCTTTCAATGCAATTTCACTTTCTTGTAGTTTCATCCTATTCTTATTTTCTTCAAGTTTCAAGGGTATTAAAGACAAGTTTCTTTCAAGAGCATCCAAATAGAGAGAGTCTTTTAGCGATATGAATTTTTCTAAATACTCATTTGATAATGGTGTTTCGCCTTTTTTCTTATATAGTTCAGCACTAACTCTATATACATCCAATACCAAACTCTTTGCTTTGATCTTGCCTGCTATGGAATCGCATTGATTAAGTAATCTTAGAGCTTGATCTGTATCTCCTTTTAACATTAATAGTTCTGCTTCCAAAAGATAGATTTCAGCTATTCCTTTTTGTTCACTTATTTCTTTTCTGATTTTTAAAGATTGGTCATAATAATACTTAGCAGAATCGTAATTTCCCTCAGCCATAGCTACTTGTCCCATACCTTTCAAAGCCACTGATTTCCAGTTTTTGTTTTCATTGTTTTTAGCTAAGGATAAAGAGGATTGAAAGTAAATACCAGCCTTTTTATAGTCCATCTTCGAAAGGTGTAAATTCCCTATATTGTTTTGTGAATAAATTACTAAATCAATATCCTCATTCCCTTGAGCAATTTTTAAGCCTCTGTTGAAATAATGAATGGCACTATCAAACATATGAGCCTGAGCATAAACTAAACCGATATTATTTAACGTATGTTCTAAACCATAAATAACTCCTAATTTTTGTTTCATCTGGTAAGATCGCATCAAATATTCGAGTGAATTTTGATAATTTCCTAAGCTGATATATACAAAACCGATATTGTTTAAGGCATTGTGAATCAGGAAAGAGTCATTAATTTTAAGGGCAATTTCAAGGGCTTGTAAGTTGTATTCTAAGGAGGGTTCAAATTCGCCTTTGTAATTGTATGTACCTCCTATAAGTCTAAGTGATTTAGAAATATTCCTTTGGTCTTCTGCTCTCCTGGAGAGAATTAAGGCTTGTTCTGCATATTTTAAGGCTGAATCAGGATGATTTAACCATGTTTCAAATATTAAAGAATGAAGAATTGCTATTCTTTCTTCTCCTTCTGCTTTAATCAATACTGACCGCAAACTGTCAGTTTTTGATTGAGACATCAGTTGTGTACTTAGAAAAATCAAAAGGACGATATATAAAAATCTTAACTTCAAATTTCTAATTGAATAATATTAATATTTGTAGTATTTAATATAGTCAATAAAATCCCAAATTGGAAGAGAGTATTTACTTATGTATATGTATATTCTTTTTGTTGATGTAATAATTGGAGTGATTTGGAAAAGTGATATTGAAAAAAAATACTATTTATAAATATTTACAGCCTCAGGATTATTTAATCCAATGACTTGAAAAGTATTAGATTATCTTACAATTGATGAGTGTCAAATAAAATTATTACCAGATTATTGATCATGTCACTCATTAATTCGGAGAAAAGATAAGCTTTTGCAAACAAAGTAATTTGAGTTTATGGCTTTGCGCAGTTGGCTTAAAATAAAAAAGCCTTTCAATTGGATTGAAAGGCTTCAAATATAAATAAGTTTTTGTATTCTTAGTTCACAGGTTCAACAGAAACATACGATCTGTCTTTTTTACCTCTTTTGAATTGAACCACTCCATTAGTAAGTGCGAATAATGTGTGATCTTTTCCCATACCCACGTTATCTCCCGGGTGATGAGCAGTACCACGCTGACGAACCAAAATGTTACCTGCAATTGCAGCTTGGCCACCATATATTTTCACACCTAATCGTTTACTTTCCGATTCTCTACCGTTTTTAGAACTACCAGCTCCTTTTTTGTGTGCCATGGTTTAAAATTTTATATAATTAATGTTTTATTTTAAAAGTGCTTTTGCTTGCTTTACCCACTCCTCAGATTCAATAACATCTTCAGATAATCCATCTATTTCAGCTATCTTTTTCTTGTCAGCAGCAGTTAATTTTGCTATTTGCTCAAAAGTAGTGAATCCAATTTCATTTAGCTTTTCACTATAAGTTGGTCCAATACCACTAATTTCACTTAAATCATCTTTAGCAGTTGATTTAGTTTCTTTCTTGCTTGAAGTACTTTTAGCTCCATTCAATGAAATAACTTCGATCAATACTTTTGTGAAATCTTGACGATGTCCATTTCTTTTCTTGTAGCCTTTTCTTCTTTTCTTTTTGAATACGACTACTTTATCGCCTTTAACATGACCAAGGATTTTCCCTGATACCTTTGCTCCTTTTACTAAAGGTGCACCTACTTCGACTTTTCCATCATTGTCTAATAACAATACTTTGTCGAACTCTACGGAAGCGCCATCTTCACCCTCCATTAATGGAGCGTATACGAACTGGTCTTGCGTTACTTTGAACTGCTTTCCGGCTATGTTTACAATTGCGTACATTGAAATAATTATTTATTAAGTATACTATTTCCCAAAAGGAATGCAAATATAGTGATTTTATTTAATGATACAAAAGCTATTACAGTACTCTTATTTGTCGCCCTGTTTTTTGTTCTACACATTTGATAAGCGATTGTAATATTGCTTCAAAAGGCATAAAATGCAAGCGGTAAAAGCGATATAAGTCGTTTTTAATTTAAATGGTAACCATTAAATGCTTAAAGTGCTTGCTTTAATTGCTTGTAATGCTTTACTTTGAAATATTCAGTCACTGAAAATAAATCAAAAGATGAAGGTAAACATTCCTGAGAAATACACCGACCTATATATAAAAGCTTTAGGGGATAAAAAGAAGGCTTTGCAAATGAAAATCAATCAATTCAAAGCTGAGATAGAAGAGATCGATAGTCACCTTTCCAATTTGGTTAATCTTCCTCTTTTTCAGGAAAATGAAGCTCAGAATTTATTGCATCAAAAAACAAATGCCTATCATGACCAATGGGCTTGGACGAAGAAAATTGCCTATTTTATCGATTTTAAGCGGAAGTTGGTCAAAACCAATGAGGTGGTGGATTTTATCATGGAAAAAGAACCAGGCCTTAATAAATCAAAAGTAAGGAGTTCAGTTTCAGCAGCTTTGTCCAATAAAATGAAGAAAGGAGTGTATCGTAAATTCGAAGATCCAGTCACAAGCAATACTTATTATGGACCGGTAGCTTATTTCTTAAATCAACATGAGCCACAGATTGAATTTATGCCGGAAGATCTGAAAGAGAGATTGTTATATAATAATTAAGTATGTAATAAAGTGCTCTTAAGGCCATTTTTATAAACCCTCTTTTGCTTGTGCTTGTGGAAAACTTTCCCAAGTTTTTTTAATGCTCCAATACGCCCGAAATTCCCCTAAGTGATGCTGAGATAAAAGGATTTAAGTAGCTGAAAAACAACTATATATATACTTATCCACAGCGCTCTGTCAGTAACTTTTTAGCCTTTGATTTTTCAGTAATCTTCCTAATATTTGTAAGCACAGCCAAGAAAATAGGGAAGAGAAAAAAGATTTTTGACTGCGTAATTTTTTCTATCTGCTTTAGTAAGAATTCATTAGTCTTAACCACCCCTGTTTTCTTTTAGGAATTTATTAAGAAACTAAAAAAATATTTCAAAGATGAGTGAAGTAACTACATTCCAAGACGAACCGATTTTGAAAGAGAACAAAGACCGCTTTGTTTTATTCCCTATACAACATAAAGACATTTGGGAATTTTATAAGATGGCGGAAGCTAGCTTCTGGACTGCTGAAGAGATCGATTTGAGCCAGGATCAAAAAGACTGGGAAAATCTGACGGATGGAGAAACACACTTTATAAAGCATGTACTTGCGTTCTTTGCAGCTAGTGATGGAATCGTTAACGAAAACCTGGCAGAGAATTTCGTAGCTGAAGTTCAATATACTGAAGCTAAGTTCTTCTATGGTTTCCAAATCGCGATGGAAAATGTTCACTCTGAAACTTATTCTCTTTTAATAGACACTTATGTAAAAGACAACAAAGAAAAGAGCAGTCTTTTCAATGCTATCGATACGATGGATTGTGTGAAGAAAAAAGCAGACTGGGCATTGCGTTGGATAGATGAGGGGAATTATGCTGAACGTTTGATTGCCTTTGCTGCTGTGGAAGGAATATTCTTCTCAGGTAGTTTCTGTTCTATCTTCTGGTTGAAGAAAAGAGGTCTAATGCCAGGTTTAACCTTCTCTAATGAATTAATCTCAAGAGACGAAGGATTGCACTGTGATTTTGCTTGTTTGCTTTACAATGACCATTTAGTAAATAAATTATCAAAAGAGAAAGTGACTTCTATCATTACTGATGCTGTGGAAATTGAAAAGGAATTTGTGACCGATTCATTGCCAGTGAAATTGATAGGAATGAATGCAGATTTGATGTGTCAGTACATCGAGTTTGTGGCGGATAGATTATTACAAGAATTAAGATGTGATAAAGTATATGGATCAAGCAATCCATTTGACTTTATGGAAATGATTTCACTGCAAGGTAAAACCAACTTCTTCGAAAAAAGAGTAGGGGATTACCAAAAAGCAGGTGTAATGAAAAAAGAAGAAGATAGCGATAAAGCTAAATTCTCTTTGGATGAAGACTTTTAGGATTTAATACATGCGTGTTCACACACGCATGTATTAAATCCGTGTTCCCGCGATGGCGGGAATCTTCAGGCTACTAGCCAAATGTTTGTTCAGAACGTCATTCCTGCCAAGGCAGGAATCTTGTCAGAACAGAAAGAAAATAAAAGAAACAAAGAACCCTCGCCTGATGCGGGGAACAAGAACCTATAACCCCATAAAAATAATAGCATGTTAGTTGTAAAAAGAGACGGTAGGAGAGAAACCGTTAAATTCGATAAAATTACTGCCCGCATAGAAAAACTATGCTACGGCCTAGATCTTAATTACATTCAGCCCATTGATGTGGCTAGAAAAGTAATCAATGGTATTTACGATGGTGTAACCACTCAGGAATTGGATAATTTAGCAGCAGAAACTGCTGCTTCCTTGACAGTGAAGCACCCAGATTATTCTAAGCTTTCTGCCAGAATTGCCATTTCCAATTTGCATAAAACCACTAGTAAGTCTTTCAGCAATACCATGAAAAGGCTTTACACGTATGTGGATGCTAAAACAGGACAAAATGCGCCTTTACTTTCTACAGAAACTTACGGGATCATCAAAAAACACGCGGCTCAATTAGATTCTGCTATTATCTATGACCGTGATTTTGGATACGATTTCTTTGGTTTCAAGACCTTGGAGCGTTCTTATTTGATGAAAGTGAACGGTAAAATTGTAGAGCGTCCGCAACATATGTTGATGAGAGTGGCGATTGGTATCCATGGGGAAGATATTGAATCAGCTGTCAAAACTTATAATTTGATGTCTGAAAAGTGGTTTACGCATGCTACACCAACTCTTTTCAATGCGGGTACTCCTAAACCACAATTATCATCTTGCTTCTTATTAACCATACAGGAAGATAGTATAGATGGAATTTATGATACCCTAAAACAAACGGCTAAGATCTCTCAATCAGCCGGAGGTATAGGACTAAGCATTCACAATGTAAGAGCAACAGGTTCATACATCAAAGGAACCGGTGGGGTTTCCAATGGTATTGTGCCGATGTTGAGAAACTTTGACATGACTGCAAGATATGTGGATCAAGGTGGTGGAAAAAGAAAAGGAAGTTTCGCTATTTACCTTGAGCCTTGGCATGCTGATATTTTTGATTTCCTGGATTTGAAAAAGAATCACGGGAAAGAAGAAATGCGTGCGCGTGATTTATTCTACGCCATGTGGATGTCAGATTTATTCATGAAAAGAGTGGAAGCTAATGCTGAATGGACTTTATTCGATCCGAATGAAGCACCTGGCTTAGATGAAGCTTATGGAGATGATTTTGAAAAACTTTATGAAAAATACGAGCGCGAAGGAAAAGGCAGAAAAACGGTAAAAGCACAAGAGCTTTGGTTCGAGATTTTAGAATCTCAAATTGAGACGGGTACGCCTTATATGTTATATAAAGATGCGGCTAATAAAAAGTCGAATCAGAAAAATCTGGGTACTATCAAGTCTTCAAACTTATGTACCGAGATTATGGAATACACTTCTAAAGATGAGGTGGCGGTTTGTAATCTGGCTTCTAATGCCTTGCCTATGTTTGTGCATGATGATGAGAACGGACAGAAGTTCTTCGACCATGATAAATTATATGATATCACTTATACGGCTACAGTAAACTTGAACCGTGTAATTGATGTGAATTATTACCCAGTGAAGGAAGCTAGAACTTCCAATATGAGACACAGACCAATTGGTTTGGGTGTTCAGGGATTGGCAGATGCTTTCATGTTATTGCGATATCCATTCGATTCACCGGAATCCAAGAAATTGAATAAGGAAATCTTTGAAACCATTTACTTTGCGGCTATGACCGCTTCTAAAGATTTGGCAATTAAAGAAGGCGCTTATGAAACTTATAAAGGTTCTCCAGTTTCTAAAGGGATTTTCCAATTCGATATGTGGAATGTAACACCATCAGAAAGATGGGATTGGACTAGCTTGAAACAAGAAGTGAAGAAAAATGGAGTGCGTAACTCATTATTGGTTGCGCCTATGCCAACCGCTTCTACTTCTCAGATTTTAGGAAACAATGAGTGCTTCGAGCCTTATACTTCTAATATCTACACCAGAAGAACTTTATCCGGTGAGTTTGTGGTAGTGAACAAGCATTTAATGCGTGACTTGATCGAAAGAGGCATGTGGAATGACAACATGAAGAATAAATTGATTGCGGCTAATGGTTCTGTTCAGGATATTGCGGATATTCCTCAGGATATCAAAGAGCTATATAAAACCGTTTGGGAGATATCTCAAAAATCAATTATTGATATGGCAGCCGATCGTGGTGCTTTCATTTGTCAGTCTCAGAGTATGAACTTATTCATGCAAGATCCGAACTTCGGAAAGATGACTTCTATGCATTTCTATGCCTGGAAGAAGGGTTTGAAAACCGGAATGTATTATTTACGTTCTAAAGCAGCAACGAGTGCTATTCAATTTACTGTTGATAAAAGTCAGTTGGATGAGCCGCAGCCGGAAAGTAAGCCTCAGGACATTAACCTCAATACAGATACTAAGGTGAAAAGACCAGTTAGTAACGGCAACGGAGCACAAGGGCAAGGGCCACAAGCCAATGCTGAAGATGACTTGGCCGCATTAAAAGCAGCACAAGTAGCCTGCTCATTGGATAATCCCGATGATTGCGAGATGTGCGGATCTTAAGTGAGATTTTTAGATACTAGATCTAAGATTATAGACTTTAAGATTTAAGAATATTGAAACCACCTGGGAAACTGGGTGGTTTTTTTGGTTTAAAGCTTAAAAATAGATGATTCATAGAGTTATTGGATTAATCTGAATATATGGGGAGGAGAATTTAATTAACCGCTTATTTAATCCCGACTTAAGAAGTATAAAGATTTTCTTTGCTAAACCATTAATATATTGCACTAACTGCTGCTCCCCTGTTTTAGGGGAGCTGTCCGAAGGACTGAAGGGTAGTAGTGTTTTTTTTACAGATGTTATATAACACCTTAAAATTATTTACAATACTCGCCTACATATATTCAGCACTATCAAATACAGTTTTTTAACTAATTTACTTTTACCCCTAGAATTATTGCTTGGAGTTAATGCCAATTATCAATTCTAATTATGGCGAATTTGCTACAATTAAAAGTCTAACCTGATTGAACAGTTATGAAATTGGTTCGATAACTGTATTATGAATTAATTGAAATTTCCATTTCCCCTCATCCTTCCTTATATTTACTTTTGTATTCACCAAAACAGAACCTAATGAAAACTCATCTATTGACCGGTCTTATTTTTGCTTTAATTGCAGCACCTTTAGCAATCTGGGGTTACTCCAAATTCCATCACCCAATGAAATATCTGGAAGAAGCTCAAGTAAAGGAAGTGATTCTAAAGCAAGATTTTCATGGAGCAAAAGTGGTTTTGAATGATGTCTATTTTGTGCATAGAAGAAATAAACCCAATAGACCCATTATTGCTTATTATGAAATTCCAGTCGAGATTTCGGCTTTTGTGGATTTGAAAGATATGGTGGTGAGTAGTGATCAAAATCGAAATATTACGATTCTTTTACCCGATCCTAAACTCGATGTTCCGAATTTCAAATGGGAGCAAGCAGAGTTTGAAAGTCTAAGAGTATTGGATTTGGATATCACGCTCTTTGAAAATAGAATGGAAGCGGCTATGAAGGAGATCAAGGAAATAGAAGCTGAAAGAAAGGATAAAATCACAAAAGCAGCGATTAATTCAGGGATACTAGAACTCACTAAATTGCAATTGTCTGAAGTTTTTGAGGCAATTTTTTTGCCACTCGATCAGGAAGTAAGCATTCGGTTTGCAGGGGATGAAACACCTGATGAATTTGAGAACTCGCTTATGACTTCAGGGGAGGTGTTAAATGATTTGGAAAAGGAGCTGTTGTCTTTTGATAAGCAAAAAGATATTGGGATGGAGTATTGAGTCATAGTTTTCGGGACACCCCCCAACCCCCCTCAAGGGGGGAGACTTCTTGATTTGATTTTTATTTCAAAATTTGAATTAGTATCATTTTTTCAATTTTTTAGCTTATGGATTATGAAAAAGTAGTGATGAAACTTAATTTCCTGATGAGATAAATCTGTGAGACTGTCCCCTTGAGGACTACAGGGGTGTTGCTTGAGGGGACTACAGGGGTGTTGTTTGAAGGATTACAGGTGTGTAGATTAGTAATGATGAAATGTTTATATTTATGTTTAAGAAATAAACCTAGTGTTTTGACCAAAAATAAGATTATCCCCTATAAACCATATCTTAAAGAATTAGCTCGAGAGTTAAGGAAAAACAGTACCCTGTCTGAAATATTGCTTTGGGAGCAAATTAAGGGAAGAAGATTAGGCGTCCAGTTTCATCGGCAAGTTCCAATGGATCACTATATTGTAGATTTTTATTGCCATGAATTAATGGTTGCAATTGAAGTAGATGGTTCTTCGCATGACAATGAAGAGGCTGTTAGGATTGATCAAGAAAGACAGAAAAGACTTGAGAAATTTGGAGTAAAATTCTTGAGGTTTGATGACTTGGATATTAAACATAGTATAGAAAATGTCATGAATTCTATCGAGGATTATATAAAGCAATCAGGACACTGACACCCCCCAACCCCCCGCCAGCTGGCGGGGGAGACTTCCTGATTTGATTTTTATTTCAAAATTTGAATTAGTATCATTTTTTCAATTTTTTAGTTTATGCATTATGAAAAAGTAGTGATGAAACTTATTATTTCCTGATGAGATAAATCTGTGAGACTGTCCCCTTGAAGGGGACTACAGGGGTGTTGCTTGAGGGGGTCATAGCATATTGAATTGCCATTATTAAGGTGGTAGTAAAGAATCAATCAGATGCCGTTCTTCAGAAAAAACTAATTTAATTTCTAAGCTTGATTTTCAAAGTAGAGATGCATTTCAATTGTAATTCATAATTTTATAATTCATAACTCTAATTACATGTAGCAACATACAATTCCTGTCTACGTATTGATTAAAAAAGCAATTATGGAAAATCATACTATAGATACATCACAAGACTTAGTTCAACTTCAATTAGACTTAATCAAAAAACGGAAAAGTCCGGTCGCTTTTTCGGAGCAGGAAGTTACAAAAGATCAACTCAACCAAATATTTGAAGCCACACGTTGGGCAGCATCTTGTTTTAATGAACAGCCTTGGCGATTTATAATAGCTACTAAAGATCAAAAAGATCTTTACAGTAGAGTTTTAAATGGCCTTAATCCGCATAATCAAAATTGGGCGCAAAATGCACCGGTCTTGATGCTCACTTTTGCCAAAAAAACATTTGAAATGAACGGAAAACCTAACATGCACAGCTGGCATGATCTAGGCTTGGCAGTAGGAAATATGTCTGCTCAAGCAACGGCTATGGGGCTTTATTTACACCAAATGGCCGGCATTGTCAGGGATAATATTCAAAATGATTTTGATATACCAGATGACTATGAAATTGTTTCGGGCATAGCATTAGGCTATAAAATGGACCTTGAAAACGTGCCTGAAGAATTAAAAGCCAGGGAAACCAAAGAGCGAACCAGAAAGTCACTTAGTGAGATCGTCTTTGATCAAGATTGGGGTAAAAGCAGTTTTTGATTATAAAAAATAGTATCTGGGAAAAGGACTAGAATTGGTGTTATGGGAGACACCCCCCAACCCCTGCCAGCTGCCGGGGGAGACTTCCTGATTTGATTTTTAATTCAAAATTTGAATTAGTATCATTTTTTCAATTTTTTAGTTTATGCATTATGATAAAGTAGTGATGAAACTTATTATTTCCTGATGAGATAAATCCGTGAGACTGTCCCCTTGAGGCTTTATGTTTGTAATGAGGTAGAAAATAGTCCTTGGAATTTTAATAAATTAAGGTTAGAAAATTTCAAACATTAAAATTCGCAAGGACTATGGAAACTCAAGTTAATGAAATTGATTACAG
>NZ_JAGXGF010000002.1 GCF_024636815.1 Marivirga sp.
CATCAGTTTCAAGAACACGAAAGAGAGTTTTTGAACATTACGGATATGATCAATAAGGAGAAGTTAACCATTCAACCTTTGGCTTATATCAGGGGCAGAAGTTTATCCAATATCTATTTTATCGTAGATGAGGCGCAAAACCTCACGCCACATGAGGTGAAAACCATTATAACCAGGGCAGGGGAAATTACTAAAATTGTATTCACAGGTGATGTCAATCAAATAGACACACCTTATCTGGATTCTCAATCAAACGGACTTAGCTATTTGATTGACAAGGTAAAAGGTCATGAATTATATGCCCATGTTACCCTAGAAAAAGGAGAAAGGTCTGAATTAGCTAATTTGGCGAATGATGTGTTGTAAGAGACGATAGGTGATTTTCAACCTAATCAATCTCATTTATAAAAACCTTCAACAAAATTTGTGAAAATAGGTTAAAAACTAATCTATTCATATTTAAAAGAGTTAGCCACAGCAAATCTATTTAAATAACTTTAATCGTATATCAGACAAATATAATTTCAACTGAGTTTTAGCTTTGAATATATAAGCTTTAACTTTTGCCAAACAAATATAATTTAACAAAAGAGCTATGAGTAAAAAGACCTATTACAATGCAGAGGATCTAAATAAATTTGGAAATATCAGTGAATTTTCTCCTGAATTAGGGAAGAAATTTTTCGATTATTATGGGGAAGTTTTCAAAGAGGGTGAACTTACGGAAAGAGAAAAAGCTTTAATAGCATTAGCTGTATCACATACGGTGCAATGTCCTTATTGTATAGATGCTTATACATCTGGTTCATTAGAAAAAGGAGCCACAGAAGGACAAATGATGGAAGCAGTTCATATTGCTGCGGCAATCCGCGGAGGTGCATCTCTCGTACATGGTGTACAAATGATGAATAAAACCAAAGAACTTTTAATGTAATTTTATGACTTCAGCTACCCTCAAGAGAAGGCAACATTTATTATCTTATGCTACAAAACAACTTGATTTTCTTAATCAACCAAAAGAAAATGGAGAACAGTTTACTTCATTTGAAAGCAAGTTAAATGAAACTGGCTTAGATCCATTAAAGCCAACCAAAATTGATACTTTTCAGATTAATGTAGGCTATATGTGCAACCTCACTTGTGGGCATTGCCATGTGGATGCAGGACCTGATAGAAAGGAAATCATGACACGTGAGACCATGCAAGAATGCATTGATTCTATTAAGGATACTGATATTTCTACAGTTGATTTAACTGGTGGTGCACCTGAAATGAATCCTGATTTCAGATGGTTTGTGGAGGAATTGAGCAAAATTGATAAGAAAGTAATTGTTCGATCTAATCTTACGATCATCTTAGCAAATCCTAAATACAATGATTTACCAGAGTTCTTTGCTAAGCATAAGGTTGAGGTAGTGTGTTCTATGCCGCATTTTACTCGCTTAAGAACTGATTCTCAAAGAGGAGATGGGGTTTTTGATAAATCTATTACAGCTTTAAAGATGTTGAATGAAGAGGGCTATGGAAAAGAAGGAACAGGCTTAATGTTGCATTTGGTTCATAATCCAAGTGGTGCATTCATGCCGGCTAGTCAGGAATCCTTACAGAAAGAATTCAAAAAGAAATTATTTGATACTTTCGGGATAGTATTTAATGATTTATTTGCCATCACAAATTTACCAATAAGCAGATACCTTGATTACCTCATTAATAGTGGTAATTATGAGAATTATATGCAGAAATTAATTGATAGCTATAATCCTGATGCGGCAGCTAATGTGATGTGTAGAAATACGATTTCCATTAGTTGGGATGGCTATTTGTATGATTGTGATTTTAATCAAATGCTGGAAATGAAATTGAAAGACGAAAATCTTCAGCACATAAGAAATTTCGATTTAGAAGCACTGGAAGCAAGAGAGATATTAGTTGATCAACATTGCTATGGATGTACTGCAGGAAGTGGGTCTAGTTGTGGGGGTGCTACCTCTTAAGAAAGGTTGAGGAAAATTAATTTCAAACCCATCTAAAATTTTGGATGGGTTTTTTAATTTAATTTAGATTCAATATTTTGAATTAATATCTCCCCTTATTTTATGATTTTATCTTTTAATATTATTTCCGAAAGTTTTGTATTTGTTTAATAATTGTGGAAGATTCAGAAGAAAATACTTAACAAAACGATTTTTTTTCCACATTCATCGATTTTTTTTTTTAATTTTTATGAGTACTTATGAATAACTTCTAAATTTATGAACGAAACAACTGATTTGCTCGTTGAACAAATCAAGATTAATTTAATTATGCAAGAAGTATCAGCAACAAAAATCACAGACAACAACTTTTTCCCAACATTGAAAAAGAAAGTTGACGCCTATTTCAAACAAAATGATTTGAAAACTTGGGGGAACAGCAAACTATATACAAAAGCCACTATTTTATTGGTTTCTTTTGCTATTCTTTACTCGGCACTTGTATTTGTGAGTATGCCAGTGTGGCTTTCTATAACCTTATGCGCTATTTTCGGATTGAACCTTGCCGCAATAGGTTTTAATGTTATGCACGATGGAGCTCATGGTAGCTTTTCCAACAATAAACACGTAAATTATATGATGGGCCTTACCTTAAACTTAATGGGTGGGGTAGTTTTCATTTGGAAAAATAAGCACAATAAAAATCACCACTCTTTCACTAATATTGAAGGAATGGATGATGATATTAATATTGGTCCTTTTATTAGAGTTTCGACTCACCAGAAGAAAAGATGGTATCATAAGTTTCAGCATGTTTATGCTTATCCTTTATATGCTACTTCATATGCATTTTGGGTTTTCTTTCAGGATTTCAAGAAATATTTCACTAGAAAAGTAGCTAATACTGAATTGGCGAAAATGAGTGTGAAAGAACATGTTATCTTTTGGGCTACCAAATTAGCTTATATCGGTACTTTCTTTGTCTTGCCAATTTTGATGAAAGGCGTTCTAGCAACTATTTTAGGTTATCTGATAGTTGCTGTTGTAACAGGATGGACAATTGGAGTAGTATTTCAGTTAGCTCATGTTGTTGAATCTACTGATTTTCATGATGCTCCTGTAGAAGGCGAAAAAATTATTCCTACTGAATGGGCTATTCACCAAATTAGAACTACTGCTAATTTTGGAACAAAAAGCAAAGTTTTAAACTGGTATACAGGCGGATTGAACTTCCAAGTTGAGCACCATTTATTCCCTAGAATAAGTCATGTTCACTATCCGGCTATTAATAAATTGGTAAAAGAAACTTGTCAGCAATTTAACATTGCGTACAATGAGTTCCCTTCAATGTTAGCCGCTATGGGTTCTCATACAAGACATTTAAAATTAATTGGGCAAACAGCTTAATAAGTAAAAGATATTAAATTGAAAGCAACAAATCCGAGGGTTTGTTGCTTTTTTGTTTTATAATGAATTCTAAAATATTTGGAGTGAGAAATCTTTGGATTAATTAATAATACTGAATAACAATTAACTTAATATTCCGTTTTATTTCTCAAACATCAATAACTATGAAAAAATTAACAATAGCATTAAGTTTATTAGTCCTATCGGCTTTTATGTTCTTTCAGTTTACCCCTAAAACTGAAGATGCACAGTTTTTTAAAACCAATTTAAGAATTGTGATTCAGGATGATTTGGGTAATATTCAGGAAGGAGCAACAGTAACTCTTTATGGAAATAAGGATGATTACAGAAAAAGTGAAAATCCAATAGCTGATGCGCAGGTAACGGACAAAAAAGGTAGAGTAACCTTTAAAGATTTAGAGCCTAAAGTTTATCACGTTCATGCTGAAAAAGGTGAAATGAATAATAATAATCTTGGAGTTCAAACGGATACGCTTGAAGCTAAGAAATTAAATAAAGTAGCTATTGTAATTCAGTAGTTGACTTAACTCTAAACCTGTCAGGTTTTGTTTTTAGAAAGATTCTGTAGTAAATTTTTAATATTTTACAGTATTAGGATATAAACCTGGCAGGTTTTTTTAAAGGTGTTTTACCTGAAATTTCACAGAATTTATTTCCTTTCCAGAAAAGTATCACAAAAGACTTTTAGCTCAGGAAAGAACTCTTGAAATTCTTTTTCGAATGCTTTGTGATGCTTCTTTAATTCCACAACAGATTGCTCCATTTTTGAATTAAAATTTGAGCGATTTGCCATTCCATGCATCACTCTTTCAATTCCATCAAAATACTGATAATTAAAAAGCCAGTCGTGTTTTATCATAAAAGGAAGCATATGCACCACCTTTTTTGGAAGAATACTTATATGACTTTCTAACATCTTATATTGATTATTTACATATAAGCGTAAATCATCTGAATGATAATCATTCCAGTTTCGAGCTAAAAAGTGGTCATAATAGATATCCACTATAACTCCAGAATAATGGCCATATTTGGGCCTTAATCTTTCTTTACTTTCTTGTACAATGGGGTGATGATCAGTAAATTCATCAATTGCCCAATGCATACGGATGCCCTGATTGATAACTTCATTGTAATGCTCCATGTCCGAAGCTTTCACAAAATCACCTATAAAATTGCCGATTTTTATTTCATCTGATTCACCAGAAAGGTATATATGAGCCAAAAAATTCATGACTTTCAATATAAGCTAATTAGATGGAATATTCCGCAACAAATTGTATATTGCTATCTAATGTGATGAATTTTTAACAATGAAATTTGAGCTTGAATTGACAACTGATAAAATACACTCTCACCTTATTCATTTATACCAATTGGCAAAAATTGATAATCGATTTGTAAAAGAAGAGAAGAGATACCTCTATGCTTTGGGTAGAAAAAACGGAGTAGCAGAAAAAGAAGTAGATGAAATTATTGACGAAGCTTCGGAAGTTCATTTTCATGAACCCGATACCATTAAGGAGAAGATAATTTTCATTAATGAATATATCCAAATGATGTTAGTAGATAATAAGTTGGATGAGCGAGAGGCTCAAATGTGCGCTGTCATAGCCGAACGAATGGGATTGGATAGAGGATTAGTAGGAAGTATGACGAATTCAATTGTAACTGCCAAAGATGAAAATAGAGCTCCTGAACTAAGCCAAAAGGAGCTCGAGTTATATATAAGTAACCCCAGCGATTTACTTTAAAAATTTGTAAAACAAAGTAACATTTAAATAAAATCAAACACTTTATGAAGAAGCTATTACTAATTTTTACAATGGTTTTTTTGAGCTTTAGTTTAGTGGCTCAAACTACCTATTTACACTGTGGTAAATTAATTGATGTTGAGAAATCAAAGGTATTAACTGAAATGACGATTATAGTGGAAGGGGATAAAATCCAGTCCGTTGAAAAAGGATATTTAGAGGTTCCAGAAGATGCAGAAGGTATAGATCTGAAATCAAAAACTGTTATGCCAGGCTTATTTGATATGCATGTGCACTTGGAAACTGAAACTTCTAAAGACGGATATATCAAGCGATTTACACAAAATGATGCAGACATTGCTTTTCAATCTGTTTCTTATGCTAAGAAAACCTTGATAGCTGGCTTTACTTCAGTTCGTGACTTAGGTGGGAGTGGCGTGAATAGCAGTTTAAGAGATGCTATTAATAAAGGATTTGTTGATGGTCCAACTATCTACTCTGCCGGGAAATCAATCGCCACCACAGGTGGACATGCTGATCCTACTAATGGTTACAAAGATGATTTGATGGGTAATCCAGGGCCTGCAGAAGGAGTGGTGAATAGTCCGGAAGAAGCCAGGCAAGCAGTTCGTCAGCGATATAAAAACGGTGCTGATGTAATAAAAATAACTGCAACAGGAGGTGTTTTGAGTATGGCTAAAAATGGTCAGAACCCTCAGTTCTTTGAAGATGAATTGAAAGCTATAGTAGAAACAGCCAATGATTACGGAATGTTAACAGCAGCTCATGCTCATGGAGATGAAGGAATGCAACGTGCAATCAGAGCAGGTATAAAAACCATTGAGCACGGAACCCTAATGTCAGAAGAAACAATGGAACTGATGAAGGAATATGATGCCTATTATGTTCCTACCATTACAGCAGGAAAGAGTGTAGCTGAGTTAGCTGAAATTGAAGGTTATTATCCAGAGGTGGTGGTTCCAAAAGCTAAAGCCATTGGTCCTAAAATTCAAGATACTTTTGGTAAAGCATATAAAGCTGGAGTTAATATCGCTTTTGGCACCGATGCTGGAGTATTCAAGCATGGTGATAATGGAAAAGAATTTGCTTATATGGTAGAGGCCGGCATGAAACCTATGGAGTCTATTATTTCTGCTACAGTAACTCCTGCAAAGTTATTAAAGGTCTATGATCAATATGGTTCAATATCGGAAGGTAAAATGGCTGATATCGTTGCTGTGAGTGATGACCCTACCGAAAATATCAAAACGATGGAATCAGTAGATTTCGTCATGAAAAAAGGGAAGATTTATAAAAATAAATAGGCTAATAAGATATAATTTGAAGCCCTTAAGTGATTTGAATGCTTGAGTGCTTTTTTGTTTTCATTTAAAATAGTCGAATACATTCTACAATTTATCTTTTAAAAGTGTTTTACCTGAACTAGAGAAATGGTGTGCAATAATAATTCCACAATTTTATTTAGTGTCCAAAACCGTACATTTCACTGTTCATTTATTAAACATTAGTCTATTTAATAGTCTGTAAAACTATCAAGAGCTACTTTTTAGTTCTTGGCACATCAATTGAATCATGATCGTAAAAACAATTTAAAGTCATGATAAAATTTTTACTTTGGTGTATTCTCTTGGTTATTTGCTGGCCTTTAGCAATCATAGCCCTTTTCTTATATCCATTTATCTGGTTAATATTATTACCATTTAGATTATTAGGCTTTGCAATTAGCTTATCTTTTGCTTCTATAGGAGCTATTTTTCTACTTCCCTTTTTGATAGCAGGGAGGAATTAAAGTCGTATTTCTCAGATTTTATCGGTATTGAGTAACATTTTGCTGCTAGCAACGCTTATCTTAGCATAGTTTAATAAATTAAAACTCAATTATGGATAAGATAGCAGAAGATTTTCTTTTTAAATATTTAAATAACGCAGCCCCAACAGGATTCGAGACTAGTGGGCAAAAGCTTTGGTTAGAATACATTAAGCCTTATACAGATGAATTCATTCAAGATAATTATGGTACCGTAGCCGCGATTATCAATAAGGATGCGCCATATAAAGTGGTTATAGAAGCACATGCTGATGAAATTTCCTGGTTTGTGAATTATATTTCAGATGAAGGATATATTTATGTAGTTAGAAATGGAGGTTCAGATCATCAAATTGCGCCATCTAAGAGAGTAAATATTCATACGGATAAAGGTATTGTAAAAGGAATTTTTGGTTGGCCCGCTATTCATGTTAGAAATAAGGAAAACGACATTAAGCCTGAATTAAAAAATATTTTTATTGATGTAGGCGCAGATAATAAAGAAGAAGTTGAGAAAATGGGTATACATGTAGGCTGTGTCATTACTTTTGATGATGAGTTAATGTATTTACGAGACAAGGACTATATCGTAGGCAGAGCTTTGGATAATAGAATCGGTGGATTTATGATAGCAGAAGTAGCACGTAAAATCCATGAAAACAAAGATAAAATTCCCTTTGCTCTTTACATTGTAAATTCAGTCCAGGAAGAAGTTGGATTGAAAGGAGCAGAAATGATAGCCCATCAAATAAAGCCTGATGTAGCTGTGGTTACTGATGTTTGCCATGATACACATTCTCCTCTTTACAATAAAATAGAAAGTGGTGACCAAAAATCAGGTAAAGGACCAGTTTTGACTTATGGACCAGCAGTACAAAATAATTTATTGAAAATGCTTATTGATTTAGCTGAGAAAGAAAATATACCCTTCCAGAGGTCAGCTGCAAGCAGGGCCACAGGTACTGATACTGATGCGTTTGCATACAGCAACGAGGGCGTTCCATCGGCTTTAGTATCACTTCCCCTTAAGTACATGCATACGACTGTAGAAATGGTACACAGCAAGGATGTACAATCAGTTATTGATTTATTACATGCATTCGTTGTAAACCTCAAGGACAAGCACAATTTTAGATACAAATTATCTTAATTTCATTAAATATTACTTCTGAAAGCTATTGGTGCTTTTTCGATTTACTGATAAAAAGCTTAACTCTACCTTTGTAGAATAAATTGTCAATAAACACAAAATGAAAAGAATCAGTAGGGTACTTGTAGTAATCGTATTAATGGTATTTGGATTTAACTTAAAATCAGGTGATAGACCAATACATGAAATCCATTCTATGCTTATGTTTAATTTTATTAAGTATGTAGAATGGCCGGCAGATGCTAAAGCAGGAAGCTTTGTTATTGCAGTAGTTGGAGATGAAGATGTTGCATCAACAATTCAAAATTTTTATGCGAACCGAACTGTAAAAGGTCAGAGCGTAAAAGTAGTAAATGTAGATAATGTAGAAGCTGTTAACAATGCACATGTTCTTTACCTGTCAAGTAATAGAAGTAAAGATTTTGAAGTAGCTCAAGAAAAATTTGCAGGTAAATCAACTTTAATGATTACTGACAAAAATGGTCTTGGGAAAAAAGGAAGTTGTATCAATTTTCAAGAGGTTAACGGAAAATTGAGGTTTGAAATAAATCAGGAATCCATTAAAGGAAACAATTTAAAGATTTCGACTCAATTATCCAGCATGGGAATATTGATTTAATATAGTGATTTAGTTTAGTTTTTTACCCTGGCTGAAGATTGTCTATATCTTTATGCTAGGGTTTTTTAATTTAAGTATTAGTATTATTAATTGTATTATTTAAATTTATATTGCTAATAGATACTTTATTCTTCATTTAAATATAATTTTCTAAAGAATATTGTTAATTTTATTGTATAGTTGGAATAGAAATATTTGAGATATGAAATCTACTTTTAAGTTATTTATCGTTTTTTTCTTTGTTTTAATTGGGTTTAATTCTATGAACGCCAATGCACAAAGACCGATGCACGAAATTCATTCTATGTTAATTTTTAATTTTGTAAAATATATAGAATGGCCAGCAGAGTCTAAATCTGGAGAATTTGTTATTGCTGTTTATGGGGACGATGATGTATATGATCAATTAGCCACACTTTATGGTCAAAGACAAATCAAAGGACAATCCACAAATATTGTAAATATATCAGATGTGTCTGATTTAAATAAAGCACACATTATTTATCTTGCTTCTAGTAAGAGTAGAGATTTTGAAGCTATCCTAGAAAAATACGATACTAAACCAACTTTAATTATCACTGATAAATCAGGTTTGGGCAAGAAAGGCTCTTCCATTAACTTTAGAGAAGTTGGAGGTAAGTTGAAATTTGAAATTAATCAAGCTACTTTTGATAATAGTAATTTAAAAGTTTCTAGTCAGTTAGTGAATATGGGAATTACCATTTAAGAATTAAAAACATTATGCATAAAGCTTCGTCCAAAAGGGGGAAGCTTTTTTTATGACCAAAATTTATTCTCCATTAATTTATGCCTGCTGTAAAAGATCAAATTAATCATCTAATAGAATTAGAATCTTACCCTCAAAGAATAATAAGCTTAGTCCCTTCTATTACTGAGTATTTATTTGATTTAAGCTTGGGTGAAAAGATAGTAGGGATCACTAAGTTTTGTGTTCACCCAAAAGAAAAGATTAAGGGAAAAGAAATTATTGGTGGAACAAAACAACAGAATTTAAATAAAATCAAAGAACTAAAGCCTGATTTGATCATTGCAAGTAAGGAGGAAAATGTAAAAAAATATGTTGAAAAGCTTTCAAAAATTTGCCCTATATACGTCTCTGACGTGAATGATTTTGATTCTGCCACAAATATGATGAAGGATATTGGAGAGTTGACAGGAAGGTTCGGAAACGCGAAAGAGCTCACTTCTAATATTATTCAACAGTTTGATTCGATAAAGAAACCTGCTAAAGACATCAAAATAGCTTATTGCATCTGGAAAAAGCCTTGGATGTGGGCTGGGAATGATACTTTTATTTCCAAAATGCTAGGATATTCTGGCTTTAAAAATATCATTCAAAAAGATCGATATCCCGAAATAGAGATGAGTGAGATTGTAAAGGTTAATCCAGATTATATATTTCTTTCTTCGGAACCCTTTCCATTTCAAACACAACATATTGACGAACTAAGGATAGAATTTCCTGAATCAAAATTCGTGATTGTAGACGGTGAAATGTTCAGCTGGTACGGAAGTAGAATGCTAAAAGCCCCCCAATATTTCAACTCATTGCTCGATCAGCTCGAATCCGAATAATTTTAAATCATCCCAATAACTAGGATAAGATTTATTTACCACCTCAATATCTTTAATTTGAATTCCATGTTTCATAGCCAATGGTGCAAATCCCATGGCCATTCTGTGATCTTCATAAGTTTCAATTTCTATGCCCTCTTCGGCTGTGAAATTTGAGCTATCCAATTTCCAGCTTCCTTTCTCTGGTTCTGTAAGAGGACAATTGAATTTTGACAATTCATTTTGTAATGCTGCGATTCTATCAGTTTCCTTTATTCTTAAACTTTCTAAACCTGTCATTTCTAAATTAACATTTAGAGAAGCAGCACACGGTAATATGGTTTGAGCTAAATCAGGACATTTTTTAAAATCTAATATCAATTGTTGCTTTTGAATTTCATCTCGTTTCTCCAGTGTTACTCCATTCTTTTCAAATTGAAAATTAACCCCAAAATTTTCTGATATTTCTTTAATGACATTGTCTCCTTGAAAACTTTTGGATTTCAGTCCTTTCAAAAACACTTTTTCTCCAATTTTAGACTGTGCGATAATTGAAAACCAATAACTGGAAGCAGACCAATCCGATTCTACACTTTGCGTACTTTCCTGATAGTTCTGAGGTTTAATAGAGATAACATTTTCATTTTCGGAATATTGAATTCCGGATAATTGCATTAAGCCCAAAGTCATATCAATATAGGGCTTACTAAATACTGGCGGTTCAATACTGATTTCCAAACCTTGGGGCAGGGAGGGTGCTATCATCAATAATGCAGAAATGTATTGACTGCTTATATTTCCAGGAATCGATATCTTTGAACTGATTTGTTGCTTAAATGGCTTTATTTTCAAAGGCGGATACCCCTCTTCCTTTTCATATGAAATTTCAGCACCAATTGAATTTAAAGCATTCACAAGAATTCCAATTGGACGCTTTTGCATGCGATCCGTTCCCGTTAAAACCACTTCTTTTTTACTGGCGACTGAAAAGTATGCCGTAAGGAAACGCATAGCGGTTCCAGCATCCAGGACATCAAATGTGTTTAAATCCTTTTCATTCTTTAGAAGCTTGATTAAGGTTTGGGTATCTCTAGCACTAGATAGATTGTCTATAGCAATTTTTCCATTGGAAAGAGCTTGCATAACCAGAAGTCGATTGGACTCGCTTTTTGAGCTTGGCAAATTGATCGAACAAATCTCTTTACTGGTAGAATTTTTATATTTATTGATAAAATAATTCAAAATATTCTTTATTAGTTCAAACTGTTTTTATAAGTTAAGCGTTATTAGGCTATCAACTTTAAAATTTTAATACAATGAGCACAACAAGTAAATCAATTTTCTCATTTTTAGCAGGAGCTGCTGCAGTAGTTGCAGCTGGGGCTCTTTTGAAAAGTAAAAATGGCAAAAAAGTTACAAGAACTGTAGCAGATCGATTAAGAAATATCAAAAGACATACTGAAGAAAGTTTAGATTCAGATTGGTTAAATGATTTAAGTGATTCAGCTATTCATAGCGCAAAATCATTTCGTGAAAAAATGAAATTATAATATTTCATTTAGTGCCTTGTCAATCAGTTCTTCTTCAACTGTAATGTCATAGACTGCATGACCTATGTTTTTGAGTAAGCTCATGTTGAGTTCACCATTTTGGTTCTTTTTATCTTGTTTACAAAGCCTTTTTATTTCAGCATAAGAGGCTTTTTCTATTTTAGGACTTTTGTAAACACCCTTTAATTCATTAACTACAATCTGATATTCTTGCTCATTTAATAGTCCTTTTGATTTGCTAATGTAAGCTTCAGCTATCATTCCCAATCCAATCGCTTCACCATGTAATAACTCATTTTCGGTATTTAATAGATGAGTTTCAATAGCATGTCCGATCGTATGTCCAAAATTTAATATTTTTCGCAATCCTTTTTCTGTAGGATCCGCTTCCACCACTTGCTCTTTTATTTTGACGGATTGTTGAATCAATTCATTACTAAATTTTTCAATTCCATTATCAAGACAATCTTGCCAATGTTTTTTATCTGCAATCAAGCCATGTTTCAACATTTCTGCATAACCTGATACTATTTGCTCTTGAGGCAAGGTTTTATGAAATATTGGATTCACTAATACAGCCTCAGCCTCGCAGAATAATCCGATATGGTTTTTGTAACCATTATAGTCTATGCCTGTTTTGGCCCCCACGCTGGCATCAACCTGTGAGAGCAAGGTCGTTGGAATATTAATAAACTGGATTCCTCTTTTAAATGTAGCCGCACAAAAGCCTCCCATATCAGTGATCACGCCACCGCCTAAATTAATTAAAAGTGCTTTTCGATCGGCAGTTGCATTGGTTAGAGCATTCCAAATCAAATTACAGCTGTCTAAAGTCTTGTGCTTCTCTCCTGAAGCAATCTCTATCACCTGATGATATTCTAAATAATCTTTTATCAGAGGATAGCAGTGTTCTTTGCTGTTTTCATCCGCCAATACAAACAACTGAGTATGCTCAACCGAAGCTAATAGCTCTTTTATATAACTTATTTCTTTAAAATATACTTTGCTCATATAATAGTTAAGGGTTCTACATCCTTATTGGCAATTTGCTTTTCCTGTCTCTTAATGGATTCGTCATGTATGGCTATCAGCAAATTTTTCATAAACTTCTCGCTCATGTCTTTTTCAGTGCCTAGCTTGATCCTACTTTCCAATACATCTTTCCATCTTCCACCTTGATAAACTGATAATTCATGAGCTTTTTTGTAAGCACCAACTTGATCAATCAAATGGAAACGATCAGAAAGTAAATCTATTAGTTTTTGATCAATATGATCGATTGAATTACGCATTTCTTTCAAATTTTCAGGAATTTGATTTTCGAGATCAATACGCTCACGGAAAGAAATTTCTTTCAATAAAGTCAATAATTGCTCAGGATTTAACTGCTGACGGGCATCAGACCAGGCTTCCGCAGGATTTGGATGTGTTTCTATCATTAATCCATCCATCCCGAAATTCAAGGCTCTTTGGGCTACAGACTGCACCATTTCCCATTTTCCTGAAATATGACTAGGGTCATTAATGATTTCTATTTCAGGTAATTCCAATTTTAATTGCATCGCCAAATTCCAATTTGGTTTATTTCTGTAGATTTTGTCATAAGGATCAGCAAAGCCTCGGTGGATAGCAGCCAATTTATTGATGCCCACATCATACATTCTTTCCAAAGCTCCAACCCATAAGGCTAAATCAGGATTGATGGGGTTTTTAACCATTACAGGTATGTCCACTCCTCTTAATGAATCTGCAATTTCCTGTACGGAGAAAGGATTTACAGTTGTTCTGGCCCCAATCCATAAAACATCAATACCATGTTTAAGAGCTGCTTCCACATGGTTTGCATTGGCTACTTCCACACATACGGGAATATGTAATCTGCTCTTTACTTTTTGTAACCAGGGTAAAGCTTCTTCTCCTAAACCTTCGAAATTTCCAGGGCGGGTACGTGGTTTCCAAACGCCTCCTCGGAACATCCCTATTTGTGGTTCACGCTCAAAGCTATTGCACAGGTCATCAATTTGTTTTTCCGTTTCTACTGAGCAAGGCCCTGCGATGACTACATGTTTTCCGAGCCCTAGCCCCCAATCTTTCATTTTCAATGTGTTCATTTTTCTGTTGTTTTAAATTTTGGACAAAAAAAAGCCCGACTCTTGCGAACCGGGCTTGAAGTATGTTTTAGTTTAGTATTTACATAGCATAACAAGGACCGACTCGCCTGAGCGGGATAAAGTAAAAGTAAAAATAAAATCGTCCTTGTGTGTGTATCATGTTTCAAATGTAGAGTACTGATTTTTTAAAACAAAATAAAATTCTAAAATATTTTAGTAAAATTAATAAAAAGAGCTTATCTAACGTTCGTTAGCTTTTATTATTTGGTTTAATTGAGTAAGACAAAATTAAATGTAAAAACCCTTTTAATTTGTACTTTAGGGCAGCTTAATAAGCTATTTAGAGTCTTGAAGGGATTGAGATTTGATTGAAAAATGAATTTCAATATTTACAAGCCGTTCAAAAATTATTTTTATTTTCGGTAACACTTTTTAAACTTTTGAGCTATGAGACTTTTAAAAATCATAGGATTAGCCATCCTGGGAATTATTGTTTTGGCTTTAATTGTAGCGGGTATTGCAGATAAGGAATATGCAGTTTCAAGGGAAATTACAATTAATGCACCGCATCAGGAAGTATTTGATTATGTCAAATATTTAAAAAATCAGGATGAATTCAGCAAATGGGCAACTATGGATCCTGATATGAGAAACACTTTTACAGGAGTTGATGGAACGGTTGGTTTTATAGCCGCTTGGGAAAGTGAGAATGATGATGTGGGAGTAGGAGAGCAGGAAATTTTATCAATCGATAAAAACAGAATTGATTATGCATTAAGATTTAAAGAACCATTTGAATCTAATGACAAAGCTTATTTAAAACTCGAAGCAGTAGGAGATAATCAAACCAAAGTAACCTGGGGCTTTAATGGCTCGATGGATTATCCTATGAATTTGATGTTGGTAGTAATGGATTTTGATGAAATGTTGGGGACAGATCTTCAATATGGATTAGAGGAATTGAAGAGGATAATGGAGTCTCGATAGTTTATTGAAACCCAAAATTTTTTACTCTTAAAACTGAAAGAAAAACCTAACGGAGACTAAATTGAATTGAAAATTATGACAACACATTCAAAGAACCCATTTACCTGGGTAGAAATTTATGTAGAAGATATGGGCAGGGCTCAAAAGTTCTACGAAGAAGTATTACAAATCGAAATGATTCCAATGGAAATACCAGGAGGATTTGGTGATTTGGAGATGGTTAGCTTTCCGTGGGCAGAAGGTGGAGCCAATATCAGTGGAGCACTGTGTAAAACCAAAGAGATGAAACCTGGAACTGGCGGAACATTAGTGTATTTTACAAGTGAAGATTGTGGAACCGAAGTATCAAGAGTTGCAAAAGCAGGTGGGAAATTATTGCAAAAAAAGGAACCCATAGGTGAACATGGGTTTTGTAGCATTTGTATGGACACTGAAGGCAATACAATTGGTTTTCACTCGAATAAGTAGAATGAGAAATCAATTGGATATACAAAATTTGGCAGGCCAAAAGTAACCAAATTTATATTTCAACAGAACTCGTGAAAAATGGACAGTAGTCTACAGTGTATTCTTTAGTATTAGTTTGAACAAAAATTGATAGTTATGAAATGTCAACTCCTCATTATTTCCCTTTTTTGTGTTGTAACCATATCCTCTTGCAAAAAAGAGCAGGTAACTCAATATGCTCCAATAGAACAATATCCAGTAGATTCTATACTTAATTCCATAGATAGTAAAAGAGCTATGATTATTACTGCTCATGATGATGATATGGCTTTATCTTCTGGGACAGTGTCCAAGCTCAACAAAGAAGGATGGGAAATTGTATCTGTTTGTTTTAAATCTAACAAGCCAGATAGGAATTCTGTTCATATCCAGGCAGCTAAGCATGTCATAGACTCTGTTATTTTTATTGAGTTTACTGAGAATGAATATAGAAATGACCTTGATGATGGGCGGAAAGGCTGGAGTCCTATCCCTGGTTCTGAATTCAATAAGGTTTTCAATTATCAAAAAGTTGAGAAATCACTTCTTAAGATTGTTAATAGATTTGATCCAACAGTTGTTTTCACACTAGATCATGAATATGGGGGATATGGCCACCCCGACCATATTTTTATGAGTAAGCTTGTATTGGATTTAGCTAAGGAGAAAAAAATTAAATCTGATTATATTTACCAAAGTGTTATGACTCCACATATGGAGAAATCTATCATTGAAGAAAGACATAGCCGCAGAATGGAATCATGGGGATATGCAGCTGACGGATGGAAAAACACAAGAGAGTTGTATGAAGTGGACGGAATGCCTGATCCTACAGTACAAGTCTACATAACATCAGAAGCAAAAAATAAAATGAAATATCTTCGCTCTTATAATGAAAGAGAAAGAAAAACCATGGGGTTCTTTATACCTGCATTTGAAGAATATGAAGCTGAAGAATACTTTAAAATCTTTGATCGTGAGTTTTTTCGGATAATAAAGATTGAAAACCTATAGTTTGGATAAATATTGCTCATTTGAGTATTGTAAAGCAAAAACTTTCTTCTTCAGGAGGAAGAGGGTTTTTGTTTTGATGCTATAATTGATAGATTGCATGGATATTAAGAGCTTATTAAAAATGTTTTTTATTTTTTAATTGTTTTGTACTTACTCATTCAATATGAATCTTTTATAAATGGAACAAGATATCAGATGGGAACAACGATTTTCAAATTATATGAAAGCATTAAAAAAGCTTTCTCAAGCCATTGAATATATCAATCAAAATGTTTTAGGTAAAGAAGAAACGCTAGATGAAAATGATTTGAATGATGTTTTGGATGAAATGATAAAAGAAGGCTTAATTCAACGTTTTGAATATACCCATGAATTAGCTTGGAATGTAATGAAGGATTATGCCAAATATCAAGGGAATTTTGAACTTGGTGAGAGTAGAGATGCTACCAGAGAGGCATTTCAGTTGAACCTTGTTTCAGATGGTAAAATTTGGATGGATATGATTGGTAGCCGAAATAAAACTTCACATACCTATGACGAGGATATTGCCAATGAAATTTATCATAGGATATTAAATGATTATTATCCAGCATTTTTGGAATTCCAACAAAATATGGAATCTAAAAGAAGTGGGGAACAAGGAAAAATGTTTTAAATGGAAAATTCAGGTTTAACAAAAGATGATATTTTTAATATAAAGTCTGTTTTTTCAAATTACCCTCAAATTGAAGAAGCACTGATTTATGGCTCAAGAGCTATGGGTAATTTTAAACCCGCATCCGATATTGATATTTCTTTAATTGGAGATGAAATTGACTTAAGCTTATTAAATCAAATTGAGTTTGATTTAGATGATTTAATGTTGCCCTATAAGTTTGATATATCAATTTATCATAAAATTAAGAATCCTGAATTTCTTGATCATATAAATAGAGTTGGTAAAAATATATATAAAAGAAAAATTAGTCAGAAAGTTTAATGCTATTTTGTTCATCCCGCAAACAACCCAAAACTAGTCTCGTTTTTCCTTTTATTCGGGATATTTGCTAAAATATCCAATCCGTAAAATTTGGCAGTTTCCGCATGGCAAATGGCAGCCGTATTTTTCTCTTTTTCTTGAGCCACTTTTTGAGCTGCATGTGAAGTGCTCGGACATTTTACTAATTCAGCTTTAGGTAATTTTTCAGCTGTAAACCTTTTGCTTTCCCCAAATGCTTTTTCGTGGGAATAGAGTTTTATTAAATCTTTTAATTTGGATTCTGGTGTTGAGCAAATGCATAATTTCACTTCATAATCCATTTCATCCAGCAAAGTGAAATTCTTTTCGATTTCAGCTTCATGATTCTCAACTATGCCTGCCAAGCTATTGTATAATGCAATCCAGCCCAGATGTCCTGCTCTTACTGCTTCAAAAACTCCTGCAAAGCTTTCGCAAAATTCAATTTCTTGCTGTCCACCTAAATATTCCACACATGATAAATGATGAAATGAGCCTTTAGGACCTAGTGTATAAATTTTCTTTTTATTCTTCATTATAAATATCAGTTTGAATTCTGATGGATTCGTCATGGATACCCTGATAAATGGATTTTACAAAATCAGCATCCAAGTTTAGCTTTTTACCCCATAAAGGACGGTTTTCAATTATTTTATTCCAACGTTCCAACTGAAATATAGCAACATTTTTATCTTTTTTATATTGCCCTACCTTTTTCACCAACTCGAGTCTTCTGGATAAAACTTCCAATAATTCTTTATCGGTTTCATCAATCTGATCTCTAATTCCTTCCAATTCATTCTTAAAATCTTTATTCGGAAAGCTTTTCTCTCTGATTTTAAGTTGACTAATCATTTCCTTTAATGCATTTGGTGTCAATTGCTGAGCCGCATCACTCCAGGCGTCATCGGGGGAGTGGTGTGATTCAATAATCAAACCATCATATTGTAAATCCATAGCTTTTTGAGCTATTTCAAATAATAAATGCCTTTTACCCGCTATATGACTAGGGTCATTAATTAAAAGTAATTCAGGGTAACGGGATTTTAATTCTATTGGAATCTGCCAAAGCGGAATATTTCTGTAAATACTTTCCTGATAAGTAGAAAATCCTCTATGGATTGCTCCAAGTTTTTCTATTCCTACCGCATCAAACCTCTCCAAAGCACCCATCCATAAAGCTAAATCCGGATTGATGGGGTTTTTGACTAAAATGGGTTTGTCTTTTACGCCCCGAACAGCTTCAGCTATTTCTTGAACATTAAAAGGATTGACGGTCGTACGCGCCCCTACCCATAAAATATCGATATCATTTTCTAAGGCTAATTCCACATGCTCAGCAGAAGCAACTTCTATGGCGAATTGAATATGTGGATGTAATGATTTAGCTTTTTTGATCCATGGAAAAGCAATTTTACCCACTCCTTCAAAACTATTGGGACGGGTTCTAGGTTTCCATATTCCGGCTCTTATGGTAGTAAATCCATTTTTTACCAATTGATCAACGGTTTCCAATAACTGTTCTTCTGTCTCTGCACTGCAGGGCCCCGCTATTACCCATGGTTTACCGCTGGAATACCAATTTTCAATCTTCATAAATATTTAATAAAAAGTTGCAAGTTAATCAATTTAACAAAAAGCAACTGACTTCGTTTTCTTTATATTTGCAGACTTAAATTAATTTTATGGAAATAACTACAAACCCAATTTTTGATGATGTATCGATTGCTTATACTAGTAAGTCGGACAGGCAACTGAAAAAAGCTTATTTACTGTTCTCTATGATGAATAAGGGATGGTTGGTGGCTATAGGTAAGTTTTTTGTGAAGCTTGGTTTCGCTTTGCGATTACCTATTAGCAAAATTATTTACCATACGGTTTATGATCAGTTTTGCGGAGGAGTAACGATTAAAGATAGTCAGGGAACGATAGATGAGCTAGCTTCTCATGGCATTGGAACGATTTTAGATTTTTCCGTAGAGGGAGCTGAACATGAAAGGGGATTTGATGCCACTATGGATGAAGTTCTTAGAACAATAGACCGTGCAGCTAATGATGATAATTTACCATTTTGTGTTTTCAAACCTACTGGTATGTCCGATTCTAAAGTATTTGAAAAAATACAAGATGGAAAAGAATTAAATGAAAAAGAGCAAGCTAGCTACGATCGATCTAAAGCAAGAATAGAGAAAATATGCCAGACAGCATTTGATAGCAATGTTAGAATTTTGATAGATGCAGAAGAAAGCTGGCTTCAAAACCCAGTGGATGCCATTGTTTATGAAATGATGGAAAAGCACAATAAAGAAACCGCCATTGTATATAACACTTATCAAATGTACCGAGCAGATATGCTTGATAATTTGAAGAAAGCTCATAAGAAGTCAAAAGAAAAAGGATATTTCTTAGGAGTAAAATTGGTAAGAGGTGCCTACATGGAAAAAGAAAGAGACAGGGCAGAGGAAATGGGCTATCCTAATCCTATTCAAATTTCTAAAGAAAGAACAGATATTGATTATAATTCAGCCTTGGAGTTTGGTGTAGAGAATATTGATAATGTTTATGTATGTAATGGAACTCATAATCAGTATAGCAACTATTTCTTAGCATATATGATGGATAAACATGGTATCAATCCTAGTGATGAAAGAGTTACTTTTGCTCAATTGTATGGAATGAGTGATAATATTTCATTTAACTTGGCAGACAAAGGTTATAATGTTGCTAAATACGTGCCTTATGGTCCTGTGAAATCCGTGATGCCCTATTTATTCAGAAGAGCGGAAGAAAATACAGCCGTAGCCGGTCAAAGTAGCCGTGAGTTTTCATTGATAAAAGAAGAGCTGCAGAGACGGAAGGAAGAGCGGAAGAGAAGTTAAGCCCCTTAATCCCAAAGGGGAAATTAAGCTAGTACTGAAGCTTCGGAATAGACTTTTGATTAGGCAGTTGAAGGTAGACAATAGAGACAGATTGTTCTAATTCATAATTGTGTTAGAATACTTGAGGAAGCACTGTCAGGGTGGTTGTCAACTGAATAAGCCAACGGCTTATTTTGTAGATTGTCTATTTGCCGGATAAGCGATAATATTTGACACTTTCTATCTAGTGTTTGGGCACTAGAATCTAGTATCTAAATATCAAAAATTACCATACTTTCCTTTATCTTTGCAGATTAAAATAGAAGATAAGTGATTCCAAAATATATTGAGTAAAAAATGATGCATTTAAGCGAACAGGAAATAGAAAGAAGAAAAAGCAGGGAAGAATTAACGAACATGGGGATTAATCCTTATCCCGCAGAGTCATTTGATGTAAATGTTTCCGCCCAGGACATTAAGCAAAATTATGAGAGCGATAAACTGAACTACAAAAATATCAGTATTGCAGGTCGCCTTATGAGCAAAAGAATCATGGGAAAAGCTTCTTTTGCTGAAATTCAAGATAGCACGGGAAGAATTCAAATCTATGTAAATAGAGATGAAATTTGCCCGGATGAAGATAAAACGCTCTACAATACTGTTTTTAAGAAATTATTAGATATTGGTGATATCATCGGAATCAAAGGCTATGTTTTTACTACTCAGGTAGGAGAGATTTCTATTCATGTGAAAGAATTGACTGTTCTGACCAAATCGCTGCGTCCTTTGCCGATCACTAAAGAAACTACTGATGAGCAAGGAAATGTGAAGAGATATGATGCCTTCACGGATTCAGAACAAAGATATCGTCAGCGTTATGTGGATATGATTGTTAATCCTGAAGTGCGTAATACTTTCAAGAAAAGAACACAATTGGTCAATTCCATGCGTTATTTCTTGGGTAATAAAGGTTATTTGGAAGTAGAAACTCCTATTCTACAGCCACTTTATGGAGGGGCTGCAGCCCGACCGTTTAAAACGCATCATAACACCTTGGATATGACTTTATATTTAAGGATTGCCAATGAGCTTTATCTAAAAAGATTGATCGTAGGTGGTTATGATGGAGTTTTTGAGTTTGCAAAAGATTTCAGAAATGAAGGGATGTCCCGATTTCACAATCCTGAATTTACGCAGGTGGAATTGTATGTTGCCTACAAAGATTATGAGTGGATGATGGATTTGGTGGAGGAAATGGTAGAAAAAGTTGCCATGGACATACACGGTACCACAGAAGTGAAGGTGGGTGAGAATATTATTAATTTCCAGAGACCCTGGAAGCGTTATACCATGTATGAAGCCATTGAGCATTTTACAGGTATTGATATCTCCGAAATGAATGAGGAGGAGTTAAGAAAAACAGCCGAAAAACTGCATGTTCCTGTGGATGATTCTATGGGTAAAGGAAAATTGATAGATGAGATTTTCGGTGAGAAATGCGAGGCGCAACTGATTCAGCCGACTTTCATTACAGATTATCCGATTGAAATGTCTCCATTAGCGAAAAAGCACCCGACCAAAGAAGGTTTGGTAGAAAGATTTGAAGCTATTTGTAACGGAAAAGAAATCTGTAATGCATTCTCTGAGTTGAACGATCCGATTGATCAGCGTCAACGATTTGAAGAGCAATTAGAATTAGGCAAAAGAGGAGATGATGAAGCCATGGTATTGGATGAAGATTTCTTGCGTGCCTTAGAATACGGAATGCCACCAACAGCAGGTTTGGGTATTGGAATTGACCGTTTGAGCATGATCATGACCAATAGCAATTCCATACAGGATGTATTGTTCTTCCCGCAGATGAAGCCGGAGAAGAAAGCTAAAGTAGCCACAGAAGCAGATTTCGTGGAAGCAGGAGTACCAAAGGAATGGGCTCCAGTGGTAATGGAAGCAGGCATCAGAACAATTGAAGAACTAAAAGATACCAAGCACACTAAATTACATCATCAGATTTCAGGCTTAAAAAAGAAAATGAAATTAGATATTCCGAGTGTAAGCCCGGAGGATGTGAAGGAGTGGACAAGTTAAAGCCCCCTAGCCCCCAAAGGGGGAAAATAGGTCAGTACCGCAGGTCAGATCGGATTTAGCCAGTAGCACAAACATAGACAATAGACAAAAAGAGCCGGTATAGCCGGCTTTTTTGCTTTTACTGGGATCATCTCATATTTATTCTAGAGTGCTTATCCCCATGATTTCTTATCAACCTTCCACTTCAACATCAAAAGCCCCATTTAATATTCTCCCGTTGCGTTTCATTTGCACATAGATTCGATATTTCCCTTCTTTTGGGAAAGTATAAGGAAAACGCACAACAGAATGACCTTCATGCTCAGGATCATCAATGGAAGGGTGCTCCATTCCTATCATTAATAAGCTGTCACGCTCTGTTTCAGGTAAAGCATTTAATGATGCAATGGCTCGATCAACACTATCTCTAAAAAGATTAGGTTTGAGTAATTCAGCCCAATCTATCCTACCACTTCCAGGGGTAAGTCTTGCTTCCATGGTTTCTTGCGAGGCCATGGAATATGAACCAACTGGATGAAGGTGGATGTATACACTTCCATCTTCTTTGAATACTACAGAATGTCCCATCATTCCCATATAGGGCTCTAATTCTGCCGGCTTTCCTTCTTCATTTTGGATTTCGAGTGTGAGATGGTATAAATTTCCAACTGTAAACTTTCCTTCCTCAGGAAGTTCCAGTGTCACAAATGACCCATCTGGAAGTGTTGTCCTTTTTCCTGGACTACCGCAAACGACTATGTCTCCACCCGGCATTATTAAATCTTGCTCTGCGCTACTAATAATTGGATCAGTAATGTAGTAAGTATCGTCTGTATCAAGTAATAAAGAATCATTCCAGTTTTGTACAAGCTGTGGTTCTGGTTCAGGAATAAAAACAGTGTCAGCTATGGTTTCAGAAAAACCACTGAGCCTTGATACATCTGCAAAAACATAATAATTACCAGATGGCAAAGGAGGAATGACCGTCTCAAAATGAGCTGAATCCAACCTTTTAGGATGAATATGTGCGAATACGTCTAATTCACCTTCCCTTACTAAAAACATATGCATAATTTTCCCATGGTCTGGGATCAAATAGTTTAGGCTTCGTGTAAGGTAAAGGGATTCAAGCTTAGTTGAGTCCACCTCAAATTTCAAGATCTGTTTATCATCTTTTTGATAGACGGATGTAGTGGCAGTAAAAGGTTTATACATAAAGCGTTGGTAATCCTTTTCCCAACTGTCCCACCAGTTTTTGCCTCCCCATAATACTAAAATCAACACAGCAAAACCTATGGCTGCACCAACCCATCTTTTTCTTTTAACTTTTCCTGAAGTTTTTTCACCAGGCTTCACTTGCGTATCACCACTGCTTAAGCCAATGATGGTGATCATAAGAATAGTGAGGAATAAACCTAATCCAGCCAATGTCCAACCAAGAGAAGGATCCATAGTCTTTTGAGCAGTGGAGACTGCCATTACAGGGAGCAGGATTTTACCTTCTCCTTTATCACCATTTACTTCAATTTCCAGACTAGCACTGCCTGGGTTCATCAACCATATTTCACCTTTAAAATGACCAGTTTCCCCTTTTACCGGTAAGGCAATATCTGCGCGAGGCGTGCCTTCTGCTCCTGCAAACCAATAAACGGGCTTGATTTTCACTTCTTTAACATCATTATCAGTGACGTATACGTCAACACTGGCTGTGCCGGGTATTACATCCGGTGAATTAACCACTACCGTTAAAGAATATGGACCAGCGTTCCCTTCAAGCGTGATCCCAGGACTTCCTATATGGCCTTGAAAAATAAATGCAAGGCAGATTATGGCAAGATTTGTTAGTGTTTTTTGCATGTTAATTAAATTATCTCATTATATTTTGCATCCACTTGCCCCATCTGATAGAAAGGCGTGAGCTTAAAAATACCACTGCAAGCGCTATTGAAAGGCCTTTTACTAATTCGGCTCCTTTGGTCACCATCCAGTCGGCATAGGCATAGCGAAATTCCCAATTAGGATTAGCTCCAAAGTACCAGCTCTCAGTTCCGAATACCCAATTGCGAGCAGCTTCCGACATTAAGAAGTCACCAAAAGGCCATTGAACTGCTAATAAAGCTACTAGAAAAATGATACCGTAAATGAGAGATAGAAGCCATGAATTTTTATTCCCCAATTTCTGTGTGATAAGGTCAATTGCTATAGCAGGAAAGATAATCAATAAAGGAAATTCAAATGCTTGAAAATTAGTGATAGGATTCATAACCGGTCCCAATAAAGGTTCAGCAGGAAATAATGGAAGAATCCAAACCATAAGTGCTAGGAAAACGGTATAAACGATAGATGCAGAAGTTGCTCCCCACTTACCTGGTGCCGATCGGGAAACCGCCACCAATAATAGTGGGAAAATTATACTTGCTACAACATAGAATAAAGCTTTATGCATATCATGACGCCCAAGATATTCAGAAGCGATCGTAAACAACATGCATAATACAAAGCCTGAGGCCAAGGCAAAATGTAGTTTTAATTCTTTATTAAGCTTATCATCCTTGATGCCCTTTGCTCTCATTCTGTTTTTTACAGATAATACCGTAATCATGGATCCGAACTGTATCATGACCATTCCCATCAATAAAACCGTATGTGGAGGCGATAAAATGGTAACATCCAAGCCGTAGGTATTATGCCACCAATCATCAAAAGGGGCGGAGGTAAGCATAGCGATGGCGCCCCAGATGCAGAATAATGCACCTAATGAGCCATGAAAAATCCCCCAAAACTTGGTGCTTTCCTCTTTTTCTTGCGGTGTTCCTGCAAATGACACCTTCAGTACCCTAATGCCAGAAAATATTCCAGCAAGAACCCCACCGAAATAAATGGCAAGATGTGGAGCAGAAAGAAGGCCGTCCCTGCCTATGCTGGTATGCCAGCTAATGTCCCAGACAAGACCGACCATAATACTAATGGAGGCCAGAACGGTAGCATAAAGATATAAAGGAATAGTCACCGCCTTTTTTTCGGCATTTATTTGGTGAATGGATTCTTGTTGTAAGTCGAGCGTTTCCATAGCTTAGTAAAAAGTTTGATTAAAATTAGCAATTTTTTTCAATATACCTACGATTGTATTGTTCATAAATGATGAATGTTAGGTGATTAGCTCTGGAATTTGAATTTAGGCAACTACTTATGAGATATGTAAACCTATATATCGGCCGGATTTAATAAATAATCTATTATATTTAAATTGTTAGTTCATCGGCAATCAAAACCTTTAGAATTTTTTTTTCTTTAAGTGTTTCAGATTTGCTTTTTATTGACCATCAATTAATAATTTTATGAAAAGAATATTTCTACTTTTACTTTTAACAGTTTTTACTAATTCTCTTTACGCTCAAGATATTTTTAAAGCGTTAGAAGATCGTGATTATATTGAACTCGAAGATATTTTAAAAGACGGGGCACCCACAGAGCAGTTCAATGCTAAAGGATTGACACCAGTATGGCTTGCAGTCTTTAAAAATGATACAACAGCCTTAAATTTACTAATTCAATATAATGCAGATATAAATTTTGAAGAGAAGAATGGGATGCACCCTATTATGATAGGAGCAATTGCAGATTCATATGAATGTGTAAAAATATTGTTGGACAATGGAGTCGATGTGAATTGGAAATCAAAAAGAGCATCAAGAAACCAACAACCTATTCGATTTGCTTCACAAGGTGGGTCATTAAAACTAGTTAAACTTTTATTGGATCATGGAGCAAATATGGAAGCAACCCCAGATGATGGAGGAACTCCACTTTTGGCATCTTTGCATGCAAAGAAATTCGAAATAGCTGAATTTTACTTTAACAATGGAGCTAATGTAAATGTAGTAGGGCGTGATGGTGAAACTATAATTCATGAAGCTATTAAATCCGGTAATCCCAAGATGGTTAAATTGGCATTGGAGAATAATGCACCATTAAATTATGAGGATACTGATGGAAAGTCAACATGGCAACTTGCAAAGAAAAGTGGTAATTCTGAAATAAAAACCATGATAAAAGATGCGCTTAAGGAGAAATAGAGTTGAGATTACAGTCTCAAATGCATAGCCTAATTTATTTCATATGACAAGTTGAAATCAACTAAATACACTTTAAACGAAACCCTTGTTCCAAAAAGCAAAAAAATACTAAAATATAGTAAATCATCCCTAAATTCCATCCCCTAATTTTTAAACCAACAACCACCATTCTTTTAAATTTACGTTCATTATCTTATATTGAAAGTGACTTTTATAGACTATAAAACTTTTAAAATTAGATGATATGAAAAATATATTGGTTTCTATAGATTTTAATGAACAGGAAGAATTTTTAATGGATAAGGCTTATGAGTTGGCGAAAGCATTTAATGCAAAAATATGGTTAGTTCATATTTCAGCTCCCGATCCTGATTTTGTGGGTTATGATGTAGGGCCTCAATACATAAGAGATACAAGGGCAGATGATTTGCGTGCTGAGCATAAATTATTGCAAGACTATGCTCATATATTGGAGGCTAAAGATGTTAGAGCAGAAGGCTTATTGGTGCAGGGAGCCACGGTAGAAATGATATTAAAGGAAGCTAAAAAGCTCAATACAGATCTTATCATCACAGGTCATCATGATCATAATTTTCTCTATAAGGCATTTATAGGTAGTATTTCCGATCAGATTATAAAAGAATCCAAAATACCAGTTTTGATGGTACCGCTAGACTAATTAGTCAATAATAAAAAGCCATTTTTCACCACATGTAAAAAACCTCAGTCCAGAAGTATTTTAGCCTTTATTAAAAGTTTTCTTATAGGATATATTTTATTAGTTTTAACTTTTAAAATTTCAATTTCTACTGATGACATCTAAGTACTTAAGATTCATTTTCTTATCGATAATTCTATTTATTACCTTATCTTTTTCTGTTCATGGTCAATCCAAATACACAGTATTTCTAAAATCAGGGGAACAAATTGAAGCCTCTCGTTTAAGTTTTAGAAGTCCAGGTATCCTTGGAGATGGCAATTTGAAAATTAAAGAGCCTTTTAAACAAAGGTATGAAGCAAGTGAAGTTGATTCTGTGCGAATCCTTGATAAAAATGAAATTATCTTAAAAGTACCTGTAAGACATCTATCTTATTTATATTGGGGGGAAGAAATTTTAAATAAAAATGGGGTTAAAGTGTATGAGATAAGTGTACTAAGTAGCAGCACTATGGGTGGTGTAGGGCCTAATAATACACCGATGTACACTAGTCATCAACAAGATATTCAATATTATAGCATTGATGAGAATATGCCTAAACCAGTGAATAGGTCAAATTTGAAGGAGGATTTAAAAGATTACCCAACTGCTTTAAAATACATAGATAAAAGTATAGGCGTGACAGTAGCAAAAGTATTAATGTATGGTGTAGGAGGAGTATTAGTACTCACGGGGATTTTGAATAATACCAATAATGATGGTGGACTGCCTCCACCAGGTGAGGGAGGGCCTCCACCAAGTGTTTTTATAGGAGCGGGCTTAATTGCTGGAGCATCATTATTGAACTTGATTAAGTCTGAAAATTTTTATGAGGCTTTGGATGAATATGCAGAAGTCAGATAGCTGTAGAAGCTTAACAAACTACTTGTATTTAAGTTAATGTTTTAGTAAGCACTTGATTAGCTCTGCAATAATTATAAGGATTGATTTCAAACAAAAACATTGATTTTTGATGTTATGAAATTATTATATGAAGATATTTGATGAACCATTCGATCCTAACAAAAACCTATTGCCTTTTGATGGTATTGTAAATTATTATGGACGAATTTTCAGTGATAAGGAGTCTTCCTATTTCTACGATAGTTTATTTAATGAAATAGAATGGGAACATGATAAAGCCATTATTTTTGGCAAAGAGATTATCACAAAACGTAAAGTGGCTTGGTATGGGGAGAAGCCATTTTCTTATA
>NZ_JAGXGF010000041.1 GCF_024636815.1 Marivirga sp.
AATACTTTCTATCATAAAAAGAAGAACTGAAATAGTAAGAATGAACCGTTCTTTTCCTCGGCCAAAAACAGATTCTAGAAGAAGGTTTAAAATCATGAATTCTAAAGGAATTTAGCTTAACTTAACGACATTGGGCGCACGTGTGCCGCGCGTGCCCATTTGCAAAAACCTTTGATTTTTCTATTACAAACCGAGCGGTTCTCATCCGCATCAAATATTGCGCATAAAAAAACCTCCTCCGCTTTTGACACGAAGGAGGTAAAAAAAGAGGTCACGAGCGGATTCGAACCGCTGTGGATGGTTTTGCAGACCACTGCCTAGCCACTCGGCCACGTGACCTTATTCGCTTTTGCGATTGCAAAAATAGACATATTATCGTGCTTGTCAAATAGAGAACAAGAATAATTATTAAATAATTTAGCTTACTATATAACTACATTTATTTTTTTACCAATGAAATCATCTTGTCCCTCTTAATCCACTTAAAAAACACCCCTGAAGTCCCCTCAAGGGGACAGTCGCTCTGATTTAAATCAGTAAAAAACAAAAAAAGCCACCTACTTAAAAAGTAGATGGCTTTAGCATATATTAAATAAGATTTAGATATTACTCTTTATCCTCTTTTTTATCGTCAGCCTTTTTCTCTTCAGATTTCGCCTCTTTCTCTTCAGCTTTAGCTTCTTCCTTTTTGGCTTCTGCTTTCACTTCATCAGCTTTTGGCTCTTCTTTCTTAGCTGCTTCTTTTTCAGCTTTAGGCTCTTCCTTCTTTGCTTCTGCTTTTGGCTCTTCCTCTTTTTTAGGAGCAGCTTTTTTCTTGCTTCCGCCTTTAGCATCATCTTCCATTTGAGTTTTCAATGCAGATAATGCATCTAAATCACCTAATGTAGATGAAGAAGCTTGTTGCTTAGGAGCTGATTTCTTCTTACCACTTCCAGTAGTAGCTGGCTTCTTCTTAGGAGCTGCCTCTTCTACTTTAGAGTGTGTATGTAAGTGAGACAATACAATACGCTTATCATCTTTAGAGAATTCTAATACTTGGAATTCTAAAGACTCGCCTACTTCTGCCATAGAATCATCTGCTTTCTTCAAATGCTTAGTTGCAGCAAAACCTTCGATACCGTAAGGAAGTTCAAGAATAGCACCTTTTTCGTTTTTGTTCAACACAGTACATTTGTGCTTAGAACCTACAGTAAATACTGTCTCGAAAGTATCCCAAGGGTTTTCTTCTAATTGCTTATGTCCTAATGCTAATCTTCTGTTATCAACATCAAGTTCTAAAACAACTACGTTCAATTCCTCTCCTACTTTCACGAATTCAGATGGGTGCTTGATTTTCTTAGTCCAGCTTAAATCAGAAACGTGAACCAATCCGTCAATACCTTCTTCCAATTCGATGAACAATCCGAAGTTAGTCATATTTCTAACTACTCCTTTATGCTCAGTACCAACTGCATATTTTGTTAATACTTCTTTCTTATTCCAAGGATCTTCAGTCAATTGCTTGATACCTAATGACATCTTACGATCTTCTTTGTCCAAAGTAAGAACTACAGCTTCTAACTCATCACCAACATTGATGAAATCTTGTGGATTTCTCAAGTGCTGTGACCAGCTCATTTCAGAAACGTGAATCAAACCTTCAACACCAGGAGCGATCTCCAAGAATGCACCGTAATCAGCAACATTAACAATTTTACCTTTCACTTTAGAACCTACGTCAAGGCCTTCAGCCAATGAGTCCCAAGGGTGAGAAGTCAACTGCTTCATACCTAAAGAAATACGTTTTTTACCTTCGTCAAAGTCAAGTACTACTACTTTCACTTTTTCGTCAAGCTTCAACACCTCTTCAGGATGGTTGATTCTACCCCAAGAAATATCAGTAATGTGCAATAGACCATCAACACCACCAAGGTCAATAAATACACCAAAGTTAGTCATGTTTTTGATCACACCTTCTAGAACCTGACCTTTCTCAAGGTTGTTCAAGATTTCAGCTTTTTGCTTCTCTAGATCTTTCTCTATTAATACTTTGTGGGAAACTACTACGTTATCGTTACTGTAGTTGATTTTCACCACTTTTACTTCCATTTTCTTACCTACGAAAACATCGAAGTCGCGAATAGGCTTCACGTCAATTTGAGAACCAGGTAAGAAGGCTTCAACACCGTGTACATCCACGATTAAACCACCTTTAGTTCTTCTTTTTACTAATCCTTCGATGATTAGATCTTCGTCAAGCGCTTTTTGGATTTTGTCCCAAGCACCTACAATTTTTGCTTTTCTTCTAGATAAAACTAATTCCCCATTTTGATCTTCACGTTCTTCAACGTAAACTTCCACTTCGTCACCAATTTTTAAATCAGGAGTATCACGGAATTCATTGGTAGGAACTAATCCATCAGACTTGTACCCAACATTTAATACCACGTCACGATCGTTGATCGCAACCACAATACCTTTAACTACTTCCTGCTCAGCCAAGTCAGTAGCAACATTGTCGTACATTGCAGCTAATTCTTCTCTTTTTGATTTTGAGTAACCTTCACCAAATCCTTTGGTTTCAAATGCTTCCCAGTCGAACTCTTCATTCGATACGTTTTCTTGATTTTCTGCCATAATGTGTCAGGGCTCTTTAATTACAATGTCAATCCGAGCCAAGATTTCCATCGTTTTGGTTTACAAATACTTACCTGTTCAGATAAGCCCATTCACTCGAACGGATTGCAAAGGTACGATTTATTTGGAAAGTCGCAATATGTTCGGGCTCAGATAATAAAAAATCTATTGCTCAGCTGATTTGGAACCGCAAAGACGCTAAGACGCTAAGTTATTACAAAATTTGATTTTGCTACAAAAGCTTTTAAGCTTGAGATAAAGATTGTTAGAAACCAATTTACTACCTATCAAATTAAAATTCTTTGCGTCTTAGTGTCTTTGCGGTTAACCCACAGCCTTCGGCTGTCATCATGTTTATTCTTCGTGAAACTTGGTGAAAAATCTCAGTGCTCTTTATGGTTATATCGTGTTCCTTGTGGTTAAATATGGTTAAAATCAATCTTCTTTTAATTCGAATAGATGGGATTCAGGAAAAACAACATTATAGTTCTCTCCTACTTCAAATTCTGATTGTATTGATTTTACACTAAGGGATTGATTTTTGGAAAGTTGAAACTGATAGCGATAATAATTACCAATAAACAGCTTTTCCGTCAGCTTTAATTTTAATTGATACTTTGAATCATTATCTATATTGATCAAAATATTTTCACTCCAGATCCCAAGTAATTTTGACTGTCCTTTCCCAAGTTTGCCTTTTGGAATTAGATTTACTTCCCCTAAAATATTAGCAACGGATATAAACTCTGGTTTTTCATAAATGGCTTTAGGTTGATCACTCTTTATAATATCTCCATTCTTAAGTATATGAATAATATCAGCCAGGTAGAATGCTTCATAGAGATTATGGCTAACTAGTATTATGCTGGTATCCAATTCATCCTTAACTTCCTTAATAGCATCCAGTAGAATTTGGCGAGTGGGAAAGTCAAGTTGTGTAAAGGGTTCGTCAAGCAACAATACAGCTGGCTGAGTAGCTAATGCTCGAGCAATAGCCAATCTTTGTTTTTCTCCACCTGATAACAATTCAATTTTATGCTCCTTTACCTCTTCCAATCGCATCAACTGCAATAGTTGATTGATTTGCTGTTCCGCAAAATCAACTTTAAAAGCCAAAAGTGCATCCTTTAAATTCTCAAGGACTGTTCGGTTATGCAGGAGATTGAAATTTTGTGCTACATAAGCTAATTCCTCATGCCCTGCAACCAGAACCTCCTCCGGATTCTCTAATTCTATACCATCAAAAATAATCTTTCCACTATCCGCTGCAGTGAGTCCAGCTAAAATCTTAAGCAAGGTAGATTTACCCTCACCGCTTTTTCCCATTATCACATGCGTTTCGCCTTCCTTGATTTTCAGATTAACTTTTGAAAGTATAGGCTTATCGAATGATTTGGAAATATTTACAGCTTCTAATATAACTTTAGACATGGACTGAGTTTAATAGCTTGACGAATCAGAAACCTGTCAGGTTTACTTAAATTAATCCTTATAATTTTCAGGTCGGTGTGCCACCGACCATTAAACCCCAATGAAAAACCTGTCAGGTTTTAATCAAAAAAAGCATCAGAAAGTCAGACTCAATGAGGTATTTACTACTTCAAACCTGACAGGTTTGTAATATTTATTATCTACAAACAAAAAAAGCGAACTGATGTTCGCTTCATTTTTATATCTGTAAAAAGAAAAGGTGTTAATCTTCTTTTTTGTCTTCTTTTTTCTTAGCTGCCTTTGGCTTATCTTCAGTTTTAGCTTCCTCTTTCTTAGGAGCTGCTTTCTTTTTAGGAGCTGCCTTTTTTGCTTTCGGTGCTTCCTCTTTCTTTTCAGCTTTAGCAGTATCTTCTTTCTTGGCAGCAGGTTTTTTCTTATCTGCTTTTTCGAATTCTGCTTTAATAGCTTCTATATCAACATTTTTTATAACAGGTTGTTGTTGCAATTTCTGAATGCTATCCACTCTTTTCTTTGCTACTACTCTGTTTTTTCTTGCTTTTCTTTTGAGACTTGTTCCTGCCATGATTAGTTCTTTGTCAAAATTGGATTGCAAATGTATGCCTATTGTTCTTTTAATCAAAATATAAGTGCAATATATTTTTTAGTAATTCAAAAGCACCACCAAAATTATCAGTAAATGCTTTTGAATTAATTTTAATAATATTCTAATTTTTTATTTTGACTCTCCTTCTTCAGAATTTGATTCTTCAGGTTTATTCTTCACATATTTCTCCAGCCATTCGTGCTGCTCCCAAAGCATGTGCAGAATACTCTCTTTTGCGCTATATCCATGACTTTCTTTAGGTAACATCACCAATCGTGCAGTAGCTCCCAACCCTTTTAAAGCATTGAAATATCTTTCACTTTGTAATGGATAAGTTCCTGAATTATTATCAGCCTGACCATGGATTAACAATAATGGAGTATCCATTTTATCTGCATGCATAAATGGCGACATATTATAATAAGTCTCAGGTGAATCCCAGTAAGAACGCTCTTCACTCTGGAATCCAAAAGGTGTTAGTGTCCTGTTGTAAGCACCACTTCTGGCAATTCCAGCTGCAAATAAATCTGAGTGCGAAAGCAAATTGGCTACCATAAAAGCACCATAGGAATGACCTCCAACCGCTACTCTATTTCTATCTATATATCCCATTTCATCAACTGCGTCTATTGCTGCTTTTGCATTATCCACTAATTGTTTTCGGAATGTATCATTTGGCTCCTCCTCTCCTTCTCCAACTATTGGAAAAGCAGCTCCATCCAACACCACATAACCTTGAGTCACCCAATAAATAGGGCTACCATAATAAGGGTAAATAAATTCATTTGGATTAGATGTATTTTGACCTGCACTACTTTTGTCTTTATACTCACGAGGGTAAGCCCATAAAATCATTGGTTTTTTCTCTTTTTTAGATTTATCATAATCTGCCGGCAAATACAAAGTACCATCTAATGACAATCCATCTTCCCTTTCATAGCTTATTACTTCCTTATGCACATTTTGCATACTTTTAAAAGGATTCTCAAAAGATGTGATTTGCTTTAAGTCATTTTTCTTTCTGATATTTCTAAAGTAGTAATTAGGATAATCTGTTTGGGACTCTATTCTTACCAAAACTGTTCCTTTCTTCATATCAATAGAAGAGTATAAATTCTCAAGCTTATCGGTATATTCTGACCTATAAAGTCTATTTTTCTTTTGTGTTTTTAAATCAATCTCATCTATAAATGGAAACTGTCCCTCAGGCGTATAACCATCTCCCATTAAAAAAGCTTTATCACCATCTAATTCCAGAACATACTCATTGAAATCATTTTTAGTAGTCACAAAACTTCCGGGATCATTATAGCTATCTTGGTAATTTCTATCAAAAAGCACTTTTGGTTCTTGATCGCTAATAGAAGGATTAAAAGTATATGCTTTCATATTTCTAGTATTCCACCAGTAATCATGAGCTATTGCCATGTTATCATTTCCCCATTGAATGTATCGATATCTATTGATAGTCTTTAATAACGGCTCTCCTTCTCCTTTAAATGGGGCTTCTAATTGATAAACTTCATCTCTAAAATCCACCTCTTTTTCTGGGTCACCTTCATCTAGAGCCTTTGCATAAATTAATGTAGCAGCTTTGTCATTTCTCCAATTCATGCTTCTCCTACCTGTTCTGACAGACATAAAGCCTTTCGGTAAAACTTCCTGTAAAGGGACATCATTCACCTGGCTAATTAAATTTCCTTCTAAATCATAAATGTTCGTTTCATTAGGAAACCTATAATAAGGCACTATATATGAAAAGGGTGATTTAATTGTACTCACCATTACATACTTTCCATTTGGAGAAACTGATATGCTGGAATACATAGCCGTTGGTAAGAAATCTGTAGAATTTCCTTTCAAATCCAAAGAAACAATTTTAGATAAAGCTAATTGCTCAAAATTGAATTCATCATTAGGATTGCTCAATAGATCCTGATAGGTTCTATTCTGAGCCTTTTCTCCATCACTTACCGAAATAACGGGGCCACTTGGTATCGCTTCCCCTGTATTGATAAGCTCTTTTCTATCTTCAGGTAAAACATTCACCAATAATCCGGAATTATCTTTTTTCCACACAATTGGATTACCCATATTGGCATTAGCAATCCCTTCCATCAATCGAGTTGCTTTGCTTTCATTAATATTTAAAACCCAAATCTCAACACCAGTCGATGTAGTATGAGAAAAAGCAATCATTTTTTGATCAGGCGACCAGTTAAAGTTTGCCAATCTGGGAGTTTCAGGTAAGCCTTCTACTTCCTTAATATCATCCTTAAGTGCTTTTTTAGTTTTTATATCGTTGTAATAACGTGTTCGGCTTCCAATATTTGTTTTCGGATTTATACGTAGACCGCCTAGTCTTAATTCTTCTTCTGATAGTTCAGAAATAGATTTGTAGGGGTCTCTGTAAATCAAAACTACATTTTCTCCCTTTTTATCAATTAAAACGGAAGGTGCTAAAGGCGCATCCACTAATTCTAAAATCTCTTTAGGAGGTTTTTGATAATCTAAATTCTCTTGAGCTGTTAAGTTCAAGCTGATAAACATCAGCAGAACGAGATATAATATTTTCTTCATCGTGTTTAGTTTTTGGTTTAATAAATGAATTCAAATAAATCAGGTAGATCTTACTCTATTCAGAACAAGAAATACTGACTATACCTGAAATTATATAAAGCGCCTGATATTTACTAATTAGTTATACTCTAAAGGAAAAACTAAATGTTTAATGGTTGTTTGAGAGTTTTATCATTTATGAGTCTTATGAAAAACAATAGCTGTGAAATAATTTAAAATCAACGATAATTATTATCCAAATAACTAGAAAAACTTCTTTTTACGATTGGCAAAAGGGTTTCTTCATAAGGATAAGGCTGCAAAGCCACCACCCGAAAAGCAGAATAATTACTAACCAATTGAATATTTCTTAAAACTTGAATTTTAATTTGTTCTAAGGTTGTACCTATAGACTTTTTAATTCTATCAATAAAAACTGTTTGAAGACCTCTTATTTTCTCTTCAGCTGCTTCAAATATTGAAATTCTATATTGATATACATGATAAAATGATTCGTATTGAGGATCTATTAATAACAAGCCTTCATTTTCTCCTAAAGCCTTCACTCCTACTGGTTCTATGATTATTTGCTTTTCTACTTCATCAAAAATATTCTTTCCTACCATTATATGATTTTGTAACTTATTCATTGCAAAATCAATGATGTTTTCAAGTTCCAGAAGTTGATCATCTTCTGTTACTTTTGATTCAAAAAACAGTCTAAAATTTTTTAAATCCACTTGAGTTAATTCTTTAGGAAATGACTTCCATAAATTTTGTTTTCCATCCTTTAACTGAGCAGCATTTTTATAATGCATAATTAAATCAGCAAAAGAGGGATAAAGTTTATGTTGTTCAAAAGATTTACCTACATGTTGTAAATAGGCTAACAAAATATACTTTTTGTACTCAAAATCTAGTCTGCCTTTGGTGATCCAGTCATCTGCTAACTTTTCCATATTCATTTAATTTTTACTAAAACTGACAAAGAAATATAATCATAATCTGTCAAAAGTTCACAAACGTTAATGCGAATAATCTTACATGACAAATTTAAATTGAAAAGACTGCAATTTTGACACGGTTTTATAAGTGGCACATTTAATGTTCTCAGGAACACAGATTAACAAAAAATCAAAACATAAATTATATTAAAATGTCAAACATATCATTTAAACCAAACGAGGATAGGGTTCTAGTAGAGCCAGCTCCTGTAGAAGAAAAAACAGCATCTGGTATCATTATCCCTGATACTGCAAAAGAAAAGCCACAACAAGGTACAATAGTTGCTGTGGGTCCAGGAAAAGAAGATGCTCCTGTTACCGTTAAGGTTGGTGATTCTGTATTATACGGCAAGTATTCAGGTACAGAATTTACCCTTGAAGGAAAAGAGTATTTAATCATGAGAAATTCCGACATTTTCGGTACTATTTAATTAAAAATTAACTAAAAACATTAATTATAAAACTATGGCAAAGGATATTTCATTTGACCTAAAAGCTAGAGACGGCTTAAGAAGAGGCGTTGACAAATTAGCTAACGCAGTAAAAGTAACCTTAGGACCAAAAGGTAGAAACGTAATCATCGACAAGAAATTCGGTGCTCCTACTGTAACCAAAGATGGTGTTTCGGTAGCTAAAGAAATCGAATTGAAAGATGCAATCGAAAACATGGGCGCTCAGCTTGTGAAAGAAGTTGCTTCTAAAACTGCTGATGAAGCGGGTGACGGTACTACAACAGCCACTGTTTTGGCTCAATCAATTTTCAAGCACGGATTGAAAAACGTAACTGCGGGTGCTAACCCAATGGATTTGAAAAGAGGTATTGAAAAAGCAGTTAAAGTTGTTGTTGCAGACTTAAAGAAACAGTCTAAAGACATTTCTAACAGCAACGAAATTGAGCAAGTAGGTACTATTTCTGCTAACAATGATGCCACTATCGGTAAAATGATTGCCGAGGCAATGGATAAAGTTGGAAAAGACGGTGTAATTACTGTTGAAGAAGCAAGAGGTACTGAAACTGAAGTAAAAACTGTAGAAGGTATGCAGTTTGACAGAGGTTATCAATCTCCATATTTCGTAACCAATACTGAAAAAATGGAAGCGGAATTAGATAATCCTTATGTCTTAATTTACGATAAGAAAATTGGCAGCATGAAAGAATTGCTTCCAATCTTAGAAGCAGTTTCTCAAACTGGTAAGCCATTATTAATTATTTCTGAAGAAGTGGAAGGTGAAGCTTTAGCTACTTTAGTTGTAAACAAAATAAGAGGTTCTCTAAAAATTGCTGCTGTTAAAGCTCCAGGTTTTGGTGACAGAAGAAAAGCAATGTTGGAAGACATCGCTATCTTAACAGGTGGTACTGTTATTTCTGAAGAAAGAGGCTATAAATTAGATGGAGCTACTTTAGAATACTTAGGTACAGCAGAGAAAATCACTATCGACAAAGACAATACTACTATTGTTAATGGCGCAGGTAAAAAAGAAGATATCCAAGCGAGAGTGAGTCAAATCAAATCTCAAATGGAGAACACTACTTCTGACTACGACAAAGAAAAGTTACAAGAGCGTTTAGCTAAATTGGCAGGCGGTGTTGCAATTCTTTACATAGGTGCAGCTACAGAAGTAGAAATGAAAGAGAAGAAAGACAGAGTTGATGATGCATTACATGCTACAAGAGCTGCTGTTCAAGAAGGAATTGTTGCAGGTGGTGGTATTGCTTTATTAAGAGCAATCAAAGCTTTGGATAAAGTTGATGTTGAAAACGAAGATCAAGAAACTGGTGTAAACATCATCAGATTGGCACTTGAATCCCCCCTAAGAACAATCGTTGAAAATGCAGGTCAGGAAGGTTCAGTAATTATCAACAAAGTATTGGAAGGTAAAGACGATTACGGATTCAACGCTCGTACTAATAAATATGAGAATTTATTTAAAGCTGGTGTAATTGACCCAACTAAGGTAACTCGCTTAGCCCTTGAAAATGCAGCTTCTATCTCAGGATTATTGTTAACTACTGAATGTGTAGTTTCTGATGAAGAGGAAGAAGACAATGGTGGCGGAATGCAAGGTGGCGGAATGTCAGGTGGCATGGGCGGAATGGGTGGAATGATGTAATTCCCCTATTTTCAAAGAAGAAAATTAAGGCTTTGTCGATTGACAAAGCCTTTTTTATTTTTTTATTCTAAAAAAGTATAGCTTTACACTAAACATAACTAAGAAATGGACAAGCATAATATTTTTAAGAATTACGAAAGCTTTATTTTATTTCTACTAATCCATGTAGGAAGTTCTGATTATAGCCTCAAAGGCTCTGAGATTGAAGTTATTCTTTCCAAAATGGAAGATTATTTTCCGGACATTGAGGATATGGATCAACTTAGGTCCAAGTTTGTGGCTTTGAAAGACGAATACGAAGAACTATCCGATTCTGACATTAACCATATCATCTACCACAATTATTTGCACTACAAAAATGATAGAATCAATTCTAACAGAATCATGAATGATTTACAAGAGGTGATCATGGCAGATGGTTTTATTCATGATATGGAAACCAAAACCGTGGAAGCAATCAAGAAATTATTAAACATACGAGAGGGTGACCACTAATCTTACAGTAAATACATTACAGCTATAAAATGTGTTATTGTACCTATCAATACAAAAACATGCCAAATGGCATGAGCATAATGCATTTTATGGTTCGTGTAAAAAATAGTTCCGAGCGTGTAACTCAGCCCCCCTCCTATTAATAGTAAGAGCACCGTAGTAGATAGCTCTTCATATAATGGTTGAGCAATAAATACAGCTATCCAACCCATCCCTAAATAAAGAATTAGAGAAAGTTTAGCAAAGCGATGAGTAAAAAACACTTTAAAAACAGTTCCGAGCACAGCAATTC
>NZ_JAGXGF010000042.1 GCF_024636815.1 Marivirga sp.
ATTGCGGAATGCCTGCGTCCGTTTCGCTAAATTGAAGTTGCTGATTCAAATTATCTAGTAATTCCTGACTGCGATTTGCATTTTCTATAACATCTATAGGTTCGTTCCAATTGATTTTAACTACTGCATCCGTTCTGGTAATTTCAGGCAATCCTTTTTGATCCATATTCCAAAATGCCCAAAGCCCAAGTGGGATGATCAGTAAAATAATAATAATGCTCAAGCCTTTGTTTCGAAATGACCAATGATGTGATTTTTCAAATCCGTTGACAATGCTTTTAAAAAATCGGCTATCCTCTTTCTTGAAATTCTTTTTCTTTTCAAAGAATAAGCGATAAAGTAAGGGAAGCAAAACAAAGGAAACGCCTAAAGAAACGGTCAAGATAATACCCACAGAAACGGCCTGATCGAAAAATAGCACTCCACTTACGCCACTTAAGAATATCAAGGGAACAAATACTGCCAAGGTAGTCAAAACCGAACTGATTAATGCTCCCTGCACTTCAGCAACTCCAGCCACACAGGCATCCAATAAATTGAGGCCTTCCATGCGTTTTCGGCTGATATTTTCCAATACGATAATGGCATTGTCAATCAGCATTCCCAAGCCTAAAGCCAAACCGCTTAAAGAAATGATATTGATGCTCAGTCCAAATATTTCAAAGAATAGAAATGATAAAATCAATGATAAAGGCAAACTGATTCCCATAATAACAGGCAGACGAAAGGAACCCATAAAAAGGAAGAGTACTCCAAAAGCAAACAATCCACCGAAGAGCAAACTACCTTGCAGGTTATTGATGCCTGCTTTCAGAAAAATGGATTGGTCTTGAGTAATGGCGATATCCAAAGTCGGATAATCCTTTTTGAACTGGGCAATAGATTTTTCAATTTCTGGCATTAATTCCGTCATCACCGCTTGTGGTTGCTTGTGGATATTCATCACTATACCTCTGTTTTGATTGAAAAAGTGGAAACCACTGACTTTTTCCTCAGCAGTTTTCACTTCTGCCAACTGATGAATCGGAATATATTTTTCTTCATTAATTTTAACGGGAATTTGCGCAATGTCTGCTGCATTATTCAACCTTCCCGCCATGCGCATATAATATTGGTATTGCCCATCTTTCACTTCCACTCCGCCCAATTCCTGATTGGCAGATTGGATAGCTTGTGAAATGGCTTCTATTTCTAATCCAGCTCTTTCTAAAGCTTTGAGATCGGGAATGATTTTGATTTGTTCATCTACTGTCCCGTTTAAATCGACCAAAGAAATACCTTCTATTTGCTCGATTCGCTTTTTAATAACATTTTCAGCCAGTCTGGAGCTTTCCACCATATTTGCAGCATCCTTGGGAACCAACTGGATTTTTGCAATCGGAATATCGGTATAATTAACTCTTATCACTCTCGGGCGGGACATATCAGCCGGAAACTGGTCTGTGAGACGGTCAATTTTTTCATTGACTTCCACAAAAGCCAGATCCATTCTTTGCCCATAGTCAAACCGTAAGCGCAACAAGCCATTTTCATTGGAAGCGGTCGATTGCAAATCGGATAATCCTTGCATGGTAGCCAAAGATTCCCTCATGGGTTTTAGGATGTTATTTTCAATGGCTTCCGGTGATGCATTGGCGTAATCCACTCGAATGGCCATTTCAGGCACATCAATATCAGGTAGAAGTGAAACGGGTCGGTTCAGCCATGCTAAAACACTCAATCCAATGAGCGCAACAAAAGTCATAATGACGGCTATGGGCCTTTGGATGAAATATCGGGTCATTAGTTATCCGAATTTTGAATGCTGATAGGGGCATCATGTGCCAATTGCAAATTGTTATTGGTAATCACGACCATTCCGGCCTTTATACCATCTGTGATTTCCACCATTTTGCCGTTATCATATCCGAATTCCACATAATTCCATTTGGCTAAATCTTTTTCTATGGAGAAAACCACAGGCTTACCGGAGCGTAATACCAAGCTGCTTTTGGGCACTTGCAATCTTTCTCCTTTTGGGATGCGGATTTCCACATCCACATTCATACCCGGCCATAGTTGTTGTTCACCTTTCACTAAAATATGCGTTTGCACCAACCCATTTTCATCTACTTTTGGGTTGATGCTGAAGACTTCTCCGATAAAACCTGCATCCATAGCGGGGTTACGAATTTCGGCTGGCATACCTTCTTTTAGATTCAAGGCTTCTGATTCCAGCAAATTGACTTCCACCAAAAGGCGATGATTAAATTGGGAATATAATTCATCACCTGTATTGATGTTTTTACCCCTGAAAGCTTTCACATCATATAAAGTACCTGAAAAAGGTGCTCGAATCACGGTTTTTTGCAGTGCTATTTTAGCTTCTTTTAGCTGAATGCTGTTTTCTTGCAAACCGCTTCCTATTTTTAATTTCTGATAGAGGCTGTCTTGTTCTGGATTTTCCTGAGCCATTAATTTCGGGAATCCTATTAGACTACTTTCGAATTCCAGTTTAGCTTTTTCATAATTTATTTCAGCAGATTGCAGTTTGAGTTGTGCTTCTTCAGGATTTAAACGGACTAAAACCTCGCCCTCTGAAACTTTCTGTCCTGATTTGATATTGGCTTGCTGAATAGTGCCGGAAGTTTCAGCTAAAACCTGCACATCCTTATGAGCTTTTACCTTGCCAGCGCTTTGAATTAATAAATAGAAAGGAGCAGAAATGGCCGTGTCAACCTTCACCATGGTATTGGGCGGGGTATTGCTCACATTCTCCGTTGCCGACTTTTCATCAATTTTATCCTCCGAACCGCAAGCCCAGAAGATGATTGGGATAAAGATTAAAAATAATTTTTTTGACATATCGATTTTGGTTCAAGCATAAAACTACTACTTTGGTAGTTTAGAATCAAAAGAAATCGGATTAAAACTAATGAAAATTTTCTTAGTGACTTAAGCAATTCACTATTCTATTATATGTAGAGTCTATATATGATTTTGTATGTAATATTTTAGAGGACTCTTAGCATTCCTCTAAAATTATTTTATTAGTAATGAGTCTTAAGTTCTTTCGTCAGTTATACTGATATTCCCGAAAATAAAATAGATATAATAATTTTTAATTTAGTTCAACTATATTTTTAATTTTAAAAATCTACGAATTTTCAAATAAACTTTTTTAGTTTTGAAAAAACTAATGTAATAAATTTTGTATTTCTGTTTTTTTTTTTGTTTTGTGCCATTAACTCAATATAACTATAAAATGTAGCACTTTATTCGAGATAGCTTCCGCTAGCAAAAGCTGTTTTGAGTAAAATCTGCAGAGTGAAAAAATTTGATTTGTACGTACCTTATGAGGCCTTTGGTAGTTCAAGCAAGGTTTGTTTTCATGATTTAGTGTATAGGGTTGATGTTTAATTTATTTTTAACCTTTAAATTTAGTAAGATGAAAAAGAAAATATTTTCAGTTTTAGCAGCGGCCTTTATGTTATTTGGCCTTGGTTATTCTTCATACGCAACAATGGATACAGGATGTTATTACAAAGATAAAAATTGTCTAGCATTTGGTAAGAGTAAATGTTCAGGTAGTGGCAGTGATTGCGGTCTTGAAACGGATTGTGCATAATTTTATATATTATAACTTAAATAGGGGTCAGCTAGACTCCTATTTTTATAAAATAAAAAAAAATGATAAAAACTACTTTAACACTATTAATATTTATTCTAGTAGTAGGGTGTAATTTTACATCATCAAATGAAGACCCTTGGAAGACTGAAGAAATTAAACAAGTATCTTATCCTGTAGATTTAACTTTAATAGATTCATTATCAATACCAATATCTGAAACAATTGACCCATTACAATCATCAGTAAAAATTTTTGAGTCAAATAACACCAATTATCTTTATTTTTTAAATCGCAAAACTTGGAAAATAGAGTTAATTAATATTGAGCCTGAAAAAAGCAGTATCTCAATTGAAATTAATAAAACTGGTCCAAATGTCGTACAGAATATTAAAGATATTTATATAAATAATTTGGATTCAATTTTAGTCATTGGGGGGGCAGGGAATATGAAAGTCTTGACAATGCTAAATAGAGAAGGCGAAGTATTAAAAAAATGGGATCTTAACGATATTCTCGATGATAAATTTGAAAGTTATTGGCTAACAGATTTTGAAATGTATCCATTTACATATGACAAAATGAGAAAGAGTGTTTATTTCTATTTGTATGAAGGTCCAATAGTAGAAAAAGAAACTCAATCATCAATTAAACAAATAGCGTTTAATTTAGAAAATGAAGAGGTTACAACTTTTGGACATCTACCGGCAGAATTTGATGATAAAAGTTTTTACCCATATTTTGGTATAGCTGCAGGTTTCACAAATGATAAGGTTTTAAATTATTTCCCAAGTCTTCGATATATTGTGAGTTATAATAAAGATAGTTTAAAAAATCCTAAGATTTTGGAATTTAATAGTAAACACACGCAGGGTTTAAATATTGCAGAAGATATTATAGGTTTTGATCCTGATAGTAAATCAGAAAGAAAGTTCTTAATTGAAAATGATAGCTATTTTAAAATGGTAAATGATCCAAATTCTGATCTTATTTTTAGATTTTTAAAGATGGGGCAGCCATTTTTAACACTTGATGGAAAGCAAAGAGATTTTTTAGATATTGATTTTAGTGTTCAAATTTTTAATTCTGACTTAGAGCTCTTGAAAGAAGTGGAATTTAAGAACGAAAATGATTTATTATTTCCGTTTTCCTTTGCTATTGGTAAGAAGCTTTACATTTCTAATAACAATCCTATGACCAAGAAATTCAATGAAGATCAATTTAAATTTAAGATTTATGAAGTATCATTTAGTGATAGTAATACTATTAATTAGTTTTTCATGCAATAATATTCAACAAGAAGACAACAAAGCCTTTGAAGGTTATAGTCATAAGGATTTAAGTTTGTCAATTAGGAAGTTTTTAAAATCTGAATTTAATCTGGAGATCCTTAATCAAGGCGGTAGGCAAATCATTTTTTTTGTCCCAGTGAGTGGATGCACTCCATGCATTGAAATTTCCTTAAAAACCTTAGATAGCCTAAAAGATGATTTTATTAATGTTAATGGAATACTAGTTTCCAGGTATCGCAAGGATTTTATTGGATATGATAATTATCTTTCCAGTGATAAATACTTCGTTTCCTCTGATGGTCAACATATGAATTTTAATCTGAATATAGGGTCGCCAATGGTTCTATTTTTTGATGATAAGAGTATAAATAAAATTTTATCAATTGACGAAGCAAATTATAAGTCAGTAATTGCGAAAGTGGAAAGCTACCTTCAAAAGGATTAATAATACGGAATACCTTAAGACAAGTAATCTATTCTTTATAGAATAATAATTTACATGAAATGAGCATAAATTTTAGAATCCTCAATATACCAACCGAGGATGAATAAAATATATTGAATTCCATGTGGCAGATTTAAAACAGTTATATACACATTAAACTATATTTCCAATATCCGATGATTAAAAGGTCTCAATAACTAGGCAGATAAAAGTCAAGTATAAGATTAGAGATTTCTATTCTTGGTTGAGGAGCTAGGGGTTTAGGTTTTAAAACCTAAAACCCTAGTTTCCTTCTTTCCAATCCCCCAATAATTCCTATCTTTACCGTATGACCCCATTTCGCATAATAATTGCTTTTTTAGTCGTCAGTTTAATGGGATTGGCGCTTATTCCCAAACTGTCGGTCAACCTGAACCCTACTTATCAGACGCCTGAGATCAGTCTGCAATTTAATGTGCGCAAGGCAGACCCTACGCAGGTGGAAAAACTGGCTACCGCTCCATTGGAAAATATTCTTTCTCAGCTGAGGGATTTAGATGAGCTTAATTCCCAATCTCGCTATGGAAGTGGAAATATCACTCTTCGATTTTCCAAAAATGCAGATTTAGCCTATAAACGCTTTGAAGTGGCTACTTTAATTCGACAGGTCTATCCGCAATTGGATGAAAAAGTGAGTTATCCCATTTTGCAAAGCAGTGGAGGAGATGATGAAACGGAAAACAAAACCATTTTGCGTTATACAGTCCGCGGACCTTTTGCTTCCTACAGAATCAAGGAAATTGCGCAGGAGTCCATTGTCAAGCCTTTGCAAAATATTGCAGGGATTGAAGCTTTGCCCGTTTATGGAGCCAATAATTTGCAAATCAGCATCAATTTCCATCCTAAGAAATTGGAAGCTTATGGTTTGAGTCCTGCTGATTTACGAACGACTTTACAGCAAAGCGGACAGTTGCGTTATCCGGGCCTGGCACAAAGTGCGGGCAATGAAAAATTTGTTTTAGTGCTTGATCAAAGGTTCTCGGACATTCAGCAGATAGGAGAATTAAAAATTACTCAGCCTGAATCAGGCAAGAGCTATCGCCTGAAAGATTTAGCTGATATTAATTTGGAGGAACAGGAAGCCAATAGTCACTACAGAATCAATGGTGAAAACTTTGTGACACTGGTAGTGGAAGCAAGGAAAGGCGTAAACCGCATTAACTTAGCCAGGGAAGTGAAGTCCAGGTTAAGTCAAATAGAAGATAATCTGGCGCAAGGCGTGGCACTGCGTTTAGTTTATGATGATACCGAATATCTGGAAAAAGAACTGGATAAACTCTACGAGCGCTCTATTCTTTCCATCAGCATTCTTATACTTTTTATATTTCTGATAAACCGCAATTGGAGATATCTTTTGGTGCTTTTTGCAGGTATTTTGGTCAATGTTTCTCTGGCTTTAATTGGGGTTTGGGCCTTGGATATCGAAATCCATCTCTATTCATTGGCGGGTTTGACCATTTCCTTTGGATTGATAGTCGATAATGCCATTGTCATGATCGACCATATCCATAAATACAAAAACCGTCATTTATTCTTGGCACTTTTGGCGGCTTCGTTAACGACTATTGCCGCTTTGCTTTTGGTTTTCCTATTGCCAGAACAGCAGAAAATGAACCTGGTGGATTTCTCCAAAGTGGTGGCTTTGCTGTTGGGTGTTTCTTTATTGGTGGCTTTGTTTTTTACTCCATCACTTTACACATTGCTGTTTACCGCTCAAAACCAGAAGCGAAAAGGTAATTCCTTGAAGCAGTTGCGTAGAAAGGTGCGCTGGTTTAACCGATATTCCAATGCCATTCATTGGTCGGCCAAATACCGTAAAGCCTTTTTTGTAGTGCTTTTACTGGCTTTTGGGGTACCAATTTTTATGCTTCCAGCTAAATGGGAAGATCATGAATGGTACAATAAAGTAATTGGTTCTGATATTTACCAAGATGATATTCGACCCATTTCCGATAAATGGCTGGGGGGAAGTTTGCGACTTTTTGTGCGTAATGTCTATGAGCGTTCCAGCTACAGACAAAATGAAAAAACAAGGCTTTATATCACTGGAAGATTGCCTTATGGCAATACACTGGAGCAGATGAATACCATTATGCAGGATTTTGAAGATTTCCTGCTCAAGCAAGAGGGAATTGATATCTTCACTACGCAAATCTATTCAGGGCAATACGGAAGAATTGAAATCATTTTTAAGGAAGAGTATGAAAAATCAGCTTTTCCTTATCAACTTAAAGCTCGACTTTCTTCCAGAAGTACGAATTGGAGCGGTGTAAACTGGAGCGTTTATGGAGTAGGGCAGGGCTTTTCAACAGGTTCTGGTGATAGAATCCCGTCTTTTAGAGTGGCTCTGAAAGGTTATAATTATTTCGAACTGGAAAATCAAGCGGATAAATTAGCTGAAATGTTATTAGAACATCCGCGCATACAAGAAGTAAACACCAATGAAAGGATGAGCTGGCGTGATCAGAAAAGCAAGGAATATATCATCCGCCCGGATTTGAAGGAATTGGCATTTCACAATATCAGCCTATCGGATTTTACCAATGCCATTCGAATGCATGCGCCAGCAAATGGAGCAACCGCATATTTGCCCATTAATGGGGAGCAATTTCCAGTGGTTTTGGCTTCAGCACAAGCGGATAATTTCAATAAATTTGCTTTAGAGCAATACAGCTTGGATTATGCTGGAAAAAGAATTCCCACCGGAAGTTTGAGCAAATTGCAACTGGAGAGCACGGTCAATGCTATCTATAAGGAAAATAGAAGCTATATAAGAGTTTTAAGCTTTGAATATTATGGTTCTTCTCGTTTTGGGAGTAAATATTTGGATGAGGTTTTGGGCACTTATGACCAAATCAAGCCATTGGGCTATAGCGCAGAAAAACAGACGTATAGCTGGGGCTCAAGTGATGCCAAGAAGCAATATTCCTTATTGCTATTATTGATAGTGGCTATATTCTTTATTTGCAGTATTTTGTTTGAGAGCTTTAAGCTACCATTTTATATTTTATTGCTAATTCCGCTCTCATTTATTGGCTTATTTCTCACTTTTGGCTGGTTTGAATTTTATTTCGACCAAGGCGGATATGCTGCTTTTGTGATGTTAGGCGGCTTAACCGTAAATGCTGGGATTTATATTTTGTATGATTTTAAAAACAGAAAAGTCCAAGATAGCAGAGGTTTCCTAAAATCAGTCAGTACCAAAGCTGCCCCGATTTTATTGACTATTTTTTCTACTTGCTTTGGCTTAATCCCATTCGTAATGAGCGGGCAAAATGAAGTGTTCTGGTTCTCTCTTGCCGTGGGTACTATAGGCGGATTAATTTTTTCCATGATAGGAGTGTTTTTCTTTTTTCCGTTGTTGGCGGTGAAGGTGTCTAAGTCTTGAGGTTCTGAAGTGTTGAGTTGGTGAAGCCTCTTAATCACCAATAGTTCAATCGTCCGCTTGGACTTTAGTTAGGATATGCCTATCTTGATTTGGCTTGTAGTGTTTTTCCATTTGTTTCTTATCATATTAATAATGTAAGCTCTTTTAACCTTCCATCAACTTCTAACCCGAAACCTCTAATTTCTTCCAGCCTTTTCCCCTATATTTGCCCTTCGACAAACGACTATAAAAAATGAAAATATATACTAAAGGCGGAGACAAAGGAAAGACCTCTTTATTGGGCGGTTCACGAGTATCGAAGGCGCATTTGCGCATAGATGCTTACGGCAATGTGGACGAGCTGAATTCATGGATGGGCGTATTGCGGGATTGTAAAGAAAACACTTCCCGCAACCTGCTTTTTATTGAAATTCAAGATCGATTATTTACTATAGGCTCACAGCTGGCAAAAGAGCCGGGCGGGAGCAAATTCCCCATTCCAGATATCTCAGAATCGGATGTAGAGCGATTGGAAAAGACGATAGATGAAATGAATGAAAGCCTTCCGCCTATGAAAAATTTCATTTTACCGGGTGGTCACCAACTGGTTTCTTTCACGCATGTGGCGCGTACCGTTTGCAGGCGAGCCGAAAGGGGGGTGGTAGCTCTGAAGGAACATGAAGAAGTCAATGATTTGATAATCACTTATTTAAACCGATTGTCCGACTACTTATTCATGCTTAGCCGTAAGCTAACGCAGGAATTGAATGCTAGCGAAGTGCCCTGGATACCCAAAAAGTAATTGGAAATAAGCCCTTTTTTTTGTACTTTCGTGCAATTTTAAATTAAACCGACCATCATGTTAGATACTTTAGATATTTCTGTTAGAAAAGTTCAAAATTCCCGCATCAATGAGGTGGATTTTAGCAATATCCCATTTGGGAGAGTTTATTCTGACCATATGTTTATTGCGGATTATGAAGATGGTCAATGGAGCGATTTAAGAATCGTACCTTATGAAAATCTTTCTATGGCTCCTGCTTCAAGTGTTATTCATTATGGGCAGTCTGTTTTTGAGGGCTTAAAAGCTTATAAAAATAGCAATGGAGAAGCAGTAGTTTTCCGTCCTGAGGCTAATGCTAAAAGATTGAATAAATCTGCAGAAAGAATGTGCATCCCGGAAGTGCCGGAAGAATTATTCATTCAGGCCATGACTGAATTATTGAAGTTAGATAAGGATTGGATTCCAAATAGAGAAAATACAGCATTATATATTCGTCCTTATGTTTTTGCTATGGATGATTATATCGGCATCAAGCCATCTGAAAAATATAGATTTATGATTATCACTTGCCCGGTTGGTGCTTATTATAGTGAGCCGGTAAAAGTGAAAATCGAAACAGAATTTACCAGGGCAGCTAAAGGCGGTACAGGTTATGCGAAAGCAGCCGGTAATTATGCGGGCTCTTTATATCCGGCAAAATTAGCGCAGAAACAAGGTTATCACCAATTGGTTTGGACAGATGCCACAGAGCACAAGTATATTGAAGAATCAGGGACTATGAACATTATGTTCGTGATCAATGATACTTTAATTACACCAGAAGCTAGTTCTACTATTTTGAGAGGAATTACCAGAGATTCTGTTTTAACCTTAGCCAGAGATTGGGGGATGAAAGTGGAGGAAAGAAGAATTAGTATAAATGAAGTAATTGAAGCAGCCAAAAATGGTACTTTGCAAGATGCTTTTGGTGCTGGGACAGCTGCAACTATCGCACATATTGCTTTGATTGGTCATGATGGAGTAGACTATAAATTGCCTCCCATTGAAGAAAGAGAATTTTCGAATAAAGTATTAAAAGCAATGGATGCCATTAAATTAGGCGAAACAGAAGACAAATTCGATTGGATCTATAAGATTTAACTTATATCAAAAATATTGAATTTGCCGTATGATGAATGATTATACGGCTTTTTTTTAGCCCCCTAACCCCCAAAGGGGGAAAACGCACAGATTTATGTAAACAGAAAACAAAAAATCTTATCACTATTTTATCAATTCGAAAAAAGAAATTTCAATAAAGTGATAATAAATCAAATTATTAGTAAATGTAATTTCATGCACATTATTTCCCCGTTGGAGGTTAGGGGGATTTTGAGCGGACCACAGGGGTGTTGATTGCATCAGATAAGATTAAGTTAAATGGTAGAAGAAGTACTAAATACTGAAGATTATTATATTTAAAAACATAAAACAAAGTCCTAATGACTAGTGACGATTTAAAAGACTTAAAGGCCCGAGTGGAAGCACTTCGGGGATATCTTTGACTACGAAAAGAAAGTAGAAGAAATTAAAGAACTGGAACTGGTATCAGCCCAGCCTGATTTCTGGAATGATTCAGATGAGGCGGAAAAGACCATGAAAGTCATTCAAAGCTTAAGGGAATGGACCAAACATTTCGAAGAGCTAAGTGAATTATATGGTGAGGTTGAAACCTACTATGAATTCCTTGAGATGGGAGAATCCACAGAGGAGGAAGTAGCCAAAGCCTATAGAAAAGCCCTCAAAAAAACCGAGGAACTGGAATTGAAAAAAATGCTCTCTTCAGATGAAGACCAGTTTTCTGCTATGTTGCAAATCACTCCAGGAGCGGGCGGTACGGAAAGTAATGATTGGGCAGGCATCCTGATGAGAATGTACATCATGTGGGGAGAAGCCAATGGTTATAAAGTGAAGGAAATTGATTTTCAGGAAGGTGATGTAGCAGGTGTGAAATCCGTTACCTTGGAATTTGACGGTCCACAGGCTTACGGATTCTTGAAATCTGAAAATGGTGTGCACCGATTGGTTCGTATTTCCCCTTTCGACAGTGGAGGAAGAAGACATACTTCTTTTGCTTCGGTTTATGTATATCCTGTAGTGGATGACACCATTGAGATTGATATCCATCCAAATGATATTGAATTACATACTTCTCGTTCAGGTGGTGCAGGTGGACAAAATGTGAACAAGGTGGAAACCAAAGTGCAGTTGACCCATAAACCAACAGGCATAGTGGTTATTTGCCAGGCGAACAGAACGCAGTTAGGCAATAGGGAAGAAGCCATGAAAATGTTGAAATCCCAACTCTATCAGATTGAGATTGAAAAAAGAAGTGCGGAAAGAAGCGAGATAGAAGCTGGTAAAAAGAAAATCGACTTTGGTTCTCAGATCAGAAACTATGTCTTGCATCCTTATAAATTAATTAAAGATGCCAGAACAGGAGTGGAAAGAACTGATGTTCAGAATGTATTGGATGGGGATTTGAATGATTATATCAAAGCTTACTTGATGGGTGGAGATGAGAAGATGGAGTGAGATTTTTAGAGTCTAGAAGCTAGACTTATTATTTTATGAGGTATTCTTAACATTCGAGATAGAATCAATAATTTTTAGGTAGGCTTCATAATGTCACCCTTACAGGGCTTTGGTCATCTGTTTTTTGTAGAATTACCATAATTTTGTCCCTCTGGGACTTTACTTCAAAGAGTAAGCTTAATTATATTAATCACCATATGATGTTTAGTTATAAAAGAGGCTTTTTATAACAGGCTTTTTTGCTCCATCGATTGAAATTATTCTAGGTATAATAATGCTTCCCCTTCAGGGCTTGGATGTTTTGCTTTTAGCAAAGTTACCATAATATCGTTGCTCTGGAACTTAAAGTTACTTCACGGGAGAGTCATCTTAATAACAACCTTTGGGACTTTAAGACTACATATAAACCTGAGTTCGATTCTAATTTAGGATTCAGAACGCCTGTAAATAGTGAGTTTCAACTAAAAATTCTGAAGCAATAGCGGGCTATTGTAAGGAATTTTTAGGAAGAAAATCGCTGTTTAGAGGTGGGATAGGAAAAG
>NZ_JAGXGF010000043.1 GCF_024636815.1 Marivirga sp.
ACAGTACAGTGCTGATTGAAATGGAAAATGGAGAGATTGTATTTAGAAATGTGGAAGATGTTGAAATTGAATGAATGAGATGATTTAATCTTTAAAAGGAAAACCGTAGTAATTGATTTACTACGGTTTTTTTAGGGCACTATAAATTCCATTTAATTTTTTCGGCCACCTCTTTCAACTCATCATTTGAAGGATTTAATTTCCCTTTACTGAAATTGATATCATCCATGGAGTTCATTGGAATTAAGTGAACATGTACATGAGGAACCTCAAGACCGATTACAGCTACTCCAACTCTCAAACACTTTATAGATTTGTCGATGGACTTCGCTACTTTTTTTGCAAATAGATGTAAGCCGGAAAGCACATCATCTTCAAGGTCAAAGATATAATCAGTTTCTTGTTTAGGAACTACTAAGACATGTCCTTGAACCAATGGATTAATATCCAAAAAAGCGATATAGTCATCATTTTCAGCTACTATATGTCCCGGAATTTCTCTATTGATGATTTTGGTGAATATACTGGCCATGTAAATTTAATTTAAAGATTTTGCTGGCTCTAAAACAAATGATTTAATTCAAAAGTCTATGAGCCAGCGTTAATTATAATTATATACTAATATCTAAAATTTCAAATTCCATTTTGCCGGCAGGAGCATCTACTTCAGCAATATCTCCTACTTTTTTACCCATAATTCCTTTGCCGATTGGTGATTTGATAGAGATTTTACCCTCTTTCAAATTCGCTTCTTCTTCTGAAACCATAGTATAAGTCACTTCCATGCCATTCTTTTTGTTTTTAATTTTGGCTTTGGTTAATAAGCCAACTTTGGAAGTATCCACATCAGATTCTTTGATGACTCTAGCATTGGCCACCACATTTTCTAACTGTGATATCTTCATTTCAAGTAAACCTTGAGCATCTTTAGCAGCATCATATTCTGCATTCTCGCTTAAGTCTCCTTTATCCCTGGCTTCTGCTATATCTGCTGAAGCCTTCGGTCTTTCTACGGTTTTTAAATGATGGAGCTCATCCTTCATTTTTTTTAAACCTCCTTCTGTATAGTATGATACTTTACTCATCGTTATTAAAAATTGAGATTTTTATAAAATAAAAAACGGCACAGTTTTGCATGAGCCGTTTATCTTGTTTCTTATTATATATGCAAATATAAAAGATTTTTGCATTGAAAACAAGATGATTTGCTAACGTCCTATTTACCTAAAAGTTCTGGATATTTCTCTTGAATCTCACTTTTAATATCATCATCAAGTTCAGCTAAATAAAGTGTTTTAACATTTTTCAACTGACTAGCAGTTATTCCTTCTGCGCCTTTTAAGTTTGCTTTATAAAGGCTGGCTTCATCAAATGAAGCTCCGGTAAGATGACAATTACTCAAATCCGCTTCCATTAAATAAGCATTGGAGAAATCAGATTTAATAAGAAATGCATTTTTAAAGTTGGCTTTAATTAAGAAGGTATCCTTAAAGTTTGCGCCACTAGCAAATGCGCCTTCAAAATTTGCTTGGTTCATTTTAGCATTTTCAAAATTAGTTTGATTAGCCCTGGTGCCTGAAAAATTACACTCTATAGCATTGGCATGACTAAAATTTGATGAATTAAGGTTAGAACCACTAAGGTCAACATGACTCATATTGGTTTTGGTCATATGGCAATTTACCAAATTGATTTCCGTAATCTTATGTCTGTTTAATCTTTTGATATTACCCACAGTTCTAAAAGCTGCTTCTTCTGATTCCCACTGACGGAAATCATCGATTTCATCTTTATACATTTTAATTCGAAGCTGTTTTTCCCCGTTTTCTCTCAGCCAATAAATTAAAATACCTATTATAGCAATATCAAAAAGCATACCGTGCGCTTCCGCCAGAACTTCTTTAAAGAAATCACGAAAGTTCTCTAAATAATAGGGTAAGCTTAGTCCGACAACTAAGACAGCAAGGAATATAAGTACTATAACGGAAGTTAAAATTGGCTTCTTTGTTATGGTTTTAATTCTTTCTTGTACTTTGATCTTTAGTTCACTTCTGCTCATATGCTATACTAATTTTCATTAGATTTCTGTCCTCTAATTTATAGGTATTTTGTAATCTTTGTATATCTAAAACTGTTTAAATTATTATTTTTCGACCAATAATTTAATTTTCCGGCTTAAAACTTTATTTATTTTTTCGTAAGATTCAAAAGACCAGCCTGCTACGTGGGGAGTTAAAATTACTTGGTTTAACTTTGTAAGTTCTTGGAAAATATATAGTTCATCCTTGATTAAGGAATTGATTTTTTCATTCTCCAATACGTCTAATGCTGCTCCTTTTATTTTCTTCTCCTGAAGTAATCTTAATAAATCTTTTAAGATTAAAACTTCTCCTCTTGATGTATTGATGATGTAGTCTATTTTCTGAAACTCCGACAGGAATTCATAATTCACAATACTCTTGTTTTGGGAATTCAATGGGATATGTAAACTGAGAATTTGTGATTTTTCTTTAAGTTCTTCAAGCTTTACTTCCTTTACAAAGGAATTTGAAAAACCAGTCTTCTCAGCATCATAAGCAATAATTTCACAACCAAATGAACTAAGTCTTTTTGCGAAAGCTTGTCCCATATTGCCAAAACCCAATAACCCAATAGTTTTGCCCATTAGCTCAACCCCTCTATTACCTTCCCTGTCCCATATCCCACTTCTTATTTCTTGATCTGCAGTATTGATTTTATTAAAAAGGGACAGTAACATACCCATTGCATGTTCAGCTAATGCATCTCTATTACCTTCTGGTGCATTGATAAGCTGAATATTTCTTTTTTCTAATTCATCTACCGCTACATTATCGACACCTGCCCCAGCTCGAGCTACAAACTTTAATTTTTTTGCATTTTTTAATAACTCTGCATCTACAGGAGTTTTGCTTCTTACAATTAGCCCTTCATAATTTTCAATTATTGAGATGATTTCAGGACGCTTTATTTGGGGCATATAATCCACTTCTAAGTTGATATCATTCAACAAAGATGTGATGCTATCATGCATTTCATCTATAATGAGTACTTTCATTTTTTATATTATATTAGAAGGAAATGGGCCACGGAAAAATAAACCAACAATCCTAATAAATCATTTGCTGTGGTAATAAAAGGACCAGCTGCCAGAGCAGGATTGATGCCTAATTTATCAAGGACTAAAGGAGTGACCGTTCCCATAAAAGAGGCCAATAAAACCACCGTAAATAAAGCAATTGAAACCACAATTGCCAACTTGATTTCTTGACCTAAAATAAGGTTCATGCCCATTACTATTCCAGCTATTACAATTCCATTTAAAATGGCAACTGCCAATACTTTTGTGATTCTCTTAAAAAATGAATCGTCAAAAACGGATTTACTAGCCAAACTTTGCAACACTATGGATGAAGATTGTATCCCTACATTTCCTCCTGTTGCCGTAATCAGTGGAATAAAAAATGCCATGGCTGGAACCATTAAAATATCTTTCTCAAAAACACCTATAAATTGAGCGCCTAAAAGTCCACCGAACATACCGATTATAAGCCAAGGTAAACGAGCTCGAGTCAGCATCCAGACACTATCATCTTCCTCAACATCCTCGGAAATACCAGCCATCATCTGTCTTTCCTCTTCTGCTAATTCGGTAATGACATCCACAATATCATCAATGGTAATACGTCCCATCAATTTACCTTGAACATTCACAACAGGAACTGCATCCAAATCATATTTTCTCATAATCTCAGCTACATCCATTTCATCCATATAGGTTTCTACAGAAATAACGTCCTCATCATAAAGGTCTTTCACTTTTAAATGATCATCAGCTAAAATGATTTTCTTTAAAGATACTCTTCCTAACAATATATTTTGATCATCAACTACATAAACTGAGTAGATTTTCTCTACGTTTTCAGCTTGTCTTCTAATTTCTTCTATACACTGATTAATTGACCAATTTTCATTGGCTTTAATCAGCTCTTTTGCCATCAACCCCCCTGCTACATCTTCTTCATAGCGCAAGAGGTCTAAAATATTTTTAGCTTTTTCTTTATTTTCTAAAGAAGCTATTACTTCTTCTCTGTCTTTTAAAGGGAGCTCATTAATAATATCCACCGCATCATCTGAATCTAGTTCATTCAGCATTGCAGCTATTTCGGAAGTATTAAATTCCTTTAAGTACTTTGACCGGACATCTTCATCTAAATCATTAATGACTTCAGCACTGACTTCGTTTTCCAGTATATCCAATACATATCGTGATTCCTCTGTATCGAATTCCAATATAATGGTAGAGATATCAGCAGGATTGGTACCTTCTAATGTACTTTTAATAAAATTATCATCATGCTCATTTATAGCAAGCTGTAATTTCTCTAAATATTCTTTAGAAAGCTCAAATTGGTCAATATGCTCTTTTTCCTCAAGATTCTCCATTAGCAATGTGGTTTGTCAATTCTACAAAATCATTAACGGTCAGTTGCTCGGCACGTTTGTCCAACAAATCTAAGGACTTTATTTCAGTAGATAAGTCGAAACTCTTTAAAGCATTTCTTAAAGTTTTTCTTCTATTATTAAAGCCTTGTTTTACAACCCTAAAAAACAACTTCTCATCGCAGTCTAAAGTTTGAGTTTTATTCCTTTTTAAATGTAAAACGGCTGATGTTACCTTTGGTGGAGGATTAAAAACATTAGGTGGCACCGAAAAAAGATATTCTACATCATAATATGCCTGAAGCAATACACTTAAAATCCCATAAGTTTTATTTCCTTCTTTTGCTGCTATGCGTTCAGCTACTTCTTTTTGAATCATGCCCACCACCTCAGGGATTTGGTTTCTGTATTCCAACACTTTAAAAAATATTTGTGAAGAAATATTGTACGGGAAATTACCAATGATGCCAAAAGGCTCCTTATAGTAATGGCCTAAATCAATCCTTAAAAAATCTTCTTTGATGATTTTATCTTTATAGTCTGGATATTGATTCTGAAGATAATCGATTGATTCCTGGTCAACATCCATAAAAAGTAACTCATATTCAGCCTTTTCTATTAAAAAATTAGTGAGTACACCAGTGCCCGGACCAATTTCCAATAGCTTTTTATAATTATTATGACCGTTAAGGCTTTCCACTATTTTTTGGGCTATATTTTGGTCTTTTAAAAAATGTTGCCCTAAATGTTTTTTTGCTCGAACTCCCTTCATTTTTCAAAGCAGATAAAAAAAAACTAAATTGCACAGAATTTAATCATAATTATTTTAGAATTCGACTTCAAGCGCGTATTTAAGATATGGAAGAACTCAATAAACCTACTATTGCCATTACCATCGGAGATGTGAACAGTATTTCCCCTGAAGTGATCATCAAAGCTTTGGAGGATCCAAGAATTATAAAAATGATGACTCCTGTGGTCTATGGTTCCGGTAAAATCCTTTCCTACTATAGAAAAGCATTAAATATTCGGGATTTCAATTATTTTCAATTGAAAAATCTGGAAGAATTAAGTGATAAAAAACTCAATGTTTTGAATTTGTGGGAAGAAACGGTGAACATCACTATGGGACAATCTTCTGAAGAAGCTGGGAAATATGCCTTTATAAGCATTAAAAAAGCTGTGGAAGATGCATTAGAAGGTAAGGTTGATGCAATTGTTACCGCACCTATTAATAAACACAACATACAGTCAGAAGAATTTAAATTCGCAGGTCATACTGAATATCTCGCTCAACAGGCAGGAGTAAAGGATAGTTTGATGCTCTTGGTAGATGGCGATTTAAGAGTGGGGGTAGTGACTGGTCACATTCCAATTAAGGAAGTGAGTGAAAAGATAACTGCAGAAAAGATTGACAGTAAACTGGATGTTTTAGAGAAATCATTGAAGCATGATTTCGGCATAAAAAAGCCTAGAATTGCTGTTTTAGGATTAAATCCACATGCTGGAGATGGGGGAGTGATAGGGAGTGAAGAAGAGGAAATGATCAAACCATTAATCGAAAGAAGAAAAGAAAATGGAAAATTGGTTTTTGGTCCTTTTCCTGCGGATGGATTTTTCGGAAACCAGCAATATAAAAATTTTGATGGCGTTTTGGCGATGTATCATGATCAAGGCTTAATTCCTTTTAAAACATTGGCCTTTTCAAATGGTGTTAATTTTACAGCCGGACTTCCTTTTGTGAGAACTTCTCCAGATCATGGAACCGCTTATGATTTAACAGGAAAAGGCTTAGCAGATGAAACTTCTATGCGGCAAGCCTTGTTCTTGGCAATCGATATCATAAAGAATAGAAAAGAATATTCTTAAAGCAGTTTAGTAATATCAAATAATATTTTTATCTTTGCGCTCTTAATTCAAATGGGATGGAAAAGTTGAAGGATTTCGACATTCAGGTTTATAAGCTTGATAACAAGCAACATGAATACGAATACGCAGTAGACAAGGACTTTTTCAGTGAATTTGAAGGAGGTTTTGTGGAAAGCGGGAAGGTGAAAATACAACTTCTGTTGGATAAAAGAGAAAATCTGATGGAGTTGAATTTGGATTTCTCAGGTTATGTTGATTTAATTAGTGACAGAAGTCTGGAACCTTTTCAGTACCCCATAGATATCAACAAAAAGTTGTTGTATAAATATGGGGAAGAGGAGCAAGAATTGGAAGAGGATGTAATGGTTATCACAAAAAACACGCAAGTGATTAATGTGGGACATTTTATTTATGAAACTATTGCTTTACAAATACCTTTGAAAAAACTGCACCCTGATGAAATTGAAGAAGACGAAGAACATAATGATTATGTTTATATAGATGATGCTGGCGAAGAAATTGAAGAGGAAGAAGAGAATATAGACCCAAGATGGGCAGCATTGAAAGATTTAAATAAAAAGAAATAAGAATTAAAATTTAGAATAAAATGGCGCATCCTAAGAGAAAAATATCCAGAACCAGAAGAGATAAAAGAAGGACTCACAAAAAAGGAACGGCAAAATTATTGGCGATTTGTCCTACTACAGGCGAGGCGCATTTG
>NZ_JAGXGF010000003.1 GCF_024636815.1 Marivirga sp.
GATTAATTGATCGACAATCTTTGCAGCCCAATTAGGGATACTTTCAGAGGCTTCACACTGGTTTAAAATTTTCTCAGTATTGGATTTTCCCGTGCCTAATTCAGATTCGATTCCTTCAATAAATTGGCAGTAACATCCCCATTCAGTAGCACTGTCCCTCTGATTGGTTTTTGCAACGACCAACCCACTAAGAGAAGAATCATCAATATAAAACACTATCCCTCCTTTGTAGAAATCTCCGATTTTTGGAGCGTTCAGCAATTGATTTAGCAACTCTTTGAGTTCTTCGATTTCTACCTTCAACTTATTTAATTCAGCCAAAATGGCATCTAAATCACCTTCTTGTTTCGAAAGCTGCTCTGTTAGAGCAGTGATCTTTTGAAGTGCTTGAGAAATTTTAGAATTAACCTCTGAAATATTTTCTTCTAGATTTTTTAGGCTAGCGTCAAATTCAGCGATTGACTCCAGCATTGAATTTGATTGTTCTTGTAGCTGAGATATTTGTCCTTTTAACATTTCTAATTCTCCAATTAGAACTTGTAATTCTTGGAGCGACTCTAATTGACTAAGAATTACAAGATATTTTTCTTGAAGCAGCTCCAACTCTTTAAGGATTTTTTCAATGTTCGCTCCATCCTCTTCGGACTTGTCATTAAGAGCTTCCAATTCGTTTAAGACTTTTTCCAGATTAGCTGTGAGCGCATCGACTTGATTTTTCAGTAAATCATTCGTTTCATTTCCTTTGTTAACATCAAGAAGGAGTTGCTCCATCTTCTCTTGGAGCTTAAAAATTTCTTCTTTCAGTTCGTTGTTTTGATTTCTAATTTCAATAAGTAGCTCGAGCATCTCGGGATTTCCATCCACTTCGCACCCTTGGAAAGTCAATATTAAAAGAAGAAAAAAGAATATTTTCTTCATCTTCAACTGCTTTAATAATTTCATTTTAATTAAAAATTAAATTTTCAAAAATCGGTTTAACTAATGTTTAAGCAATTAACAATTTATTTTCAAAAAAAATATGCGTAACAAGAATTTTCTTAAAAAAATTTGAATACAGTTCTCAAAATCATTTATCAGCTGAAAGTGTCAATTTCAGATGTTGATCCAGTTCAATAATCTGCTCTAAATCTTCTCTCATTTGGTTCGAAAAAAAGTCAACAGGGGGAGCAAGTTTAAAAAGAGGTCATTTCTGACCTCTTTTTTTGTTTTTATACCCTTCAAAAACCTACTCTATACCCATTAAAACCGATATTTCAGAAGTGAAGGGGGTGGTTGCAACTTCGAAATCAAGGTTTACATTACAAATGCGTGAACATTTTTTGCAACATACATGATCAATTATCTATTTAAAAAGATCGTGGCAAATCAGATTATCAAAAGTTTTCAAAATGAAAACTTTTTAATATCTTCGATCGTAAATAAAACGGCTTGCTTTGAAAAACATTATTGCAATCAAAAATCTGACTGATTTTTACCAGAAGCATCCAGATTCAAAATCAAGCATTGAAACTTGGATTGCCGTCGCCAGAAATTCAGTATGGCAAAAACCTTCGGATGTAGTTGAGGATTTTCCTGATGCTGATCCAGTAAAAAACAATAGGGTGGTGTTTAACATTGCTGGGAATAAATATCGGTTAATCGTTCAAATTAGCTATTTGAGGCAATGGGTGTTTATCAAATTTATTGGAACACACTCCGAATACGACAAAGTAGAAGCAAGTACAGTAGACCAATTTTAAAATCGTAAATAAAATTATAATCATGAAGTGGGAAAAGACTATTACGACGAAAAAAGAGTATGAAGAATCTCTTACTAGGCTTTCCAAAATCTTCGAAGCTGATCCAGACAGTGCTGAGGGGATGGAGGCAGAATTGCTGGTTACGTTGATAGAAAAATACGAAAAGGAGCATTACCCCATTGCTTTGCCTGATCCCATTGAGGCCATAAAAGAAACAATGGAAAGAAAGGGGTTGAAGGACAAAAATCTTATCCAAGCTATTGGAAGTAAAACTACGGTCAGCCTCGTTTTAAACAGGAAAAGGGCGTTGACGATCGAAATGGTGAGAAATTTATCAGCTTTATTGAAACTACCGGTTGAAGTACTCATCCAACCCTATGAGCTGGATGGGAAACAGGAAAAAATAAATAGTTAAAGATGACCAATTAAGCTCCTTTTTTTCACAGGAAGTTAATTCATGGTTAGTTAAAATATTGAATTAAGTAATTGAATATGAATCTATTTGAGTACACATAAGACTTTCATCGGTTTCAACTATTATTAATTGGGGGAGCCAGTTTAAAAAAGAGGTCAAAAACGACCTCTTTTTTTGTTTTTATCCTGTCCCATTTCTTTTAAACGAAGTTTTTTTAGTTGTAACTTTCTTCCACTTTCCATTTTTAGGTATTGTGAAAAAATATGGTTTTTGATTAAATGCTGCTCAAATTAGGCTATGCAAGAAATCTGCTGTTTTGATCAAACCACATCTCCTGAGTTGGTTCAAAATTTCGAATTCGTCCATTTTCGGATTTTTCCTATTAAAAACCATTTCCTTGAAGGCGGAAAGAGCCTGTTCATGGTTTAAGTCGATGATGTTGACCAAAAAATCATCAGCTGAATTCACCTTTATTTCAAAATCGTCTAAGATATCTTGTGGAAAGTCTTTTAGGTTATTGGTGACAATGGACTTTGAGTTTGATTTTATCGCCACGGCAAGGACATGTCTGTCTTTCTCATCAGGTAAATTTAAGGTAGGAATCAAATTTTCATAATTCTTTACCAATGCGTCAGGAAAAGCTTTGTTAACTACCTCAATCCTTTTTATCGCATCAGCTTGATCCAATCCTTTTCGCAACATCACCTCTTTCCATTCATCAAAAATATGCTTGCTCCACTTTGGGGTGAATAGATCATAATGTGCAAACCAAAAAAGTAAATCTCTTGAGATCAACGGATAGATAACATTGGTATCTAAAACTGCCTTGATCCGAACACTATGAATCATACCCTCCTAACTCTTCATCGTTGTTCATCATTTCGATCAATCCAAGCTTCTGCTGGGCCTTCATCTTTTGTTTGTAGCTGGCTACGTCCTCAAACTTGACTCTGCGGTGCCTTCCAACCTTTACAAAGTCCAATTCCCCTTTTTCAAGAAGCTTGACCAAATGTGGCCGTGAACAACCTAAGATTTCAGCGGCCTTTTGAGTGGTTACTTCTGTTGCGATTGGTACTATAGAAATGAGTTTGCCTTGGCTCATTGCCTTTAGGATCTCATTGAGCAACTCCAAAGCTCTCGATGGTATTTGTAGTTTTTCACTTGTCTCCTCGATCTCAATTACAGCCATCGGTGAATGGACTTGTTCAAGAATTTGAGAAAGCAATTCATGAGATTTTTCGGCAATCCGTTGCTCCGATTTACTGGGTCTTTTGCTTAATTCTAAGGTTTCCATGGGGCTAGTTGAAATACTTTTCAAGTATAATCGAAATAAACGAAACAAACGAAATAAAAGTTATTAATTCCTTTAACCTAAAGGAAGCTGATTTAAATTTTTTCCCTGATTAAGGTTTGCTTTTGAATCTCTCCTAATGACCACAATATGCTGGTTCGGATGCAACTATCGTTGATAGGAGGAGCCATTTTAAAAAAGAGGTCAGAAACGACCTCTTTTTTTGTTTTAATCCTTTCCAATTTCATTAAAACGAGGTTTTTGACGGATACAGCTTTTTCCCAAGATACAACTACCTAAAGACATAAAGATGTGGCTGAGACCTATAGGTAGTTGATTTTCAATTTATAACACTGATTCAAGCCCATCTTAGGTTTTCAGGACTTATCGTCAAATGACGATTAAAACCCATCAATGTTTATCGAGTCAAAAAAGGGTGTTGAACTTAACTTTAAACTCTTGAAAGCAAACTAAAAAGAGGCTGTCTTAGAAAGACAACCTCTTAAAAATTTCGCTATTCTGGGTTTCAATTATGACGATAATGCCATTAAAATTTTTGGTAGCATCTGCCATAAGTTCATCAGTAACCTCGGCAAACCAGACACATGGGTCAAAGGTGATTTCAGCAATGAGGGTGAAATATATACTTTTGGGCTATCACTTTTGACTGCCATAAGAATTTTTTTACCGAATTTATCTTTAATGGCAATCCTCCCTTATTGCCTTGACGTTTGTGTGCCCAGACCTTGCATATACTTTTTAGAGGTTGATTAGATGAACTACTGTCATTATCCTTTAATTAATCCTTTTAAGAACAATTGTACGGCTTCAGACTTTCCAATAGGCTCCATGAAGAATATAAAAAGGTTAACCCCTAAAGCAAGATAGGTAGCAGGGTGCTTCACCTTATCATATTTCCATGCGCCAAATAACAACATGCCCATAATTAAAATTTGTGTAAAGTAAAGAGGAACCATAATATCTATAGTTGGCCAATCCTTTATATTCATACCTATATACACATTTTGTATTCCTCTACCAAGGGCTGGCATCATAATGATGAATACGGTTGAAATCAACCACCAAGCATGATTTTCAATTTCTTTTCTATGTATGATGCTTTTTATTACAGCAAATCCAAAAGCTGTTATCATTACTATTTCAACTGCAGCCACACCAAAAAAGAACCATGGTTGGAAAGGACCAAATTGTTCGGGAGAAGCCAAAGCTTTTTCCGTTGTTACTATGTCTCTGTGCATCATACTCAACGCCGTTAGACAAACACCTCCAGCCAGAAACATTCCAATTATTCCATTGGTTCTATGTCTAGCCATCTGGCCATGAGTAGCAAAATAGGGCTGAATGATTAAATAAATATACCAAACTGTCCCGGTCCAGTAATGGATATGTACAGACCATGCCTTATTAGAAAAATCACTCCAATAATCCTCAAAGATGCCAAATTGCATAAAAATCATAGGAATGATCATCCATATGTACAGGCTTTTATACTTGCTAAATTCCATAGTGTTCATTTTATGTCAAAATTATCTTCGAATTACCCAGCTCTAAGAGCTTTTCTCTTTTTGCCTTTTGAGCTATCTACAGGCAATGGCCGACCCATTAGCCTTCCCAGTTCTACTTTTTCGGGAATTCCTGCGGGAAAACGAGAATATTTTAAAAGCTCCTCTTTTTCCTTCTCCCATTCAAAATAATTGAATTTTTGATCTTCGGTTGCCCTTGCTGCACCCATGCCTCCAACATTAATACCACTAAAAAGCAATCCCACTACTATAGGTCCTCCTCCATACCCTCCTATGGTCATCATAATGGCATTTGGAATCATAGGCAATAGTCCTCCAGCTACATAAGAATTTGGGGCGTGGGCAATTATTTTGCCGTAAGTAACCTGAGCTAAAGGTTTACTGAAAGCTTGATTATCTACTAACACCACGATACTATCATTTCTTACACCAATCAGTTCGCCTGTCAATGTTTCCCCATCCGCTATTACCGTGATATAGCCTCCATAAAGATCTCTATCTAGGTCAGTTCGCTTAGGCACAGCTCCATCGGGAGCCAAGATGAGATTGGAATTACAGGAATTTAAGACCATCAAGAGAATCGCAGTAAGCCGTTTCATATGATTATAATTGATTTTTAAAGGACATATGGAATCCCTGCCTAGCCGGCAGGCAGGTCGCTTGGTCGATAATCATTCCAGTGTGTGTCGCTTTCGACATGCTCGATTTCATATTTTATTGCTTTCCAGTATTTGCATATTTACTGCTCCAGAATATCGCCTCCATTTCAATTTCATTCTGCTTATAAATTGATGCTGTCTTTTTGAGAAAAGAAGAAGGAAATAACATAGCCCATTTCACTCTGGCATAATTCTCCTCTTTCAGCCATTCTTCCCTCATCCATTCTATGTAATAGCCCTGACTTTCCAAAAAATACTGCTGGCTTGGACTAGACTCTACAGGAAAAGAAATCCGAAATTCGTCACCGGGGTAAGTCACAAGGTATTGTGTCGTATCATTGATCCTACTCAATGAAAAATCATCCAAAGAGTTGTTGGCTAATACTATATCAGGTTGAACCCGTTGAGGAATCACCTCTCCATGGATACTTGCTAGATTAACCATATTGATTCGCCAAAGTCCTTTGGTTAACCTAAGCCGAATTTGCAGTTTTTCAGAATTTACTTTAGGCAAAGGGATCAAGCGGGAATCGGAGGCGATAGGACCCGATTCGGTAATCTCTTCGACCGTATTCCAGTTTCCTTTCTCGTCCCGAATAGCCACCTCTATACCTCCTAACAATTCATACATTTTGCTAACCCGGTTTTGGTATTTGGGCTTATGGGTTTCCATAGCGCTGATCAAATAGCTGGTAGTATTTCCAGAAAAGGCGAGCATTTGATAAAAAAGGAAAGTAGTCATCAAAGACTGCCTTTTATCGATAATCAACCCATTTAAACTTTGGAAGCTGTCGAATTCTAATAAGATTTCTTCTTTGCTTGCGAGATTTCTAGAATCAGCCAAGCTATACCATTCCTTTTCGTCAAGATTTGTCAGTTCCTCCAAAATCGAAGTAGAATTATACACTGCCTTTTGGGGTGTTGCGACACTATCTACTTCGAAAAACCTAGCATTTCTAGCTTCATAAACCATGTTTTCCGGAGCTTTGTCGCAAACCAATAAATTAACAGACTTGATCATATGCGTCTCTAGAGCCTCATTTTTCATGGTGATTTCTATAGGGCCTGAAGCAAAAGAAAAATTAAAACGATCCACATCTCTTTCTTCGAGGGATTGACTGATGCTGGAAGAGAACCCCTCTGCTACAAGCTTTTCCCCATCGGCATACGGTACATAGAAGGTGGGGCATGAACCAAAACAGGATTTGGGGTTCATAATACAGGCTATAGCAACAGGGACGGTAAGAACAGAAGTGACTACCATGGCAGCGACTCCGGGGTTTCTTCCTTTGTCATTGGTCTCCACGATCACAATATCATCATAGGGAATTCTGAATTTCTGAAGACTTTGATTAGAACTGGGATATGCAGAGGAGACTTCTACCTGCTTGTCCGAAATGGGCTTTCGATTCTGATCAAGGTGAGTTCCCATTCCTTCAATAAATCGCATCGATTCCTCCGCTTTCCAATTGTTGAGCACATACAGCTCCCCATTTTTCATATGAACCTTCAAATACTCTCTTCTAGGGTTTAACTTTTTAGCATTTTCCACTTCTATTAATTCCCTCGACACCTTTTGTGTGGTGCATTGCTGAAACTGACAACTGACCATCAGTCCAAGGATCCAAATGACAATTTTCAATCTCCCTAAAAAACAATCTTTTGGAAATATCATTTTCATCACGATAATATTAGGCTTCAAATAAATTTAATAGAGTTTTCTTTAATAGAGTTTTTTTATACAATATATTATTTGCAATAAATACTAATTTTCGAATTAATATTTGAAGAAAGTCATTAATTCATTCCAATAAAGCCTTGGCGATTGGAAATTTGTAGGTTTAAGAACTTGCCAGTCTGAGCTAACCCTATATTTAATTCATTCATCAAAGTCGAAGTCCCCCTAACGAGGGACCTTTTTGGACAAATAAGAAGATTTCTCCCTTTTTGAAGCTTTGACTTCCTCCATCTTCATACAGGATGAAAAAAATAAGGGAAAAAGGAGCAAAAAAGTACAGAAAGAATTGAAGACTGATCTTACCTGAATTTATATGACTAAGTTTCGAGTATTAAAATTGACTTTGCTATATACTTTATTAAAAAAGACTTCAAATAAACACGTGGATGCAAGTCTTTAGCTAGTTTTTAATAGATGATTTTCCAAGCTTAAAACAACCAATTTTTAAATACCCGATTCAACATGTGCTACAGGTAAGGTAAAATAAAATATACTCCCACTACCTATTTCACTTTCGGCCCATAATTTTCCATGATGGCGTTGAATAATTTCATAAGAAATATATAACCCGATCCCCAGCCCCTGAAAATGTATTGCATGCTCTTCAATCCGATGGTACTTGTCAAATATTTTATTAAGGCTTTGTTTGCCAATTCCGATACCATTATCTTTTACTGATACTTTTATCATGTCGTTTTCCTGCTCCACATGTATAAAAACCTTTTCGGTACCCGGAGAATATTTTATAGCATTGGTTAATAAATTTATCACCACTTGCTGCAGCCGTTCTTTATCCCCCAATACATCATTGCTAACTTTACCCGTTTTGATAATCGCATGTGTTGGTGAAATTAGCTGCATATTTTCAACCGTGCCATCGATCATGTCATTAAAGTTGAAGTTTGATATGGAGTAATTTAATTTTCCCAGCCTTATTTTGCTTACATCCAGCAATTCGGTGATCAGTTCATCAAGCCGGCTGACAGACTCGCTTGCTTTTTGGGAATACAGATTTGCCTCTGAATCATGATCATCTAAAGTAAGTTCCAGCATTTGTAAATATGCTTTAGCTGTGGTAAGGGGTGTTTTTAATTCATGGCTGGCAATACTGATGAATTCATCTTTTATATCTTCATTTTGCTTTTGTTGTTCTATATCAGTGTTTGTTCCGATCCAATTGGTGATTTTCCCTTCGCCATTGAAGACCGGATTAGCACGGGTAAGAAATGTGCGGTAGAATCCATCACTGCCACGTAATGGAAAGATGAGTTCCCAAGGCTTATTGATTTTAAATGATTCCGATACAAAGTCAACCACTCTTTCAATATGGTCAGGATGGTGTACTTTTTCCCAGCCCCATCCTTTCATTTCTTCCAGTGTGGTGCCGGTATAATCATACCATCGCTGGTTGTACCAATATACCGACCCTTCTCCATCAGCTATCCAGGCTAGGTTCTGGATATTATTGGCAAGGGTGTTGAATTGTTTTTCGCTGTCACGTATTTTTTCTGCGGCTAGTTTTTCCTCATGCACATCCACCACCGTGCCGATCATTCCTTCATACACACCGTCTTCACCAAACTTGGGGCTGCCCCGGTCAATAGCCCAGCGGTAACCTCCATTTTTAACTTTTAGCCGATAGGAAGCAACGAATTGTTTTTGTTGTGCATTGGCTTCTGAAAAAATTTTTCCTGTTTCCTCTTTGTCATCCGGGTGTGTGGCTTCGAGCCAGCCTAAACCAAGTGCCTCTGCCTCGTTTTGTCCTGTATAGTCGTACCAAAGCTTACTTAAATAGGTGCAACTTCCATCGGGTTCGGAAATCCAGATAATAGCGGGAACTGAATCGGTGAGCCTGCGAAAATATGATTCGCTTTCTTCAATTTTTTTGCGTGCCAACACTAGTTCCGAAACATCGACTGCATGAACCAATATTCCATTTATTTCCCCATCACTGTTATGTGATGGCTGGAAAACAAAGTTGAGGTAAACCTCTTCTACCTTTCCACCTCCATTATCTAACTTAGTAAGCAGTTCATTACCGATAAAGGGTTCTCCTGTGGAATAAACATTATCGAGCATCTCAAAAAAACCTTGTCCCTCCAGTTCAGGCAATGCTTCCCGTATTGGCTTCCCGAGTATATCCCTTTTCCCCACAAGCTCCTGATACTTTTCATTAGCAAGCTCATACACGTGTTGAGGACCCCGAAGCACCGCGATAACCGCAGGAGCTTGCATAAAGAGCCTGCTCACGTTCTCTTTAGCAGCCACAATCCTTTTGTTTGCTATTGCCTGGGTAGTTACCTCATTGGCAATAATGGTGACGCCAGAAATGGTTTCTTCTGCTTCTTTATACGGTTGATATATAAAATTGAAATACACATCTTCCCAAATCCCATTTCGCTTAAGTTTGACCAACTCTTCATGTCCATAGAAGGGCATCCCGGTTGTGTATACTTTCTCCAGCAATACTGCAAAGCCCTGTTCTTTAATTTCAGGCATTAAAGAAAATAAGGACTTGCCTTCAAGGAAGCTTCCCTTCCCCCATACACGTTTCATAGCGTCATTAGCTAAAGACACAACCATGTCTTTGCCTTTTAAAATTGCAAAGGCAAAAGGTGATTCCATCAAAAGGTTGCTGAAACGCTTCTCGCTTTCTTCTATTTTTTTACTTAATAAAACCTGTTCTGTAACATTTACTCCGTGTAAAAATACTCCATCTATTTCCCCTTCACTGTTTTTAGCAGGTTGATAAACAAAGTTCAAGTAAACTTCTTCCAACTTTCCATTGCCCTTATTCAATTGCAAAGGAATTTCATTGCCAATAAACGGTTCTCCAGTTATATAAACCTTATCCAGAAGTTCAAAGAAACCTTGCCCTTCCACTTCGGGCAATACTTCCCGTACCGGCTTACCAATAATATCTTTCTTACCGATAAGCTCCAGGTAATCGAGGTTAGCAAATTCATAAATATGCGTTGCTCCCCGAAGCACACAGATAATCGCAGGGGCATCCATAAATAAATTACGCACATTGTCTTCCAGCGATTGCCGCAGCTTACTGATATTTAATTGCGCATTTATTCGTGCCAGTAACTCTTTACTGGAAAAAGGTTTTACCAGGTAATCATCAGCACCTGTTTCCAACCCTTCAATTTTTGATTCCTCACCTGCCCTGGCTGTAAGGAAAATGACAGGAATAGTTGCAGTGGCTTTATTGCTTTTAATTTCTTTCAATAAGCCAATGCCATCCATCACCGGCATCATAATATCGGAAAGCACCAGTGCCGGAATAGTTTCTTTCATTTTGCCCAACGCATCCATTCCGTTGTTGGCGGTGATGACATGAAAGCTGTTGGACAAAATGGAACTGATATGTTCACGCATGTCGGCATTGTCATCAACCACTAGAATGGTTGGAAAAGTATTTCTTTCTTTTACAGTAGCTAGTTTTACTATTTCTTTCTTTCCGGTATCAAGTAGTGTTTCAATTTCATCTAAATAATCTGCAGAAAAAATTTCATCGGAATCCATTTCTTTTGTTGAAATCTGATGTTCGTCAATATGTTTTTTACCGGTAGGGATTTTTACAGTGAACACGCTTCCCGTATTCAATTCGCTCTCCACATTTATGGTGCCCTGATGCAATTGCACCAACTCTTTTATCAGCGATAAGCCAATGCCTGTGCCTTCATAGGTTCTACCGGCAACATTTTGTACCCGGTGAAAGCGTTCAAACATTTTAGGTAATTCAGCTTCCGGTATGCCCACTCCGGTATCTCTAACTTTCAACACTACAAAATCTTTTTCTGCTGAAAGCTCCACCGCAATTTCTCCCTCCCATGTATATTTAAAAGCGTTGCTTAACAGATTAAAAACAATCTTCTCCCACATCTGCTTGTCCACATATACAGGCTGAATGATGGAGTCAGCTATGATAATCATCTTCAAACCAGCTTTTTCTATTACTGAACGGAAGTTGGATGCAAGATTTTTTGTGAGTACAACAATATCAACTAAACTAAAGATCGCCTGCTCTCTTCCGCTTTCAATACGGCTAAAATCAAGGAGCGTATTTACCAGCTTGAGCAACCGCATTGCATTACGCTGTGCAGTTTCAATATTTTGCTTTTCGCTTTCACTAAAATGATTGTTTTTCTGATTTAATAATTCTTCCAGCGGGCTAAGCATGAGCGTAAGCGGGGTACGAAACTCATGACTAATGTTGGAGAAAAAAACAGTTTTTGCTTTATCTATTTCAGCTAGTGCTTCCGCTTTTTTTCGTTCCTGCTCGTAACTATAAATATTCGAGAATGCTGTATTGACTGTGTTTGACAGCAGTTCATAAAAATGGGTGTACTCCTGATTTAATTCCCTTCGGGCACTGACACCCGCCACCAAAAATCCAAAAGGCTGTTCCCTGGATGCAATTTGAATTGGTAACACCAAGGCAGTATGGGGTGCCTCAGGGTAAGGTTCACACGCAAAATCACCAAATTTTGCCCCTAATTCTCTTACTACAACAGGCTGCATGTTGCTGAGGGCTTCTTTAAACGGCCATATTTGTTGCGGAGAATTAATAGTAGCTGTTTCTACAGACAGTGATAAGCCGGCACTAACACCAACGGCACTTTGCAAGCTTACCGACTCATTATTTTCATCAAGCTTATAGAATAACAGGAAAGGTATGTCAAGGAAATACTCATTGTAGACTTCGGTTATCTGTTTGTATATATCCTGATTTGATTTTGCATCGGAAATATATTCGGCGATATCCCTCAACACCTTTGTTCTTCTTGCACTAAGCATTTGGCCGGTGGTTTCGGTAATAGGGTGAAAAATACCACCAACCTTTCCCAATTCATCCGTAATGGGTGTAAAAGAAAAAGTCATAAATGCTTCTTCTAGATAGCCAAAACGATCTAAAAACATTCGCTGGTCTTTAATATATGTTCCTTCGCCATTTTGCCCTTCGGTAAAGGCATCTCCTACAACCGGCAGTGCCGTTTCCCAGCAAATCCGAAAATTTTGCCCTAATGATTCAGGATGCTTTGCGCCACAAATGGGCTGGTAACTGTCGTTATAAATTTGAATCGTTTCAGGCCCCCAGGCAATAAGAATGGGAAATGGCGAGGACATGCAAAGCCCGACAGAAGTACGCAGGCTTTGTGGCCAAATATCGGGTGAACCCAAAGGCGTTTTTGACCAGTCTTTGGAACGAATGAGTTTGCCCATTTCGCCGCCACCGTTGAGAAAATTGAGTTTTGTATTGGTATTAGTTTCTTCCATCTGCTTCACACATCTTTTTTTATCTCAAAATTTGTTCTGCCGAATTATTGAAGTGTGTCAATTAGGTAGCAGGTAACGGTTTGCTTTTCGCAGTTGCATGCGAAAAGCATGCTTATTTAATCCATTTCACTGGGGTAACGATTTTAATTTTCAAGATCCGCGTGGATTAGACAGCAAAGTATAAACGAACTTTTTTCCCCTTGGACTGCTCCACTCGGATTTGAATGCAGTAGCAATAAAATATGGGTGATTTTCAAGTTGAGCAACGCTCTGATTCGAATTCCTACGGAATAGTGGAACATCCTTTTGACCCGGTACTTTAAATTTTCATATGCATTACAAGGTACTTACAATTTCATAATATAGTGAAAACCCGAGCAAGTCCACCTGCTCGGGTTTTAATTATAAGAGACTTACCGATTTACGTCACCGACTGGAGAAGCTTTTCCTCCAGCTTGCTTTCATCCAAGGTTAGCTAACTGATGGAAACCAAAATGGTACCTCCTGTCACTGCATGACCTGCATAGGCCAAGAGAATCGCGGTTACTGCTCCCGGTGCTGTTATTACAGCTATTCCGACAGCGGCGATACTCAAACCTGCCTTTTTCAGAAACTGAAAGAAGCAAGGAATTGGTGCCAATGCGCAATAGATCATTGGCTTTTTATAGATTTCTGAAATAGCAGAAAGTGAATAAACCCCTAACATGGAAAACCTTCATGATTTTCAAAAGGAAAATTCGGCAAAGAACTTGTTTAAGTCATAGGGAGTGTTTAAATGTTGCATCGCCAAAAATTATTCGAGGCGCATGATCTCCCTATTAAAATCAACTCCCTTGGATCAAAAAAGATTATCAAGCATTCTAATTTTATGAATCATCGATTTCAAATCCTTTGTGCCACAAAAAAGATAGCTAATGGCGAACTGATTATTACCCAAATTGGGGGAAGAAATCCACTATGTCAAATTTGGAGTCTGAAAGTAGATCAAGCCATTGAGGGAATTCAATCTGGAAATTGGGAATTTTTTATTAATTCAGAAGGTAAGTCTTATCCAGTTCAACTGATTGAGTCCAAATTAGGTAAAGAGATAGTAACTCAGGGAACAAACAAAAATTTGATATTGGACCTTCCGGATTTACCCAACCTGTAAAGGCCAAAAAAGCGGTTTTCTCCCTCTCTACCTGAGATTGACAGGCCATCAGAATCTTATCCGCCGTTTACTGAGCTACAGATGCGCATAGATTTTAGATTGATTATCAGTCTTCAGTATACAGCCCGATAAACATTAGGGGTTTAGTGCTGGGAATGGGATTTCTACCGAAATCTGTATGATTCCAAAAAAATAAAGCGGTAACCTGCAATTGTCTGAATTAAGTGTTGGAAAACTGCATCAAGTCGGAGGTGAGGATGATCTTCATGCATAATGCTAATCTGCTCTTGACCTTTTAATCTATTAAGCAGATTTACATTCTGTTTTTAAATAAACTTTAAACTCTGTCCCTACACCTAATTCGCTTTCCAATTCAATCTTCCCTCCAGATTTTTTAACCAATGTATTTACTAAATATAATCCAACTCCAGATCCCTCTCCAGATTTATCTATTTTAAAAAATTTCGAAAATACATTTTTTTGCTTACTGGGGTCAATACCAATACCGTTATCCTTAACGGAAATGATTATTTGATCATCCTCCTCGATTGTCTTAATAAAAATCTCTGGCTTACGTTCAGGGGACTTAAACTTAATTGAATTGTTTAATAAATTATATATAATACTTCGGAGGTCTCTTCTAGGGAACACAATTTCAGAACAACTTATTTGATGCTTAATTATCGATTTTGAATCATTTATTTCTTTTATAAGTACATGTTTTACATCTTCCAATATATTTTTAATATTCAATATCTCTTCATCAGCTACATATTTGTTTTTATCCTCTTTTTGATCAAGCAATTCATTAATAGTCAAGTTAATTTTATTTACTCCACTATTAAGAGACTCTAGATAAAGCTTAATTTCTTCTTTATCTTCCAAATCTTTCAAATCTGATTCTGTCAGCATCTGAATTGATAGTGACATTACACCGAGATGATTTTTTATATCATGGGATATGATGCTTGATAGAATCTCAAAATCAGCAATAATTTTTTCTAGCTCCTTCAAATCCTTTATTCTATTGGAAATATCAATAAATGTAATGATTACACCATTTGGAGCACTCCCAATATTTTCAATATAGGGTATAATATTCATTTGATACCAACGCAAATCTGTTGTTTGAATTTCCTTTTCAAGAATTTCTGAGGATTTAAGTACTGAGTTTACATTTTCTATAATGGAAGGATATCGTAGATTATTTATTAGATCGTGAATAGAACGACCTATATCTGGTGTACTAAGTTTAAACTGCGTCATTGCAGCAGGAGTAAACTTTCGTAAAATCAAATCCTTGTCAAAAAAGAATTGTGAGATAATGGTGTTTTTAAAATAATTCTCCAAGTCCGCATTCTCACTTTTAAGCTTTTTTATTTCTTGAATATTATCCTGCTGATCCTCTTTCACTTCCATATTAATTAGGTGGACAATCTTAATGATTCAAAGGCACTGCCAAATACTGAGAATAAATATAGGTAATAAAAACTAATTTTTTATTTTTATAAATATCCCCTTCTTTGCCAGTATATAAAAAACAGAGGAGGAATTAGATTAAAAATCAATTTAAGCCCTGCTTCGGTCGCTGGCCAAAAATTCCCATGGTGTGGTTAATAGTTCCCAACAAGTGTATTACTTCTTCGGCGGTCATAAAAGCCGAATTAAATTCCTTAAAGAAAGGCAAAAAATAAAATTATTAGATTTAACACCAAGGAATTTAAAAAATAATTAATTTATCTCAAGAGAATTGAATTGACCATATCTATTGAGAATCCCTTAATCAATCAAGTATTTTAACTTTTCAATAACCCTCGAGAATAACGAGAACTATGTAATTATACTTGTGGATTTCTATTATTTGGACTTGAATCCTATAGGAAATGAAATTCCTCCCTAGATCGGAACGCATTCGAAAAATCCAGGGAAAGGAAATAGTAAGATAATTGATTGTATTTAAAGTAGACGAAAATAAATCTTAAGCTCACATGAGTTGGAAAATAAGAACACCCTTATCAAGGGAATTTACTTTATTTTCTTTTATAATTGCCGTTATCGAAAATCTTTTGTGACAAGTAATCGACGAATACCCAGATTAACTTCAGCATATGACGACTCAAAAAAAAATCTGGTTGCAGCTTTTATTTCCGCAGTTTCTTTGGTAATCATAATCTCCATTTTGACTTACTCAAGAATCAATGCATTTATTGAATCCGCTGCCTCAGTCAATCACACCACACAAGTAACCCTGGAACTTGAAAAAATCAAGGCTACGTTTAGAGACGCTGAAACAGCCAAACGGGGTATGGAATGATATTGTTAGAGAAAAATCATCAAAAGAAAAATTTCTACTCAATGAATTTAATTCTTAAATGAAATGAAATCAACTCCTGCAACAACTCATAAAAAATCTTCAGTTGACAAGGAACTCAAAGAAAATTCTTTTCCAGTTGTTGCTATAGGCGCATCAGCAGGAGGATTGGAGGCAATCACCGAGTTATTAAAAAATCTTCCGTCCGACACGGGCATGGCTTTTATTTATGTGCAGCACCTTAGCCCTGACCACAAAAGCATGTTAACTGAAATTTTATCGAAGCATACGAAAATGAAGGTGCAGGAAATTGACCAAATGGACAAAATAGAACCTGATAATGTTTTCGTTATTCCGCATGACAAAGGAATTGAAGTAATTGATGGGCACATAAAATTAATACCGCGGGCAGAAAACAGTTCGTCAATTTCAATTGACGTTCTTTTTTCTTCACTTGGAAATGCGCAAAAAGAAAAGGTTATCGGAGTTATTCTTAGCGGCAGCGGAAACGATGGAACAGCAGGTATGAAAACCATCAACCAGCAAGGTGGGTTAACTTTTGCGCAAGATGACACAGCAAAATTCTCAAGCATGCCTCAAAGTGCCATTGCAGCAGGTGTAGTTCATTTTATTTTATCTCCAAAGGAAATTGCCCTTGAGCTATCGCGACTAAGCAAACGGCCATTTATAAAATCAAGCAGCTACAGAAAGAATCTCGCAAGTATGAGGGAGATGGGGGCTAAAGAAGATTTAATTGACAACAGCAATCCTGATTTAGAAATTATTCTCAACCATTTGTACAGAGACACAGGTGTTGATTTTAGCCAGTATAAATTGACCACCATCAAAAGGCGAATCATTCGTAGAATGTTTCTGTATAAAATAAATACGATAAAAGAGTATGCAAAGTATCTTGACAAAAAAAACGAGGAGATAGATATTCTCTATCAGGACTTGCTAATTAATGTAACCAGTTTTTTTCGGGATACAGACACATACAAATATTTAAAAGAACATCTTTTACCCAAGCTACTCAGCAGAAAAAAAACAGGAGAGGCCTTGCGTATTTGGGTTCCTGCATGTGCATCAGGAGAAGAAGCATATTCTATCGCCATTATTCTGCTTGAAATACAAGAAAGCAAGGACAGCGAAAAAATTCCCATTCAGATTTTTGCTACGGATTTAAGCACACAGGCAATC
>NZ_JAGXGF010000044.1 GCF_024636815.1 Marivirga sp.
AAAGTTTTCCCCTTTCCGCCTATAAACAGCGATTTTCTTCCTAAAAACCCCTTGCAATAGCCTGCTATTGTTTCAGAATTTTTAGTTGAAACTCACTATTTATAGACGTTCTGAATCCTAAATAAGAATCGAACTCAGGTTGATAATTTAATTATTGATGCAATAGTTCATTATTCCTTTATTACTTTTACTTGAATATGATCTAATTTAGATGAGGCTCAAGAACTTTACTTTAAATTTCAGTGTACAATTTTATAAATGTCTTTCAGAAGATTCTAGATTGCGTGTGCTATTTTTAGTACATCAGAATCAGGAAATGTGCATATCAGATTTGGAGTTAATTTTGGATTTCACCCAAGCAAAAACTTCTCGGCATTTAACTTATTTAAAAAATAATGGCGTGTTAAATTCAAAGAAAGTTGATCAATGGGTATTCTACTATGTAAAAGAAGAAGTTAAAGATTTATTAGCACAGACATTGAAATTTGTTGAAAAAGATCAACAATTACAGAAAGATTTAGAAACTTTTAAAGTGATGTACTCCAATAGGACGCTAGCTTTAAACAAACTGCACAGTAAAAAATGGATAAAATAAATTCATACAAACATATTTTCTTCGATTTAGACCATACACTCTGGGATTATGAGAAAAATTCAAATGAAGCTTTGGGGGAATTGTTTTTAAAATATCAACTCAAGAACTTGGGAGTAGGCAATAGTGATCATTTTAATTTGTGTTTTGACGAGGTCAATCAATCTCTTTGGAGAGAATTTAATAAAAATAAAATCTCCCGAGATACTATCCGAGAACAACGATTTTTAAAAATATTAAATCATTTTAATATTGATGATCAAGATTTGAGCAATAAATTATCAGATGAATATTTGATGCTTTGTCCTACAAAACCTCACTTAATACCTTATGCTTTTGAAGTGCTAGACTATTTAAAAGAAAATTATCAACTTCACATTTTAACAAATGGATTTAATGATGTTCAAAAACTAAAATTAGAAAAATCTAAACTACAATCTTACTTTTCAACTGTGGTAACATCTGATGACGCTGGTTATAAAAAACCTATGTCTTCTATCTTTAAATTCGCAATTGATACTGCGAATGCAAAGAAACACGAAAGCATTATGATTGGTGATAATCTGCAAACGGATATACTAGGAGCTAGAAATTTTGGTATGGATACTATTTATTTTAATCCCAAAAAAGAACAACATAAGTCTAGTGTTACGCATGAAATTGATTGTTTAAGCAAATTAAAATCTATTTTCTAAGAGTTTTAAATCTATCTCAACTGAATGAATTATTCATCGTTTCATAGAATTCTTATATTACTTTGGAATAATAATTGCTTTAAAAGTTTTATTAAAAGAAATTTACTGTCTATCAACTAAATTGAATCAAAATGCAGAAGATATTACTAAGTACTTTTTTATCCTTCATTTTTTCTTTTCAAATATTAGCTCAGGAAAGCACTCAATTAGAAAACTCTGCATTTGGCATTGATGCTGAAGCTATTATCCTGTTAGATAGTGGATACAGTAGGTATAATGAAAATTTCGAATTAATATTTACACACACCACCAAAATTGAAATTTTAAGAGAAGAGGGCTTAGAGTGGGCCAATGTTATGATCCCCCACATCGAGAATGATTCACTGCTTTTTATAAAAGGAAGTACTTATAATCTAGATAAAAATAATTCTTTGGTTATTGACAGTTTAGACACCTCCAAAATTAGAAAAAAGACCAAAAATGGTGTGGTAGAAAATTACTTTTCTCTACCAAATGCTAAAATCGGAAGCATAATTGAATATACTTATCAAATTAAAATTGCTGATTGGCAGCAATTAAATAGCTGGTATTTCCAAAATGACATTCCTGTAGTAAGGTCAACTTACACTACAGAGATTCCTAATTATTTACTGTTTTATAAATATTTGGAAGGTTCCAGAAGTTTGGGTGATTTTGACCGAAGAACGGTTAAAAAAATGGTGAAGGGCAAGCAAACGGAAGTCCTTATAGAAGATTTCAAAATGGATAGCATCCCATCCTATGTAGAGGAAGCTGATATTCCTGGTTATAATTATTTTATTTCAAAACTAAAATTCAAATTAGCAGAATACACCTTACCGAAACAATCAACAGAATTTCTACTGCCTCAAAATTATGAGGAATTAGCCTACAACTGGGCAGGTTCGCCTTTTTTTAGAGAAGTTTATTCTAGGAGCAGTTATTTACAAGAAGAAATCAACAGAATATATCATCCTGAATTATTTAAAATGGATGTTATTAAAGGTTTTTACTTCTTTATCCGAAATAATTTTACTGTTGATGTATCTTATAAGGATAAAAGCTTAGAAGAAGTGTATAAAGCAAGGAGAGGCACTCCTCAGCAAATCAATATGCTTTTAATTAAAATGCTTAATCAAGCAGGATTTGATGCTTACTTAATAGCTTTGAGTTCTCTGGAAAACAGACCTACATATCCTGAGAACCCTTATTTCGAACTCTTTGACGTATACGTTTGCATGATCCGATATAATGGTGAAAATTATTTCTTAGATGCTTTCGATAAAAACCTATTATTTAATATGCTTCCACCTAATTACATTAATAACGGTGGATTAGTCATTTCACAGAAAGCACCAGGATTTGTGCCTTTGAACTTCAAATTCGAAGACAAAGAAATGGTCACTGCTGAGTTTGTAGTATCGGATACTGCTACTATAAAAGGACTTTATGAAGTAAAAAGAGAAGGTTATGCTGTATATGGTTTCGACTCACGATTTTTAAACAGCAACAGAACTTATAATGACTATCTGATTGAAACCATATTTGAGAATATGGATTGGAACATCAAAAAACATGAGGTAAATGACGGTTTCGATGAAAATAAATTTTTAAAAGAATACTTATCATTCGTGAGACCTGCAGACTCTGTTGCAAAAAATTATATGGAAATTTCTCCTGTGGTATTAAATGAATTCAGCGAAAATCCACTTCAAGCTGAAAAACGTCAAAATCCACTTACACTTTATACGCCTTTAATCAGAAAAGCTAGTTATTCTTATGAAATACCAGATGGCTGGACCGTTCTAGAATACCCTTCAGACAAGAGTATTGCTTTGGAAGACGGAAAAGGAAAGCTCATGTATCAATATAAAAAAATGGGGAACACCTTGAAAATTGAATATACTATCGATTACGACCAAGTCATTTATATGCCTGAAGAATATCCAATGATAAAGAGGTTCTTGCAAGAAGTTACAGATGCTTTAAATCAAAAAATCATTCTAATTCGCTAGTCAAAATAGTCCATACTTTCTCAATGAAAAAGAGCTAAAAATAATGATTTAAGCTTAATTATGAACTCTTAAATATTGTAGGCTTTCGGCTACAATATCACCCATAGTTTTACAATTATTAAAATCTTGGTGCTGATAATGTTCTGCTAATTCTGCTTTAAGACTGGCTATATTTTCGGGAATTGAAATTACATCTTTTCTCATAGCTTTCATCAGTTCCTTTAAGTTAAGATCAGAAGCTTTCATTCTATTCACGATTAAAGAGCGTTCTTCCTTTTGGTATTGCTTAACCGTGGCGGGTGTCATCAGCTCCAAACCCAATTCAATGATCGGATTATTCTGTTTGAAATATTGTGGCATATAAACCGCTTTTCTGCCCTCATAAGACTGCTGATCAAAATCAATGCTTTTAATTCTGTAATGGATTTCTTCAAAATCAGGTGTGATATCAATTACAAAATTGCTTGAATGCATATCGCCCAACAATCGTACAAAACATCTTTCGGTAAACTTTACAAATTCTTTTGCCAAACGGATTTTATTCAGTTTACCATCATTCATGTAATTTCTGATAAATTGATCACCCGGTATGCCTGGAATATGTTCTTCAATTAAAGTATCTCCATTTACGATATAACTCATTCTGTTAGGAGAAAGTAAATGTTCCAATTCTAATCCATAAATTCTGGAAGCATCAGCTTTTTTAATGTAGAAATAATCGAAATTATCATTTATTTGATTTACTATTCTTACGCGAAAAGGATATGTATTTCCGTAAGTACAGGCATCGACTCTATCCACATAAAGGTGTTCCATTACAGACAAATCACCATCTGCTTTAAGTATTGCATATATATTCTTTAACCCATAATAAATATGCTTCATATCGTCTTGAGGAAAAAACAAGGTTTCCCATAAGGTATCATTATCCTCACTATCATAAAGCGGAATAGCATTATTCGCTCTAGTTAAATCACTGTATTTAATGGGGATATCGAGCTGCCTCCCATGTTTTTCCAGATACTTCAACAAATTATTACTTACAGGAAATATCTTTTTCTTCTTACTGATTAAAGCCATATTCGAATATAAAGCCTTTTCAGCAAAAATTTATTATGCAGTCTTTTTTCGTAGATTTATTTCTTCTGTTTCTAATGTTGTTTTTTGATCAAGATTGATTCCTTCCATTTTCTTATGGTTGGATTTGTAAGCTGAAGTATCGGCATAATAAACCAAAGACCAATTACCTTCTTTATCTTCTGCCAAAGCGCTCATACTTTCTACCCAATCTCCCGAATTCATATAAATCAAGCCTCCAATCTCCTTTAAAGCAGGCTGATGGATATGTCCGCAGATAATACCATCACAATCTTTAATTTTTGCGATCTCAACAAGTTGTTTTTCAAAATCATCTACATAAGAAACTGCAGATTTTACTTTTGATTTTACTACCTGACTTAACGAATAATATGGCAAGCCTTTTCTTCTTCTATATTGATTGTATTGAGAATTCACCCATAATAAAAAGGTATAGCCCACATCTCCTAATTTAGCTACCCATTTGAGATTGGTGGTGATAGAATCAAAAATATCACCATGCACTACATAGAATTTTTTACCATTACTTTCGATTATTAAATCGCGTGTAATGGTAAGATTCCCCACTTTAAAAGGAAGCACTTGATCTAAGAAATCATCATGATTCCCTCTTAAATAGATAACTTCGGTTTTGTGCTCCTCTATCATTTTAAGGATTCTGTTGAAAAAGCGTGTATGCTTTCTTTTCCAGGTACCGTATTTTTTGAGCTGCCATCCGTCAATAATATCTCCATTCAATATTAATCTGTCGCAACTGCATTGCTTAAGAAATTTTACTAACTCTTTTGCTTTCGAACCTTTTGTACCAAGATGTACATCGGATATGACTAAAGTTTTATAATGTGTTATCATGACCTCTATTGGTTTCCTAAAGGTCATCATTGATTATTAATACATGTTTAACCCGCTGTTAAACAATTAATAAGGATTTAGGTGATATAATACCTTTAGTAACATTAGTATAAAAATCTGTCAACATTAAATTAATAGAGAATTGAATATTCCTCATGCCATCGTCTTTTAACTGAGTCTCAAAAGGGCTGAATGAACAATGACAACATGACCGCTGGCACCTCTACTTTCAGTCGATAAGTCACCTACTATGGCCAGATACCCGTCTTCGCAGGCTTAGGCTCTAATCTAATGTAGTAATCTAATTAAACTCTCCTTCCGAAATCAAACAAAAAAGCCCTGAATCGCATTTGAAACAGGGCTTCTATTATTAAATAATTCAGATTGGTTAACTTCCGTAAATCTCCGCTAATTTTTCATGAAGTCTTTCTCCTCTTAAATTTTTAGCTACAATTTTACCTTCAGGATCAAGCAATAAAGAAAATGGAATACCATTAATTTTATATTCCTGAACAATTGGGGTTTGCCAATATTTCAATTCAGAAACCTGAGTCCATTCTAAATTATCAGCTTCAATAGCTCTCAACCAATCTTCACGTTTTTTGTCTAATGAAACACCTAGAATCTGAAAACCTTCATCTTTATATTTATTGTAAGCTTCCACAATATTTGGATTTTCCTGTCGGCAAGGCTTACACCATGCTGCCCAGAAATCAACTAATAAATAATCTCCTCTGAAGTCTTTCAAGCTTACAGTATCTCCTTCTGGAGTTGGCATGCTAAAATCAGGTGCTTGGGCTCCTACTGAGATTTTCGCCATATCATCCATTTGCTTTTTATAAAAAGAAGCCATATCTGAATTAGGATGTGCCTCAGCTATTCTATCAGCCACAGACTTCATAAACTCAAAATCTTCATTTGGATTGAAGAAATTCATGGCTTGTATAGCCGCTAAAGAAGGTAACATCTCTTCTACTTTTTTCTTTATGTTTTCCTTCTTCTTTTCCTGCATCAAAAGGAAATCGTCCTGAATATTTTTCATTTTCTCTTCATCCTCAGCTTTTCTAGCTGCCATGAATTCCTTATTGATTTCCTGTACTTCCTCAGTCTGCTTTTTCATGATATCCTGCAATTCTGCCATGAATTCCATGTCCTGAGAACCTGTAATTTCCAGCTTTCCATTTCTATCTCCTCCATCTGCTACAATCTGCAGATCATCCTCATTTACGATTAAAGTCGCTACCTGACTATTGTAAAAATTCACTTGGAAAAACTCAGGACCTGAAGTTTGCACTGTAGTTTCGAATGTATTATTTGCATCCAAATAAAGAGTATCTACAACTTCTCTTTTTCCTGCACTGATTTTAGCCAGAGTAATTACTCCCTTATCTTGCGGGTTTTCTACAGTTCCGCTGATGGTTGTACCTTCTTTTTCTTCTTTATCACCACATGCCACGAAAAACAAGGCGGCTATTATCGCTAAAGCACTATTTCTCAAAATAATTTTCATATGTATATTGTTTGTT
>NZ_JAGXGF010000045.1 GCF_024636815.1 Marivirga sp.
AGTCAGGACTACGCAAAAGGATTATGTTATCTTAAAGGCATTGGAAAAACCATTGATTAATCTATTATGGATTGGAACTCTGGTTTTAACCATTGGTTTTGGAATGGCAATATATAGAAGGTATTCAGAATTTTATAAAATGAAGCGAAAAGGCTTAGAGTGAAAAGTGCAGCTTACCATATCAGTTTTATAGGAGCAGGAAATCTAGCCTGGCATTTGGCGCCTGCTCTTGAAAACGTGGGGCATTTTGTGAATGAAGTTTATACGCCAGATGGTAAATCTGCTAAGAAGCTGGTTGGAAATTTATACAATGCTAAGATTAAAGAAAACTTAGATTTTTCAGACAGCCCTTCACAAATTTTCATTTTAGCCGTTCCTGATGATGCTATCCAAAGCATAACACAGGAAATAAAGCTCCCAGAACAAAGTTTGATGGTGCATACTTCAGGAAGTAAGGGGTTAGATGTGATGGAGTATTCATCCGCAGCTGCAACAGGAGTATTTTACCCTTTGCAAACTTTCTCCAAAAATAAAAAACTGGATTTTGAAAAAGTCCCATTTTTATTGGAGAGTGAAAATAAAGAAGCTTTAAAGATTTTGAATAACCTTGCTAAGTCATTAAGCAAAAATATTCAAATAATTTCAACAGCTCAGCGCAAACAGATGCATTTGGCCGCAGTGTTTGCTTGCAATTTTACCAATCAAATGATGAGCATCTCAGAGAAAATCATGAAAAATGCTCAACTTGATTTTTCTCTTCTCCATCCGCTTATTATGGAAACAATTGAAAAAGCATTGAAGCATTCTCCTCAATCTGTGCAAACAGGCCCTGCTAAAAGAGGTGATTTGGAAACTTTGGATAAGCATATGGAAATGCTTCAAAGTGATGAAAATGTACAGGAGATATATAGATTGATTAGTCAGAATATCTTAGACAATCAATGAATTAAGAATAATTTCCGAAAAAATAAAACATCCCCTATTAGGACAAACGCATTTGATTGGTGAAATTTAAAAAAGAAATCAGTTGAATCCTTAAAATGACACAGCAGTTGCCCAAGAACTTTTCATTTCCAGGTTTTGTGAAGCTGATTCGTATTCAAAATCTGCTAATTATAGTGTTCAGTCAATACCTCACTGCACTATTTTTGTTAGAGGGTATTCATATTTTTAATGTTGAGCTTTTCCTACTGAGTCTAAGTACTGTTTTCTTAGCGGCTGCAGGTTATATCATCAATGATTATTATGATGTAAAAATAGATTACATCAATAAACCTGAGAAAGTAATAGTTGGAACAGTTATCAAAAGAAGAGTAGTACTTTTTTGGCATACATTTCTAAATTTTGCTGCCATCATTATGGGTACATTTTTAGATTGGAAAATTGGAGCTATTCACTTCGCAGCGGCTTTTATGCTTTGGCTTTATTCCAACCAATTAAAGCGATTACCTTTGATAGGAAATTTAATAGTGGCTGCACTAACGGGGCTTTCCATTTCTATCATCTCCATTTATTTTGGACAAAAACCAATCCTCGTCCATACTTATGCGCTTTTTGCATTTGCCATCAGTCTTATCCGTGAAATTGTAAAAGACATGGAAGATTGGAAAGGCGATGCCAATTTTGGTTGTAAAACACTGCCGATCATCTGGGGAATCCGAAAAACGAAATTGCTACTATATATTCTTATCTCTGTTTTTTACTTTCTGATTTTCTATATGACACAATTTCTGGAGAATGATATTTTATATTTTTATTTTTCAGGATTGACACTTTTTGTTATTTATTTCATTCACAAATTAAGTCTTGCAGACACCATCAAGCATTACCACTTTTTAAGCAATTTCTGTAAAGTCATCATGTTGAGTGGCATTTTAAGTATACTATTTTTTTAGTATATTTAAAAGGCCACATATTTTTGATTTTATGTTCCAAAGATTTAATGCTTTGATTTTTATATTATTGGTATTCATATTTTTTTCATGCTCTGAGGAAAATATAAAAATACCTACTGATGATAATATTATCTCACTGCCCAAGGATATCAAAAAGATTGAGTATCGTGATAGGGAAAGGAAGTTCGACTACGAATTTAATTCTGAAAACAATCTTTTAAATACACTTATAATTACTTCAATAAATCCCAATCATGAAGATAAAATAATTTCTAAAAGAGTTATTTCGTTTTACTATAATAACACTAATCAATTGATCAAAGTAGTCTATGAATTAATAAAGATCGAGGAACATATAAATGAAATTCAAGAATTTGAAATAGAATACATCATAAAATCATCCAATGGCTTTATGACTCAAACTGAATTAATATATAGCAATTACAATGAATCAACTGCTAAATATGAAGTGGGCTTTACAAAAAGAGAGTTTGAATATGAGGATCAAAAACTAACTAAAATCACGATTTACTGGGATGGAAAAGAATTTCTTAGTGAAATTAAAAATTTTGATAATTTTGATTTATCCTTAATAAGTAAAGAGAAGCTAGAATATGATGCCTCAGGAAATATCATGATGAGTGAACAGCAATCTTACGGTCATATAGGAGTTACTAATAATCAATCCAAACCACAACCTATTGCTTCCCCTCAATCAAACTTCACTTTAAATGATAGAGACACTTCAGATTGGAGATCTATTAGAACCGACCATTTAGAATATGATGATAAAAAAAATCCGCTTTCGGGTTTAAATTATTCAGCTAGGGTGTTTTTGTATTCTTTAGGATTTGTTGAAGGTTTCTTCTTAAAAACTCCATTATTGACATTAAATAATATGAAAAAACTTAATACTGAGTACGAGTATTCAATACCATGGAGGGAAGGATTTAAATTCGAAAGAATATTTGAAACAAATTACGATGAAGACAATCTTCCCATTGATGTTTCGATAAACTCAACTTTTTCAACCCCCTTAACTACTTCCTATACCCGCTCATTAAAATATGAATATAAGGATCAATAATCATCATTCACTTCAATCCAATAACCATTAGGATCAGTGAAATAAATTTGCTGAACACCATCCACTCTTTGGTTTTTTTCACCTGCTTCCCCTACCCAATTTTCAAATTGGATTTTATTAGCTTTCAAATTTTCAATAAACCCCTGCATATCTTCTATACTAAAACATAAATGATTGTTTTTATTAATAGTTGGTTCTTCCCATTCCCCTTCTATTAAATGCAATTGAGTACTGCCCAATTTGTACCAAACGTGCAATCCATCTTTAAAAGGCTCCTCAATTTCCTCTAATCCAATGATATCTGAATAGAAAGATTTGCTCTCCGCCAAATTCTCAACATAAACGGCAATATGATTTAATTTCACCTGAGCCTGAGATAAGTGAAAAGTGAACAGAAATAAGGTGATAAAAAGTAATGATTTCATGTCGATAATATTTTTAGATACTGAAACCTGTCAGGTTTTTACATAGGTATAAGATACAATTTAGAAACTTTACCGGCTATCCGCAAGATTTAGTATATAGATGGCGAGCTTTAGTAATGATATTCACTAGTTTTTGCAAGCGTTTATTTGGGAGAGGCTTAAAATTTTTCTTTTTAAAGAAACCTTCATAAAAAAAGGAGTGCGTAAACTTTACGCACTCCTTTGTAATTGAATTATATGAAAATGATTAGAACCTGAAATTTATTTCAGCAAAATATCTTCTTCCATCTATACCAAACTGAGTAGTTTGCCATGGATATTGAAATCTTCCTACAAAGTCTAAATTTCTATCTGTTGGATGACCTCCTCTGTCTGCATAAGCTTCCCCGAAAGTATCCGGATATACATCGGCTATATTATTTACACCTACAGTAAATTGTACATTATCATTCATCTCGTATGAAACACTTAGATTTACTAATGTTTTACCTGAGTAGGTTGCATCGTCTACCTCATTATTTGATAGATAAGTTACAGATCCATAATACAAACTTGACAGGGTAGCAGAAAATTTATCCAGATTGTAAGTTACATTTCCTACAATCTTTTCCTGTGGCCTCCAGGTTTCCATTCTTGAAACATCCTCTCTTGAGAAAATATTATTTTCTAAATTATTTTGAACAATAAAGTTCGGTAAGTTAATAGACTCCACTGTGGTTTCATTAAAGTTTGCAGCAATACTCCCTTCGAAATACCCTTTACCTGCTGTTATATCATCAAAGCTAAGTACTATATCTAAACCTTGAGTTTTTGTGTCAATAGCATTAAGGAAAAAACCTGCAGATCCTACACCCACATCTGATAATACCTGATCAATAGGAGATGCTGGATCGCCTGTTGCCGTCACCTGCCCTGATAAAACTACCCGATCATCAACTGTTATTTGGTAAACGTCAGCTGTTAAGCCTATTCTATCGGTAATCCTAAAAGTTAAACCTGCACCAATATTAAAAGAAGTTTCAGCTTGCAATTTTGGAATCCCTAAAGCTCTAAGAGCTGGATTTTCGTTTTCTAATATTCCATTCTGAACAACTCCATTTTCAGTCAAGGTTGTAGTCACTGCTGTATAATAAATTTGATGTAGAGAAGGAGCTCTAAAACCATTACTCACAGAAGCTCTCAAATTAATTTTATCCTCATATAACTTTACTCTACTATTTAATTTCCACGAGATATTCTGACCAAAGTCACTATAGTTTTCAAAACGTGCTGCACCTCCTATTAAAAAGCCATCAGTAATATCAGTAGTTAACTCAGTATAGAATCCTAAATTACTTCTATAATTATTGGAAGCATTTTCAGGTTTAAATCCAGGAAAAGATTCTGAACCTGTTCTGTTACCTTGCGCATCTGGTGACTCTCCATCACCATATGAGGCGAATTCTCCAGCTTCAATTTTAAAATTTTCAGTTCTATGTTCTGCACCAAATGCTAATGTCAAAGCTTTAATTCCCGCTGGCTCAAAGGCACGTGATATATCTAAATTATTCACAACATGACTGAATTCATGAGCGCCATTATAAAAATTCGAGGGGCTTGCTCCTGCAAAAGATTGATTAAATGAATTATTGATATAATAATCAATTCTATTTTTACCCAAAGTAGAACTTAAATCAAAATTCCAATCATTGAAATCACTTCTGATTCCCAATGAAAAGGTATTGTCCAAAATTTGTGGTGCCATTTCAGCAAGAAAAAATTCCTGATTTGGATATATAGCCTGAAAACCCGGCACCCAATAAGGCACTCTTGCAAACTGTGGCGCAGATCCAGTTCGATTTGTTAAGGTACCAAAAGAATATATTTCCGTGTTAGTTTCTTCTCTTAAGGTGTAACCTGTATTATAGGAAAAGCTTGTGATGGTCATATCGGGCAATCCAACTTGAAAGCCAGCCGATGGATTTCTTGTAAGAAAATTATCTAAGTCAGATAATGAGTAATCAGTGGTTTCATCCACTCCCCAATAATTAGCTTCGTCCTCTAGACTCGTAATTTCTCCTGCCCGCTGTGTCCTTTGCTGGTCAATATGACTAAAAGTAAAATTAGCATAACCTTTATCCAAAATATCAACCCCAAAACCTGTATCAAAATTATACTGTTGTCCATCACCTTGAGAGGTAACATTATATCCCATATTAATAAAAGGATCTGACTTCTTTTTTAGTACAAGGTTTATTACTCCTGCCACTGCATCAGAACCATATTGAGCAGCTGCACCATCCCTTAATATTTCTACTCTTTCTATTGCAGATGTTGGAATTGCTTTCATATCCACACCTACTTCTCCCCGTCCTGGAGTAACATAACTGTAAACCAATGCGGAACTATTTTTTCTTTTTCCATTAACCAATACTAAAGTTCTACTTGGCAGTAACCCTCTTAATCCAGCAGGACTAAAATGAGCAGCCGCATCTGATATGGGCTGTTGGGTTGCATTGTAAGAAGGTACTTTGAACATAAGTTGTTGATCCAATACATTTTGTCCACTTCTAGTCAATTCACTGGCAGAAATATTATCAATCGGCACTGGTGATTCCATTGTAGTCCGCGGAGTCGTACGGCTACCCACAACGGTCACTTGATCCATTGAACTCACTTCTCTGTCTAGGGTAATATTGATTTCTTTGTTTTCTCCAGGAAGTATTTCTATTGATATATTTTTGGTTTTATAACCAATGTAACTAACGGTCAATGTGTACTTCCCAGTCTCTAATTCTAGATCAAAATTACCATTTACATCGGCCACAGTTCCATTAGAAGTACCTTTTACAGATACAGAGGCTCCGATGAGTGCCTCTCCTGTTTTGCTATCTTTGATTGTCCCACTTAAAGTTTGACGAATAGTCTTAGTACTTTGGACTGATTTTTTACCTTCTTTAAGAATAACAATCTGATCCTTTATGGCATATTCCAAATTCGATTTTGATGAAAGCTCTTGAAGAAAAGAATAAATGGTGGCTTCTTCTATGTCAATATCAATTGAGCCGACCTGCCTGGACAGGCTAGAATTGTAAAAAAACTGATAATCAGTTTGTTTCTCTATTACCTCCACTAGCTCATCTATTGTAGTATTGGTTTTATGTACAGAAATCCGTTCTTGCGAATAGACTCCTGCAGATACAGATAATAAAGAAAGAAAGAGCAGAATACCCGTTAAATTCATAATTAAAAATACGTTTCTAAACTGTCTCCAGACGATTAGTTTTACTAATAATTTCATAGTTTTGTATAGTTAGATTAAACATTTGGTTTTATTACTGAATGCTTTAGAGGGAATGTTGCAGCATTCCCTTTTTTATTCAATAATCACCTTATTATTATTACTGATAGAAAATTTTACATCACCTGTCATTTCGATTAAATTAATTACTTCTTTAAAGCTGCTATAGCGTTTTAGTGTCCCTGTAAATCTTATTTTCCTCTTTTGTGGATTTTTATATTCTACTTCAATCTTATACCAGCGTGCAAGCACTTCCATTATATGTTCAAGTTGCTTATCCTTAAAATAAAACAAGCCATTTTTCCAGGCTATAGAGTGTTCTACATTTACTTGTTTTTTATGTAATTTCTGATTTTGCGGATGATAGATCGCCTGGTCTCCGGGGGAGAGCACTGCAGTTTTATTCTTAGAGGTTTCAATTTGAATTTTACCTTCCAATAGAGTAGAGATTGTTTCTTCTTTAGGATAACCTGTTACATTAAATGAGGTGCCCAAAACCCTAATGGTTTGATTTCCTGTAACAACTTCAAATGGTCTGCTTGCGTCATGAGCAACCTCAAAGTAGGCCTCCCCTGACAATTCAACCACTCGCTTATCAGTACCAAAACTAGCCGGGTATTTAAGTCGTGATTCTGAATTTATCCATACTTTGGTACCGTCAGAAAGGACAAGCATAAATTCACCACCTGTCTGAACCTCTAATTCATGCTGTTTTGAAGCTGAGGAAGAACTCTTTTTATACTCCAGGGACTCTTTTTTAAGATTTAAAAAATTATCAATTTTTTCAGCTTCTTTGTCATTTGAGCTTGATTTTTCGCCTAATAGTAATTTTTCACCTCCTCCAAGATGAAGTATTGCTTGTTGCTTGCCTGGCTCCGGGTATGAAACAATTGGTTTTGCATGCTCTAATTCAAATAATTTATCCTCCCTCTTAGTGAAAATAGAAATAAAACTAAGAATTAGAATTACGGATGCCGCAACTGATATGAATAAAGTTTTTTTCTTATTGCTACTTTTAGGAGATTTCCTTCGGGAAGCTAAAGAATTTCTTAAGTGCTTTAAATCTGCCTCAACGAGTTCCAACTCATTGCCTGCAAAATGTTCTTTAACTTTTTGGAAATAAACACGATTTCTCTGATTCTGCTCCAGCCATTCATTTAAAAGGATTTTTTCATCCTCCTCCATGTTACCATGAACAGCTTTCCAGATAATCTCAAAATCTAAAGACTTTCCTGAATTTTTATTCTTCATTTTCCATTATTATCAATAGTATGACAATGCAATATGAAAAAGGGATGACAACATATTGGGATTTTTCGTGTTTTAATAAAATTAAATAATACTAACTCTTACTAAGAGAAGTGATTTCCTTTCATTTAGTATCACATTAAAGATAAAAAGATATGGAGCATTTTATTATCTAATACACTTTTCAATTTCTTTTTCCCACGTTGCAATTGAGTCTTAACAGTGTTTTCAGAAACTCCCAGCAATTTGGCAATTTCATGTCTTTTATTGCCTTTAAAATATTTCAAAACTAATATTTTTTTTACTTGAGGTGGTAGCTTATCTACCTCCAACATTAATTGTAATTCTAAATCTTGCAGTTGTTTATTTGGGGCAACTACTAACTGACTTTGTAAATTCGCTTCAATATATTGTAGTTTTTTTCTATCTGTGATGTTCAACTTTTTAATTTGATTTAAGCATCGATTTTTTACAGCAGTAAAGAGATAGGAGTGTATAGAGTTTTCAATTTTTACTTCTGTAATCTTGATCCAAAAATCTATAAAAAAATTTTGGACCAGCTCTTTGCTTTCATCTATATCAAACAAATAACCATTAGCAAAACTTACTAACCTTGGATAGTACTCAGAGTAAACCTGTTCGAAAACGGCTTGATTTCCCTGACTTAGTTGGCGAATAATTAATGATTCTGTTTGCGCAGACAAATTGATTTATTAAAATTAACTAATTCAATTTAGTAAAAAGCAGTTTAGAATAATAGTGAAAAAATAAATAAAACCCCAACCGTATGGTTTAAATGGAGAGTTTTAAATCAATTAGATTTTAAAACAGTAATTAAGCTGTTTTATAAAAAGTTGTGCTGCTATTGTTCAATTTAATATTTTCAAACCATAACTTCAAATCTATTGCTGATTACTTAATCATCAATACAAGCGTAAGCAACCACTACAACAGAAAGAACAACATTTCAATAATTTTAACTGAAACTATTAAACCTATAAAATAAATCAATTTTAGTTAAAATTGTTTGTTAAATGGCTTTCTAATTCTATTTAGGGCCTGCTTAATCTCAAGTGCCTCTTATACAAGTGGGCGAAGTATAGATGTATTCTTATACCTTGAGCTGAAGCCCAGGAAGTAGAAGAGGTGCTTGAGGCTAGAGCACTAGAAAATCAATTTTTGATTTTCTAGTGTAAATATTATGGATATTGACTCTAAAAAAGCTTGCACTTGCTGAAAAACTATTAGGCAATAATCACTGTCAAAAAAGATAGAAAGTTCATTTTTGATCTATTATCCGTTTTTAAGCAAGCCCTATTTATCAACATAGTACTAATATATTTTTTTCCATAAGAAATATTATATTGCTTTAAAATTAGGAATATGAGAGCTGTTTTTTATTTATTAATATTTTTATTCATTTTAGGATGTAAAGAAAATAAAATTGCTGACCGAGCAGATGCCAATTGGCAAAACATTGAAAAAGATTTACAAACAGCTCTGATTATGGCAAGTGATGGTGACACCATTACCATTCCTGAAGGTTATTTCAGGTTTTCCAAAAGCTTATTGATGGATGAAAAATCAAATATCGTTTTTAAAGGTGCAGGTATAGATAAAACGATTTTATCCTTCAAAAAACAGGAAGAAGGAGCAGAAGGCTTAAAAATTGCTGATTGTAAAAACATTTTGCTGGAAGATTTCACCATTGAAGATGCTGCAGGCGATAATATTAAAGTTACCGATACAGACGGCATCACTTTTCGAAAGGTTAAAGCGCAATGGACTGGCAAAGTCAGTGAAAAAAACGGTGCTTATGCGCTTTATCCTGTACTTTGCAAAAATGTATTAATTGAAAATTGCATAGCCATTGGCTCTTCCGATGCAGGTATTTATGTCGGGCAATCTGATTCTGTCATTATCCGAAATAATGAAGCTTATCAAAATGTAGCCGGCATTGAAAGTGAAAATTCCAACTTTGTAGAAATCTATGGAAATAAAGCCATTAATAATACTGGTGGAATTCTGGTTTTTGATTTGCCGGGGCTTACTCAATATGGAGAAGATATTAAAGTCTATAACAATGAAGTAAGGGAGAATAACCACCGAAACTTTGCCCCTGCCGGAAATATAGTAGGTGTTGTGCCTCCGGGAACAGGCATCATGGTTTTAGCTACTCGAAACGTAGATATTTATGAAAATGAAATCATTGATAATCGCTCTGTAGGCCTAGCAGTGATCAGTTATGAATTGGTTTCTGCTTTGAGTGAAGAGGAAACAGAAGCCAATGCAGAACAAGCCAGTTCTGCCCAAAGGGTGAACAGCAATTATGATTTGGATGAAAATTATAATCCTTATCCTTGGGATATAAAAATCAGGCAGAATACTATCAGCAATAGTAAGTGGTTTGCCACTTTTCAGCATGATTTCGGGAAATTATTTAACTTCAAATATCCTTTTAATCCTCCTGACATTGTATTTGACGGATTTATGGCAAAAGGCAAAACCCCAAAAGAAATTTTATGCATCGACCAAAAGGATGTGCATTTTGTAAATTTGGATGCTCCAAATGATTTGGAGAACATGAATGAAAATTTGGGAGATTTTGTTTGTGAGTAAAATGAGAAGTTCTATACACATCATATTTAGCATTTTCTTTCTAGTTTCATGCAGTACTAAAGAAAATCAAAAAGAAGAACCCCAAGAAAGCACTTCCACTCAATTCGTCTTTAATTCCAATAAAGAATTAGGGAAAGAAAACCTCTCGGATTATAATTTTTTTAGAGGCAAATTAGCTGAATTATCTCCAAATGAAAATGCCCATCCTTACCAATTGAACTCCGCTCTTTTCTCTGATTATGCTTATAAAGCTCGATTTCTGCAATTACCTGAAGGCAAAAGTGCTGATTATCACCCAACAGAAGTAATGGAGTTTCCAGTTGGCAGTATTTTAATCAAAAACTTCTATTACCCAAATGATTTTTCTAAACCCAAAGGAAAAAGAAAAATTTTGGAAACCAGATTACTAATCCATGAGGAAGGGGGTTGGAAGGCTTTACCTTATGTTTGGAACGATGAACAAACCGAAGCCTATTTGGAAGTAGCTGGAGCTACCAAAAGCATCAGCTGGAGAGATGTTGAAGGCAACCCTCAAAAAATCAACTACAGTATTCCCAATATGAACCAATGCAGAAGCTGTCATTTAAAAGGCAATAAAATCATGCCTATTGGTCCTTCTGCCCGACAGCTTAATGGAAAATATGATTATGCAGAAAATGGCGAACAAAATCAACTTCAATATTGGAAAGAACATGGACTACTATCAAATCTTCCAAAAGGGAATTTACCTAAGTTAGTGAATTACGAAAATGAAAATGCTCCATTAGCAGACCGGGCAAGAGCTTACCTGGAAATTAATTGTGGGCATTGCCATCGTCCAGAAGGACCTGCAAAGAATTCGGCTTTGCATTTAATGGCATCAGAAGATAATCCTGCTGCCTGGGGAGAAGGGAAAACACCTATTGCAGCTGGAAAAGGCTCTGGCGGATTGAAATATGATATCGTAAAAGGAAATGCCGATCAATCTATTCTCCATTTTCGGATGGAATCTACTGCCCCTGGAATTATGATGCCTGAATTAGGTAGAAAAATGGTTCATAAAGAAGGTTTGACTTTGGTGAAGCAATGGATAAATGAGATGGAATAAGGTGCTGAAGTGTGGTAGTTCTGAAGTGCTTCCCATTCTGATTGCCGTGTTTACCAGGATCCTCATTAGATAGTTGTAGTATCAGTTTAATCAGCTCGCTAAATATCTAGGGTTCTCTTGATAAATGAAAAAGACTAATAAAAAAGGTCTAAATAAATATAAAGAGACTTATTAAAGCGCTCAATTATGTTCAAAACCTCAAAATATAATGTTTTAATTAAAATTCGGGGATTTGAAGCTTAATCATAAGATAGAATGTCAAATTATATTTTGTAGCTATTTGCCTTCCTTTTTCCTACTATATAACAAGATTTTATTTTACCAGCCGAAACCTTAATAACCTGAGTTCGATTCTAATTTAGGATTCAGAACGCCTGTAAATAGTGAGTTTCAACTAAAAATTCTGAAGCAATAGCGGGCTATTGTAAGGAATTTTTAGGAAGAAAATCGCTGTTTAGAGGTGGGATAG
>NZ_JAGXGF010000046.1 GCF_024636815.1 Marivirga sp.
ATGTTATAGTGTATGGAAAACCAACTATCCAATCATTTTCCCAAATCAAGACCACTTGATTTTCACTCCATAGGCGTGCTTCTTGCAAATTTATTTCAGGTGATAGATCATAATTTCCTGGATTCTCAGCACTTACTGTTTTCAAAGGCTCGTCAAAAGTCAAAAGCAAAATAGAATCCGATAGAAATAATAAAGAATCCAATTGTGACGGAATGACATCATACAAAAGGCTTGAGTTCAGGTTTTGAGAAATATTACCATTGCAATCTTCTACTGCATTGATAGTAATTTCATAAGTAATCTCATTTACCAATTCACTTGCCAGATTTAATTTGACTGTTTTATCAAACCCTTCTTCTATTAAAACTTCTGTAATTTCTATCACAGGTGTGAGAGAATATTCAGCATTTAATAATGAATGTAAATTCATCCTTTTGTCGAATTTGATTTCCAATTGAGTTGGGGAAGTATCTTTAAAAGAAATAATTTCAGGTGGTCTTCCAGTAAATTCTAAATCCAGAATACTGTTTTGATTTCCTGGAGTTCCTCCTTCATTAGCTTCAGATGCACGCCAGTTATTTTGGTCAAAACAGGCTAAATTTGGGTTTATAATTTCAATTGTATAGCCCCCATCTTTTTTCTCATCATCTTGATACCAACTTTTATCATACTCCAAACCATCCATTTGAATACCTTCAGGATTTTTGATAGTCACACTATCTCCACCATTATTGAGGGCCCGCCATGAAGAAGGAATGACAACTTCTCCAAATTCAGTATAGCCCTCTTCTGCTGATGCAGGCGCTAAAATTAGATATTCTCCAGGATATAAAATGTAAGAGGGCAATGTTCCAGAGGAAGAAGTATTATCCGAAATAGCCCAATCTTCTAAGTCTATAAATTTATCAGACCTATTATAGATTTCAATGAATTCTTCATCGGGCAAGCCCAAAACAGGAGTCGGATCAGGAAAAAATTCACTAACAATCACATCTCCTATTTCAGCTTCTTCGACTTCAAAGTAGAAAAATTCAATGCTATCACTTTCGGATAAATTATCTTCTATATCGGATATGTTTTCAAACATTAGAGAATAATCCAACCCACTTTCGAAGCTATTTTCAAAATTCAACCAGACGGTATCTTCATTATGCTGAATTGTGGTGGGTTGAATATCTCCTGGCGTCAATAAATAGTTATTAACATCACTAGCAGAAGCAGAAGTCACTTCTTCTGAAAAAACAATTTCAATCTCATTTGAGCTTAAAGTCTCATATTCCAAAATTTGCGGAGGAATAGTGTCAAAAACATAATCTCCCAAATAGACATTGTCAAAATAAAAGCTTGTGCTACGGCTGGAAGTGAAATAACAGATAAACCCTGTAGTTCCTGTTTCATTTAGGCTAGCTTCTGTTCCGTTGGCTACAGTAGTAAAGTTCTGGCCTTTGTTGGGGTCAACCCCAATTTCCCAATTCGCATCTGCATCTCTTCTAACTCGAATACGCACATCAAAAGCTGAGGCGAAATCGCCATCTCCTCCTCTGGCGATCAATTGTGTATTCTCACCATTTCTGTAAAAAAGACTGATTGCATCATCACTCCCATTTTCCCCTATCTCCAAATAATAGCCTTCCTGAATGCTGCCCGTATTCTCAAAATCACGTAAATCGGCTATGCTGCTTACTAAGTAAATTTCCACTTTATTGGAATTGGAAGGACTGAAATCCAACTTCACATCAAATCGCCATTCTTTTTTATCTAAATTTCCGTTTTCTGCTAAAGTGGATAAATAAGCAGGACGTAAGGAGTCTTCTTGAAAATGGAGTTGTAATTGAAAGGATTCATTTACGATAAAATCGTTGGTATCTCCTGTCCATTCGGGATTATGACTGAAATCACCATCAGAAAAGTCATCTTGTAGGTTTTGAGCGTTCAGGTTGAAATATGAACAGCAAAATAAAATACTCAGGGTCAGTAAGTTTTTTATCATAAGGTTTTGGCTTGGTTCTGTTTCAAATATACTATTTTTGCGTTTAAATAATAAAAACAAGCAGACTTCAACACTGCAAAGTACAAAAAGATTAAATTTTGTGATTATGAAAATAGCTGTTGTAGGCGCCACAGGCTTAGTGGGTGGTGAAATTTTAAAGGTTTTGGATGAGAGAAATGTCCAGTTTGATGAATTACTTTTAGTAGCTTCTGCTCGTTCTGCGGGCAAGAAGATAAGCTTTAAGGGTAAGGATTATACCGTTATCACCTTGGAAGAAGCCGTGGAAGCAAAACCTGACTTAGCTTTATTTTCAGCTGGAGGTGATACTTCATTAGAGTGGGCTCCAAAATTTGAAGAAATTGGGACTGTCGTAATTGACAACAGCTCGGCCTGGAGAATGAATGACCGCATCAAATTGATAGTGCCTGAAATCAATGGTCATGAGCTGAAAATTGATCATCGAATTATTGCCAATCCGAATTGCTCAACCATTCAGATGGTATTGGCCTTGGCTCCTTTGCATAAAAAATATAAAATGCAGCGAATCGTGGTTTCTACTTATCAATCCGTAACGGGTACAGGCAAAGCCGCAGTTGACCAGTTGATGGATGAAAGAGCTGGAAAAGAAGGTGAGAAAGTTTATCCACATCCAATAGATATGAATGCATTGCCGCATATAGATGTGTTTTTGGAAAATGATTACACCAAAGAGGAAATGAAAATGGTGAATGAAACCAAGAAAATCTTTAGTGATAATTCTATTGGTCTAACAGCAACTTGCGTTCGTTTGCCAGTTATGGGTGGACATTCAGAATCTGTAAATGTCACTTTCGAAAATGATTTTGATGTGGCTGAAGTAAAAGAAATTTTAGCAAATACTCCAGGAGTAGTTTTGCAGGATGACCCAAAAAACAATCTTTATCCATTGCCATTAAATGCTCATGGGAAAGATGAAGTTTTTGTGGGTAGAATTAGAAGAGATGAATCAGCTAAAAACACTTTGAATATGTGGATAGTAGCCGATAACTTGCGAAAAGGTGCTGCTACTAATGCAGTTCAGATTGCAGAATATATGATTGAACACAGTTTAGTTCATCCTTATGGAATTGAACGATAGAAATGAGAAAATTTGGAAATTTATAAAAGACCATGAGCAGGATAATCCTGCTCAATTGGTTTTAAAGCAAAAGCAATTTCCTGATTTACCCCTAAGAGAATTAGCATCACAAATTGCTTCCCGCCAAAAAGCAAAAACCAAATTACCCGAATGGTATGCTCAAAAAGTTTGGTTCCCGCCCAAGCTATCTTTGGAACAATGCAGTTCGGAAGCTACCGCCAAATTCAAAGCCAGTTTAATCTCAGGAAAAAGCTTTGCTGATTTAACAGGTGGTTTTGGAATTGATACTTATTACTTATCGCAAAACTTTTTAGAAAGCCATTATGTAGAACAACAGCAAGAGTTATGCGAATTGGCAAAGTATAATTTTGGAGTGCTCAAAAGTAATATTGAAGTTCACCATTTGCAATCCGAAGCATTTCTCGAAGATATTAAAAAGCCGTTAGATTGGATTTACCTTGACCCAGCAAGAAGAGGAGACCGTAATCAGAAAGTCTTTTTATGGGAAGACTGTAGTCCCAATTTGGTTAAGCTTTTGCCCTTGCTTTTTGAAAAGTCAAAGAACATCATCGTGAAGGCTGCCCCAATGCAGGACATCAGCAGGGCAATTGCAGAACTAGAAAATAAAATAAAAGCGGTTTACATCATAGAATGGCAAGGAGAGGTAAAAGAATTACTTTATGTTTTAAGTAAAGACACTGTTGAATATCCTGATATCCATGCAGTGCAATTATCTGATGCAGGAACACCCCACTTTTTATTTGTAGGCAATAAATTGACAGAAGCTGAAAGTTCTATCAATTATGAAATGCCTCAGCAGTATTTGTATGAGCCCTCACCTGCTATGATGAAAGCAGGCTTTTTCAAGCAATTGGCTCAAAAATTTCAACTCTCAAAGCTACATCCCAATACTCATCTTTTTACTTCCCATGAAATTAAAGAATACTTCCCTGGCAGGCTATTTAAAATAGTGAATCAGATTCCGGCTAAGAGGAAGGAATTAAAAAAGTATTTGCCTGAAATGAAAGCTAATTTAGCTAGCAGAAATTTCCCTATGCCCATTGCGCAGTTGAAGAAAAAACTGGGGTTAAAGGACGGTGGAGAGCATTACCTTTTTGCTACAACTTTAAAGAATGAGGAGAAGGTGATTTTGATTTGTGAAAAGGTGTAAAACAAGAAGCTCGAAGTCCGAAGTATGATAGAGTGGGCGGTGTGACCTCCAGAACTGCTAAAAGCTAATAAAAAAAGCTAAACCACAATAGAGATAATAGAAAACAAAAGGACAGCTATAGGCTGTGATTAATTTCAAGGTATGTGCTTAACAGCCAACCAAACCGCCATTACTGATCTAAGGAATTGTCAAGGTCAGACGGTAGTCAGACTGGATTGAGCCATAATAAAAACCTTAAGATTAGCAGCAATAAAAAAGGAATTCCATAATATTTCAAAACCTTGAGTCTATTGGGCGCATCGTTCCACCACAAGACCCACCATGGCTTGATATAGCCCAGAAAAAGGGGTAACCCGAAGCAAATCAAAATTAAATTAATATAATACAATTACTCATCCCGTTAAAACCTAAGAATATCGAAAAAGGAATTTTTACCTCAACAAAATTAAGCATTTGTCGGATATTTGTAATGGACAAATTTTTTAATATGATCACAATTGCAGAAAACAAGCAATATTCTTTAAAAGTAGATATTACTAAAAACAGAGCGTTCTTAAAAATCAATGGTTTTTGGAGAAATAAAGAAGATATTCCAGGCTATTTACAAGACTGGGATGAAGCATTAAATAAATTAACTAAAGACTTTACATTATTTACAGATGCCAGAGAAATGGTAATTCACCCTGGTGATGTAAGGGATGTGCACTCCAAAGCTCAGGAGAAAATTATTAAAGCCGGTGTAAAAAAGGTAGCAGAATTACACAAAACCAGTGTGGCAGAAATGCAACTAGACAGTGTATCCAGCGAAAGTGGAATGCCCAAGAAAAACTTTAATGATAAGCAAGAAGCCTTGAATTGGTTAGATGCTTAAAAGATGATTACAAAAAGAGCTCGAGAAACTCTCGAGTTTTTTCTATCTCTCCGCCAGATTAAACCCGAACCTTTCATTAAAACCAGCTATACCTTGCAAACCTCCGGAATGAATAGCCAGGATATGATCATCAGATGAGATATTATCTTTTTTCCATTCCATCATTAGTCCGTACATCATTTTACCAGTATAAACAGGATCCAGAGGAACCCCTGTCTTCTCATAGAATTCTGTAATAAAATCAATCAATTCATGCTTCCATTTGGCATAACCTCCGAAATGGTAGTTTGTGGTTAAGTTCCAATTATCATTATTTTTACCCACTAAATTTTTCAGTTCGTCTTTTACCCAATCTCCTTTTAAAACCGAAACCCCCAAAACTTTTTGGTGGTCAGATTTACCTTCTATTAAACCTGCCAGGGTCCCGCCTGTTCCAAAACATGCTGTTATCAAATTATAATGCTCAGGAATAAAATTATGAATTTCGGCAGTACCATTTAAAGCCAAGTCATTAGTTCCTCCTTCAGGAATTATAAATGGATTGTCATATTTTCTTTTCAGTTCATCTAAAAAATCATCTGTTTCTTTTTTTCTATAATCCTCTCTATCAATAAAATGAAGTTCCATGCCATATTTTTGCGCCAATTTCAAGCTTGGATTGTTTACTTTTTCTCCTCTAATTATTCCTATTGATTTAAAGCCACTTGATTTAGCCGAGATAGCAGTAGCTACTATATGATTTGAAAAAGCTCCGCCAAAAGTTAATATTTTTTTGTACCCGTTTTTTTCAGCTTCAATAAAATTATACTTGAGTTTAAAAAACTTATTTCCGGACGCTCCTTGATGGATTTTGTCTAATCTGAGTATATCAAATATCAATCCTGCAAATTGAACTCTTTGAATGGGTACATCCTCAGGTGAAAAGAATTTTTGGACAGACATAGAACTAATTTATGGGGATTTGGCTAAATTGTATTAGATACAACGCATTATTCTTAAAATTAAATTAAATTTTATGAAAAAGTATTATATATTTTTAATACTAATATCGGTGTTATTTTCATCCTGCATGAAATCCGTTTCTATTAATACTTTACGGCCAGCTGATATAAGTATTCCAAATGACATTCAATCGATAGTATTGGTTGACAGAACTGCATACGAAAAAGATGCTATCGGTATAATTGAAGGAATCATAACTGGAGAAGGAATCAATGAAGATCAAGATGGTGTGATGACCATGTTTTCCAGTCTGCAAAACAGTCTGCGCGTTTCCCCTCGGTTCGATGTTGTTTTGGCATCAGAAAGGTTAAGAGGCCAGAATATTTTAGGGTCTTTTCCTGAACCACTTGATTGGAGACAAATAGACCAACTAACCAGAAAATATAATACCGATGCTCTATTGGCTATAGAAATATTTGATAGCAACTTTATCGTGACCAACGGAAAAAGAAAAAGTACAAGGACGGTTGAAGATAAAGAGGGTAATAAAATTGAAGAGGAATATACAGAATTCTTTGCTGAAGGAGTGGGTAATACTAGAATAGGAATTCGATTGTATGATGCTAAAAACAGAACTGTGATTGATCAGGATATCTATACTCAAAATAAAACCTGGGAAGCTTCTGCCACAAGTTTAAAGGAAGCATTGGCAAAATTAGTTAGCAAATCACAGGCTACAAAGTATTTAGCACAATCGGTTGGAAATACTTACGCTGGCAAAATAGCTCCAATGCCGGTCAGGATTTCAAGAACTTATTATTCCAAGCCAAAAAAGAATGCTCATCTAAGTAAAGGTGCCAGACAAGCAGGCGTTAACCAATGGGAGTCTGCTATATCAACCTGGAAAACAGGATTAAGAAACACATCAGACAATAAAGTAAGCGGGAGAATGGCTTACAATATTGCCGTTGGATATGAAATTTTGGGAGACTTATTTTTGGCTCATGAATGGGCCGGAAAATCTTATGTTGATTATGGAAATAAGAAAGGTAGAAGTTATGCAAGTCAACTGAATAACCGCATGATTACGGAAGAAATATTGGATGAGCAATTACGCTTACCAGAACCAGAAACTCAAAATAACACTCAAAACAATACTCAATCCAAAGGAAAACAAGAAAAACCCACCATTAAAATTAAACTAAAAGAAAACTAATTAGGAACTACACTTCTTTGTCGGACAGCTTCGAAAATGGCAATAGCTCCAGAAACTGAAACATTTAAAGAAGCAATTTTTCCTGTGGTTGGGATTTTTGCTAAAAAGTCGGCTATTCGAATTAAATCATTACTGATACCATCTTCCTCAGATCCTAAAATAATGGCTAAGGGTTGTGCCATAGGCGTATCATAAATTAAATCCTTTCCTTTTTCCGTACAGGCCACGACCTGCAAGCCACTTTTTTGCAAATATTCAACAGTACCTTTCAAACTATTTTCTCTACAAACCGGAATATAATGTAGAGCTCCGGCAGAAGTTTTGACCGCATCAGAGTTTATTTGCGCACTTCCTTTAAATGGAATCACAATTGCATCAACTCCAGCGCATTCTGCTGAACGGGCGATGGCACCAAAATTTCTAACATCTGTAACCCTATCCAAAATTAAAATTAATGGATCTTTACCTTTTGCGTAAGCTTCATTTATGACATTATCCAAGGAAGCATAACTCACAGCAGAAACCATCGCAATTACACCCTGATGATTTTTCATCGTAATGCGATTTAATTTTTCAATAGGAACTTTGGTGAAAGGAACTTTTTGTTCTTTGCATAAATCCATCAACTCTGCTACCAATTCATTCCGAACATCCTTCTGAATATAAATATTATCCATCTCCTTACCGGAATGAATGGCTTCTATGACTGCACGGGTGCCGAAAATATAGTCTTTATCGTTAAGTTTAGGTCTTTTTTGAAATCCTGTCATAGTCTTAAATATTATAAGGCAAAATTCTTAATCTAATTCGGGAAAAGCTAATATTTTGGGTTTTTTAGAAAAGCAAAAAAGGCTTTTTCAAATCAATGAAAAAGCCTTCTTATTTATTAAAAACGAATATCAATTATTTATTTCCACCTGCTCTGATCATGGCACAACGGAAACCTATAGTGGCAGTTGCAGAGTCTTGCTCAATAAATCTTCTAGTTCCAGGAGATAACCAATAAGCAACATCTGCCCAAGACCCACCTTTGTAGACTCTAATATTATCATTTATTAATGAATTGATCGCATTTGGATCAGTTGCACCATTATCATAATCTCTTTGAGGGTCTAAACTTCCATCTCTTCTTACAGGATTTAAGTCCTCAAAATCTTGGAATGATAGGGGACGGTATAAATCCCAAACCCACTCGTTAACGTTTCCGGCCATATTATAAAGGCCATAATCGTTTGGAGGATAATTGTAAATATAATCAGTAACAAAAGCACCATCATTCAATTTTCCAGCTATACCACCATAGTCACCACGACCTCTTTTAAAGTTGGCTAAGAAATAACCCATTTCTTTTCCATATGGATTTCTTAAGGAGTGACCATCCCATGGGTAAATTCTTTTGTAAAGTTGAACTTCATCTACCCATTGAGTACCAATAAGTGCAGTTGCAGCATATTCCCACTCAGCTTCTGTTGGCAAACGATAATCCGGTAAAACAACTCCTGTTTCCAATGGAATTCTACCACCAGATTCTGCAGGAACTTCAATCCCAGCTTCTTCAGCTAATTTATAATTTACCATTACTGATCTCCACTTTGCATATTCAGTGGCTTGTTCCCAGCTAACCCCAACAACTGGGTGATATCTAAAGCCTGGGTATCTTAAATAGTGATCAACATAAGGATCATTATAAGCTAATTTTTTAGCCCATACAGTAGTGTCTGGTTTAACAGACTCATAATAATCTCTTGATGAATCTAATTTCACATAATGTAAGAACTCTAACCAGTGGATGTTGGCTACCTCTGTTTCATCCATATAGAATGAAGAAACAGTAACAGTTCTCTCAATATTATCTCTTGTATGAAGGATGTCTTCTTCAAATGAACCTAAAACTGTTCTACCACCTTCAATATAAACTAAGTTAGGACCATCAGGCTGACCGCGAAATTCAGCTACCTGAAAGCCTTCTTCGCTATTATATTCTAAACCTGTAGTCGTACTTAATACTCCCGGGCCTTTGGCTGTCGGGTTGCCACTGCCGCAAGCAAACAATATAGCTATTGCAAATGCAAGCATGGCATGTTGGATTCTAAACACACACTTTTTCATATCCTGTTATTGTATTCGTTTAATATACACTGTTTAATTACTTATATATCAATGCAATATATAAATAATTGGTAAATATAAGCTTACCAAACACTAAATTCAACTATTAAAATGAAATTTTAAAGTATTTTAATACAAATTCGACCAATATGTAATAATTTTAAATCAGTTACACTAAAACGTCTGTCGGATTTCTTTTATTGCTTCATTCTTCCGCCCACACTTTAGTCCCTTCCGTGCAATTTGTACAAATATCGATTTCACTTCTGGATTTTAAAAGCTTATTTCTAAAATCCTGATATGCATTTCCATTCCAGATGGAAGCAAAGCTTTCTTGATTTAAATTCCCAAACTGATGGCTGGCGTCTTTATCGAAACAACAAGGTACAACTTTTCCGTCCCAGGTTACTACACAGCTATGCCACATCTTCCAACATTGGTTTAGTAATTTATTTTTAATGGCATAGTAACCATTTTCCATGATTTTATAGCGACTATATTTTTGATTCTCTGGTATGAGCGGAGAGCCATTTTTATAGTCATAAATTTGAGCAGTTTTTAACTTTACTTCATCTACTCCTAATTCATCAGCTAGTTTATAGATTTGTGGAATATCTTGCTCGTTAGGTTTTACGACCAAAAACTGAAATATAATATGAGGAGTATTGGATTTTAGTTGCTTCTTCCATTTTACCACATTTCGAGTGCCCTCTAAAACCTTTTCCAACTTTCCCCCAATTCTGTAGGACTCATAAGTTTCTTGAGTTGCGCCATCAATGGATATAATCAATCGATCTAAACCGCTCTCTACTGTTTTTTTAGCTACATCCTCATCCAAAAAATGTGCATTAGTAGAAGTAGCAGTATAAATATTATGCTTAGAAGCAATTTTGACTAAATCCAGAAAATTTTTATTAACATAAGGCTCTCCTTGAAAATAAAACAGCATATATATTAAATGCTCCTTCAATTGTAAGAGCATATTTTCAAAAGTTTCTGCTTTTAACATCCCAACAGGACGGGAAAATGAACGCAAACCGCTGGGGCATTCCGGGCATCGTAAGTTGCAAGAGGTTGTGGGCTCGATTGCAATGGAAATAGGCTTGCCTTTATGTTTAGAAATACCTGCATTTTTGGATTGATGATAGCTCCACCACAATGAAAAGGTATTCATTGTTTTTTTAAATGTTAACTTTTTCAGTAGATTCAGGCTATCTTTAAAATGCATATTTTAATAATGATGCTCAACGCAAAAACGAACTTAATAAATCCCCATGAACTTTAAAGCAATCCTTCGATTAATTCCCTGGATAATTGTATTAGTCCTTTTAGTTTTTCTATGGCTTAAAAGATTGGGGAATATTACCACTCCGGAAAGAACTCAATTTGAAAGCACATTAGTGCTGCAAGAGATCGAAAAGCTGGGTAAATTAGAATTGGTGAAGTACAATTATAAAGAAGTAGTTGAAATGGAGAATGTAGCCAAACGCTATCTGGATTTAGGCTATTTTTATATACCAGGAGGGCAGGATCAGAAGGCCATTTTAATAGCTCAAGGGGAGGCAGTTGCTTGTATTGATTTACAAAAAATCAAAAAAGAAGATATTGAGTTAAGGCAAGATACTTTAATTGTAAATCTACCACAGCCTGAAATTTGTTATTATAAAGTAAATTTACAGAACAGTAAATTTTATGATTTGAAAACTAGCACGGACAATAAAAAAGCAGCCGAATTTGTGGATGAAGTTTATGCTAAAGCTGAGGCACAAATTAAGGAAGCGGCTCTCCAGTCAGGAATATTGGCAGATGCAAAGAGCATGAGCAGTAGTGTATTAAAACCCTTTTTAGAAAATATAACCGGGGTAACTGTTATTCTTAATTTTTCCGAAAAACCAGAGGCTATTCGCTTTGAGCTTGAATAATATGTTCAAGCATAAACTCTCTCGAGTGCCTTGCAAAAGGTATTTACTTCTTCTATTGTTCCGGTGCTAATTCTAGCCCAATCATACATTGGAGGAAATGGTCGGCCAATTGCAACACCTTCATTCATCATTTTTGCGCTTAGATCATTGATATGTTTATTGGATTGAAAGAATACAAAATTGGTATGAGATTCCATATACGAAAGCTTAAGTGAATCAAGGGTTTTATAAATTAAAGATTTTGCTTCCTGATTTTTACTGATACTAAATTTATAAAACTCATCATCTTTTAAGGCTTCATTAGCCGCAGCAATTGCTAATACATTAGTCATGGCCATAACATTTCGCTTTAGTCTGTCGGCAATGTCTGGTCTGGCTATTAAATATCCAATTCTAATTCCTGCTAAGCCATATACTTTGGAGAATGTTTTAGACACAATTACATTTTTCCCTTCTTTAACAAGTTCAACCATAGAAGGGTATTCCGGGTCAGTTATATAATCGTAATAAGCCTCATCACTAAAAATAACAGCTTTATCTTCAAGAGAATTGCAAAAATCTTTAAGCTTATTTTTATCCAATAATGTGCCGGTAGGGTTATTAGGGTTACAGATAAATATTAATCGGGTTTTACTAGTAACCCTGTTGGCCATTGCTTCCAAATCGTGTTCTAACTTATCATTAACAGGAACACGATGAACATAGGCACCAAAGTTTTCAGAATAATTTAACATGGCCTGAAAGGTAGGGTCTGCAGCAATTATTTCTCCACCACCTAAGCCGTAGGTTAATCCACTTGCTTTTAGTCCTTCCGTTGAACCACCGGTTACTACTACACAGTTTTCAGGAACGCCTTCTTTTTCGGCTATATTCTTTACTAATTCTTTAAGATAAGCATAAGGATATCGACAGGCATAATCAAATGATGCTGTAATTGCCTTTCTAACTTTTTGTGAAGGGCCATATGGGTTTTCATTTGAAGTTAAACTAACGAGTCTAGATTTTGGTAGGTAAACAGAATTAGTGGTGCTTTTTGAGATTAATTCTGTGGGGTTGATAAAGGCCATAGTACTGGCTAGCCCTATTGATTTGAGCCATTGTCTTCTGTCAATATTTTTCATTACATATAGAATTAGTTATTCTAAATATAGTAAAAAATCTAAATAATTGACATTGAGAGAGATATATAAATTTTCTTTTAGAGAGAATGCAAGCAACCGCTCTAAAAGAAAACTTTTGATAGCTTACCTCTCTAAAAATTCACCAAGTAATGATCCGCCTTCTTTTCTGGAATTTTTACTGTAAGGTGCAATTGCTTGTATCAGCTTTCTAATAGGCATTGATTGGAGCCAAACTTTCCCGGTTCCTTTTAAAGTGGCAAGGAATATTCCTTCTCCACCGAAAAGCATTGATTTAATACCTCCGCTTGTTTGTATGTCAAAATCTAAAGATGATTCATAAGCCACCACACAGCCTGTATCTACTTTTAAAGTTTCATTATTTAATTGTTTTTCTATTACTGTTCCTCCTGCATGAACAAAAGCTAAGCCATTTCCTGAAAGCTTTTGTAAAATAAAACCTTCGCCACCTAATAAGCCTGAGCCAATTTTTCTATTTAATGTGATCGAAACTTTAGTGCCCATGGCAGCGCATAAAAAGCCATCTTTTTGTACTATTACTTCATTATTATAGTGATTCTTTAAATCCAGCGCAATGACAGTTCCGGGGTAAGGTCCTGCAAAAGCCACATGTGCTTTGCCATTTCCTTGGTGGGTAAAATGGGTCATAAACAAGGACTCTCCAGTGAAAATTCTACTTCCTGCAGACATTAATTTGCCTAAAAAGCCTTCATTAGGATTAGAACCATCGCCCATTTTGGTTTCAAAGAAAATAGACTCATCCATATAAACCATTGCGCCTGCTTCGGCTATCACGGTTTCTTGTGGATCCAACTCAATTTCAACTAATTGAACCCCATCTCCTAATATTTTGTAATCTACTTCGTGTGATTGTGGATGCATAATTTTAAAGTTTATGAATTTGATATAAAAAGAATATTAAGAATTAATTCAACAAAAGCATTAATGTACCCAGCCTAACTCGACTCTTCAGCATTACTACTAATTACCAGCAGGAGATCACGGATAATTTTATTTTTTTGATAAAATAAAAAATAAATTTCCGAGATGACGCTCTGATGTTATTTAGTGCGTTTAGTCTGATAGGTTTATGAAGCTAAAGTAATAAATTATTCATAAACTAATTCCATTTGCACTCTTCTGTTTGTAGCTCTGAATTTGTTTTATAATTGGGGGCTGTATAGTTTACTTTTGAGACTTTTAATTTTAAAAAAATCTGAACGACTTACATACTCGTTAGTTAGAATATGAAAGGTTTAAAATAATTTTATTATGAAAAATTTTACAAAAGTAGTTTTAGTTTTAATTATCTCAGTACAAATGGCCTGTAACAAATCCGAACCTCAAAGTCAAAAAATTGAATATGACACTTTAACGGTAACAGCTACAGCCTATAATTCTGTGGAGGCACAAACTAAAGAAGGTAATCCTGCTCTTGCCGCTTGGGGAGATACGTTGAAGCCTGGTATGAAAGCCATTGCAATTTCAAGAGACTTTTTGAAAGAGAATTTAATAGGTCATAATTCAGAAGTCAAAATAGAAGGACTAGAAGGGACTTATATTGTGAAAGACAAAATGAATAAAAGATGGACTCGAAAAATTGATATTTATATGGGTGTTGATGAAGAAGCCGCAAGAAATTGGGGTAAACAAGAAGTTGAGATTTATATTCCTAAGAAAGAAGAAAAGGAAACACAAGAATAGACAAACTAAGATCACCACTCATTTCTAATATTAAAGCGTAGGTAATGAAAATTGTCTACGCTTTTTTATTTATAAAAAATTGAATTTTATCGGTATGGTTATATGAATTTAATTTTTGTATATTTTCAATATTATCAAATCATTAACATTCAATAATTACTTCGATAAACAAATACAACTTGCTTTATTTGCATCTGAAAATTGTAAGAACTATAAATCAACCAAGAGAAGTTGTGGGGTTTAAAGGGTTGATAAAATTGTACTAAACCAACTTAACTATATTACTATGCAAACTAAAGTTAAAACCCAAAACTTCATCAGAAGCATAATGTTTCTGTTTTTTATGGGATTAATTTATCCTTCAGAAGCACAAATACCATCAGGTTATTATGATGGGGCAAACGGAAAAACAGGATCACAACTCAAGGCAGCTCTTAATGATATTATAAGTGGCCATACTACTTATCCCTATAGCAGCTCAAGCACAGATGTATGGGACATTTTAAAAGATGCAGATAAAGACCCGAATAATCCAGCTAATGTAATTGGAATATATTCGGGTTTTTCAATGGATGCTGCCGCAGAATATAATAATGGAGATGGCTGGAATAGAGAACATGTTTGGGCCAAATCCAGAGGTGACTTTGGCACTATGGAAGGTGCAGGTACAGATTGCCATCATTTAGCGGTAGCTGATATTTCTACTAACAGTGCCAGAGGTAATATGAATTTTTCTTATGGAGACACCTACTATACCGATACTCAAGGGTTTTATTCAGGAAGCACATTATCCAAAATCAGCAGTACTGAAGATGTTTGGGAACCCCGTGATGAGGTAAAGGGGGATGTAGCACGTATGCTCTTTTATATGGCCACTCGCTATGAAGGAGAAAATGGTGAAATTGATCTTGAATTAACAGAGACGCTTTTATCAGGTACTGATAAGTCTCCCTACCATGGAAAGCTTTCCGTATTATTGGAATGGCATCAACAAGATCCTGTAAGCGCTGCTGAAATTCAAAGAAATGATATCATCTATAGTTATCAGAATAACAGGAATCCATTCATTGATCATCCTGAATATGTTTGTGAAATTTATAGCTGTTCTACTTCAGGCGGAAACAACGCACCATACTTTACTTCGAGCCCTGTAACATCAGTAGTAGCTGGAAGTAATTATTCGTATTCTATAACGACTACCGATCCTGAAGGAGATAATGTAAACATTTCAGCTACAACCCTTCCTACTTGGATGAGCTTTACAGATAATGGAAATGGGACTGCAGTAATTAGTGGCAGTACACAAACGTCTGGCGATTACTCTGTTTCGCTAAATGTTTCTGATGGATCAGCAAGCAATACGCAAAACTTTACCGTAAGTGTAACAAGTTCAGACGGAGGTACCGGTACAGCCAGTGAGCTAATTTTCTCAGAATATATTGAAGGTTCTTCTTACAATAAAGGATTAGAAATTGCCAATTTTACTGGCTCACTTGTTGATCTCTCAGTTTATTCTATAATGAAACAAACCAATGGTTCCGGCTCATGGTCTGACGAACTAAACTTGAGTGGTTCTATTACCAGTGGAGATGTATTTGTGATAGTCAATTCAAATGCTGCTTCAGATATGCAGGCCGATGCAGATTTAATTACAAGCAGTTCTGTAATGTCATTTAATGGAAATGACCCTATAGGATTATTTAAAAACGGACAACTAATTGATGTAATAGGCAATTTTAATAGCACTTCATATTTTGGACAAAATACCACTTTAGTAAGAAGTGAAACGGTAGCGGAACCTAATACAACTTATTCTACTTCAGAATGGGATGGATACGCATCTGATACCTTTAGCTATTTAGGAAGTCATACTATTTCCGGCACTGGAACAGAAGACACAGAAGCTCCTTCAATTCCTTCAAATATACTGGTAAGTAATGTAACCGAAACTTCTTTTGACTTAAGCTGGGATCCATCCACAGACAATATAGGAGTAGATCAATATGTAATTTATTTAAATGGTAGTTTTTACGCTAATTCTAGTTCTACAACTGCAACTTTAAATGGATTATCTGCTTCAACGAATTATGTGGCAAGCATTTCTGCGCAAGATGCAGCTGGGAATGAATCTGCCCAAAGCACGAATGTAGGGGTAACTACTTCTGCTGCCTCTCCAAGTATAGATTGCCAAAGCACTATTAATTTATTTCCTTATCAGCAAGGTTTTGAAACAGGTAATGACTGGATTCAGTCTACATCTGATAATTTTGATTGGACAGTAAACTCAGGAGGGACAGGCTCTTCAAATACAGGCCCATCTGCTGCTATTGAAGGAAGTAGTTATTTTTATGTAGAATCTTCAAGTCCGAATTATTCATACAAAACAGCTACTATTGAAAGTCCATGTTTTGATTTAAGCAATGAAAGCTATGCGGCATTTAGTTTTAATTATCATATGTATGGTGCCAGCACTATGGGCTCTTTAAGCTTAGAAATCACCACGGATGGAGATAATTGGGTCTCTTTATGGTCAAAATCTGGGAATCAGGGCACTGAATGGCTAGTTGAAAATATAGATTTATCAGTCTATTTGGGAAAGACAATAAAATTAAGATTTGTAGGTCAAACAGGCGATACCTGGCAAGGAGATATGGCCATTGATAAGTTGGAATTAAAAAATGCACAACCTCCTGTTGAAACCACTCTTAATTTATCTTTAACTTTTGATAACTATCCAGAGGAAACAACCTGGGAAATTGTAGAGGGTTCAACGGTAATTGCTTCAGGAGGCCCTTATGGAAATTACTCAGATGGAAGTACTATTGATGTTTCCATTACGGTTCCGGAAGGCTGTTATGATTTCAATATTTATGATAGTTACGGAGATGGAATTTGCTGTTCTTATGGCAATGGTTCTTATGTTTTAAGTGAAGGGAATAATGTCTTTGCATCAGGAGGAAGTTTTGGAAGTGGGGAAAGCACTAGCTTTTGTGTAGGCAGTAATTTAAGAAGCTTGGCTAATACTGAAAGCATTTCTTCAGAAATTGAAGCTGGTGGATTTAATGTTTATCCAAACCCGGCTATTACGGAAATAAAAATATTTACTGGAAAAATGGAAGCGACTGCTTATCAAATCATTTCGCTTTCTGGAAAAATAGAACAGAGTGGGGGGTTGAATGCAAAATCCAGCACTATTGATGTGACAAATTTAAAATCAGGACTTTATATTTTAAAAGTTCGTGATTCAGAAAATGTGGTAGTAAGGAAAATAATGGTCAAATAATTCCTAAAAAATAATCCCAAGAGCTGTTTAGGGCGCTTGGGATTATTTTACTCTTCCTCGTCTTTATTTTTTATATCCTTAATATCTTCCCTATCCTTTAGCTTTTTATCTTCCACTTCCTTATTCAGGAATTGGTTGATTCTATCAATATCAAAGCTAGTTTGAATTTCTCCGAAGGAATCGATTTTTACGTCAAAGCCTTCTAGCTTAGGGTTAACACTAGGTTTCTTTTGTTTTTTATTATCGTCTTTTTTTTTAGGCATTATTCAGAAATTTGATCCTTTAGCTTATCTAACGCTAAACGAATCCTTTCTGTTATTTCTTCTTTGCCTAATATTTCAATAATCTCCATTAAATCAGGGCCTCCGGCTTCTCCTGTGATGCTGACTCTAAGTGATTGCATCACTTTTCCCATTCCAATTCCTTCTTGCTCCAACACAGCAGCAAAAGTTGCTTTAGCATTTCCTGCATCTAGATGATCCACTTTTTCTAATGCATAAGCATATAAACTTAAAGCTTTATCAACCTCTGCATTCCACTTTTTCCTGACTACTTTCTCATCATAACTATCAGGCTTGGTGAAAAAGTATTGACCTTGAGTCCAAAACTCAGTCGGGAAAGTCACTCTTTCCTTTAAAGCATGAACAATGCGTTCCAGTTTTTCCTGAGAAACCTCTAATCCATTCGCTTCTACATCCTTTTTAAGATATTCCGCTAATTCTTGATTTGATTTATTTTTGAGGTATTGCTCATTGAACCACTTTGCTTTATTGATATCAAATTTAGCACCCGCTTTACCTATTCGTTCTAAAGTGAATTCCTTGATTAATTCCTCCACATTGAAAAGTTCTTGCTCACTACCCGGGTTCCAGCCTAAGAATGCCAGGAAGTTCAAAAGTGCATCTGGAAGATAGCCTTCTTCTTTAAAACCAGCTAAAAGTTCGCCTGAAGCAGGGTCTTTCCATTCCATTGGGAAAATAGGGAAGCCGTGCTTTTCGGCATCACGCTTACTTAATTTTCCATTGCCATCGGGCTTTAACAATAAAGGCAAATGAGCAAATTCAGGCATTGTATCTTCCCAACCAAAGAATTGATAAAGCAAAACATGTAAAGGAGCTGATGGGAGCCATTCTTCTCCTCGAATTACGTGTGTGATGCCCATCAAATGGTCATCTACCACATTAGCCAAATGGTAAGTAGGCATTCCATCTGATTTCATTAAGATTTTATCGTCTATCTGAGTGGAATGCACCATTACCCAACCTCTTACTTTATCATTTAAGCGTACCTCTTCTTTTCTGGGTACTTTTAAACGAATCACATAAGGTTCGCCTGCATCCAATTTTTCTTTAACTTCTTCTTTAGATAAAGTCAAAGAGTTTTTCATTTGCAAACGCGTAATGGCATTGTACTGAGGAGTATCGACTCTAGCTGCTTTTAGTCGCTCACGCATTTCATCCAATTCTTCGGAAGTATCAAAAGCATAGTATGCCTTATCATCGTCTAATAATTGCTGTGCGTATTTACCGTAAATTTCTTTACGCTCGCTTTGCCTGTAAGGACCACACTCATCTGCATCATTCCACGGACTTTCATCAGGAGTGATATTTAACCAATCTAAAGTTCTTTTGATGTAATCCTCGGCTCCATCTACATAGCGATTTTGATCAGTATCCTCAATTCTTAAGATAAATTGACCACCTTCTTTTTTAGCAAAAAGGTAATTATATAAAGCCGTTCTGACTCCTCCTATGTGGAGTGGACCCGTAGGACTTGGGGCAAAACGTACACGTACAGCTTGACTCATGAGATTCTTTTTTTATTGCAAATTGGGCTGCAAAATTAATGAATTAAGTTGAAAAGTTGCGTAAGATGTAACTTATGTCCAGTGAAAGTTTAATGAAATGTAAAAATAGTTATTTGTTTTCCCTTGCATTTTGCCTCACCCATTCAATATAGTCTGTTTTTGGAATTTCAGTTAGGCCAAGTTGACGCATCATCATCACCACTTGTCCGCGGTGATAATTGCCGTGAGTAAAGACTGTTTGGGCAATTTCACGAAAAGGAATTGAATAATTTTCGCCTTTATGATCAAATTGAAGCTTTTGTTCTAAATCTGTGGCATCTACAAAGCTTTTAAATGCTACAGAGGTTTTTTGCCATGATTCGAACAGCTCATAAGGCGTACCTGAAAAATTAGTGATTTCTGATACTTCCCATCCTTTACCTTGAAGACGCGAAAGCCAACCCATTTCAGCCATCCAAAGGTGAGAAACGGTTTTCATGATACTTGGAAAGCTAGCTTCGATATTTTGATTTAGTAATTCTTCATTAAGCTGTGATAGGCTTTCAATTATCTTATTGTTTGCCCAAATGTTATAGTGAGCAAAATCTATGTAGGGTTGGTTCATACTAATGTTTATTCAGAAATTTAAGTTAAAATAACTAAGAAAAAAATATAATTCTAATGTAAAGAGAATCTTTAAATAATCTATTTTCTTTAACGTAAATCTGCCTTTTCTTTTAATAATTGAGCTATTAATTCACCAATATTTTCACTAGCTCTCCGACATTTATTTTGAACTACCTTTCCATTCCAATCAATTAATATACTATGGGGTATAGCCTGAATACCAAAATCTTTTTGAAGCTTATTATTCCAGTTTCCATTTGCATATAAATTAATGGTTTTTAGATTATACTTCTTCAAATATGCTTTCCACTTTTTTATTTCGGAATCAATACAGATATTGACAATTTCAACTGGCTCATCTTTATATTTTTCAACCAATTCATTTTCATATGGGAATTCCTTGATACAGGGTTTACACC
>NZ_JAGXGF010000047.1 GCF_024636815.1 Marivirga sp.
AACCAGATGAAGGATACTACAGATCTAACCCAGTGTAAGAGCAATTCCAAAGTTATATCGCATGGGATGTCTTACATAGTCTATGGTAACAAATTAGCAGATATTTATATTGACCTTAATAAGCATGAAGATTTTGTGTATATCTCCTTCGCCAGTTATAAAGGATTGATAGAGAAAGCAAAAACTACTGGAGAAAGGATTTATAATGATCTGGCCGTTGAAGAATGGATTGGAACTATCGCGGATGTAATGAATAAGCATAATGCTAATCCTAATCATGCCCAATTAGTAATGGATTTTACTAGGAAGAAAGTCGGTGGTAGTCAAACAACTTCTGTTAAAAATTCTGGATGTATGGTAACTTTACTTTTATTGGTTTTACCCGTTGCTACTTATTTCTTTTTAACCTAACCAAAATTTTAAATTATGAAAGCAGTTACTCACTCCTGGTGGATAGGAGCTATTATTTCCACAGTTTTAACCTTTGCATTTTTAGGTACTGACTCCTCACCTAATGTTGGCATGTTACTTTTTATGGGTATCGTAAATGGTGTCTTTTGGGGATGGTTAATAGGTTTATTAATTGATAAAATAGGAAGGAGTTTTAAAAATGAGAACCTTACTCCAGATACTATCGGCGAACATGCAACTCAGAAGGTTAATTCTGATGCCTCGTACGAAAGAGGAAACCAAACTTCAATAAATGCAGGATATGCACTTGAATTATCCAGAATTATAACAGAGAATAAAGCACTTAAAAAACAACCAAAACCTAGGGAGATTTTAAGGACAGATGGGTATTATGTGGCATCAAAATCTTATGCAGGTGATACAAGATTTTTCTTGCTATTTTTTACTTCCAAAGGTTTCGTAGCATTAGGGGAACCAGAGGAGTTTGATAATTCTGATTATTCCAAAGAAGAATATAGACAGGTAATAGCTGAAGGAGAGACTTTAACCGAAATTGAAGTATCTCCCTATCTTACAGAATACACTAATTACGGAGAGAATATTTTAATGAAATTTTATGATCCTACGGAATACTCTAACATTGACCCTATTGAAAAAGTTCCATATGATGATCCAGTAGTTTATAACAAGTGGAGTGGAAGGATCATTCCTAATGGACTTTTACTTGATTTGGAAGTGAGCAGATTTAGTAATGCTTTGAAGGATTATGAAAGAAAGCATCTTATTCGGGACCTCAAATTTGACTTTATTCCAATAGGTATGAATTAAAATTACTACTACCCTTTACATTTTTCGTAGAGGGTATTTTTTTGACTTTTTAGAAAAAGACCTCACCTATAAAGTAATTCTTTAGATAGTTTTCCAGTTAACATATGAAGATACACTCAATATAGCGCACATCAGTACTACAATGGTTATGAGCCATAAAATGCTGTACAAGCTCACTCTTTGATTTATAAAGTCTTTTTCATATTTAAATTCTGAATCGTCTTTTAAAATTTCTTCTATATCATGTTTTTCCAATAAATCCGTGTACCTCATTTTTAAGTTTTGATATTTTCGAATTAGTCTTTCTTTTTCCATATATAAGGTCCATCTGGAAAAACCGAAAAAGATAAGCGACAAAAATAGAAAAGCGAAGCTGAGGATTGTTGCCTCTTTGTTAAAAATACCCGAATTTGTCTCAGTGCTAATTACTCTAATAATGAATATGGAAATAAAAAAAGAAAGAAATGTTAAAATACTTCTTTGATAATCTACCAGGAATTTTTCAACAATTTCACTTGATTTTTGAGAAATCCAGCTTAAATCATCAAATAGCTTATTTCTTACCTCCAGATATTTGCTTACGTTTTCCTTTAGGTAAACATTGTAAGAAGATTTAATCGATAATATAATTGAGGACTCCACTGTCAATGATTTTCCGTCAATGTAAATTGAAATAATATTTCTGGCGAGGCCTATCTTATCCGCTAAATTTCCCTTACTGGAGTATATCCAATCGAAAATCAGGTAATATATTTGAGAGGAAGAATCCATTTTGTCCAAAGGCAGTTCTCCTTCATATGCTCTATAACCAGTTAACTTATAATGAAAAGTATTTTCTTTAATAGATGTTATATCAAAAATAGATATAACAGAAAAGAGTCCGGTTAGAATATCCATCTTTTCTTCAATAGCAGTTTTCACCCCTGTTCTTTTTATCAAATGAAAGTAATCTGGGGCAAAAGGGAACACCTGAAAGTTACCGAAATGGCAGTTCTCATTAATTACAAAAGGATTAATTGCACCTAATGAATGATTAACAACATAACCAAAAGTGAATTTTGACGTATAGAAAGATTCTAAATCTTTCTCCAAAAATTTGAAGAAGATTTTATCGTTTTCCAATAGGAGCTCCTTGAAAATTTTAAGGAGATCATAAGGGGTAATGTCTTTCCAGAAGTTATCAAAGGCATTGAAGTCGTATATATGACGTAAATTACCCGTTTGAGTTTTGTCAATTAGCAGCTCGAAGGCTATTTTTTCAATTTTTTCTTCGAAATATTGAAAACTGAGGATTAGATCATCAATATATTTTGATTGATCTAATCCCTTTGAAAAAATAACCGGATCATTTTCTTCAACCTTTATAGTGATCTTAAAATGATCAGGTATATCCCCTACAAATGCAGCGAATTCGTCCGGAGACAGATTTGGTGGATGGGTAAGCTGAGCAACAAGCTTAAATTCACTGATTTTCTCCTCCTTGGAAATTAAATCGCCCAAAGGAAATAACAATTTGCACTTATCTTGGATATTCATTTTTACTGATCTTTAAACCTTTCATATCCCGTATCACTACGAATTAATATAAACTTGTTTCCTTCATTATCTTTATAAGGTTTAATAACGCTACCAATATTTTCTATATGATCCTTTAAAATTAATTCCATTTCATTTGATAGCGGAATTTTGTTAACTTTTCTCTTCTTAATTTCTTCTTGTTTTATACTGAACCTAGAATCGAAGTTATACTTCTCAGGAAACTCTTCAATTTTTTTGATGTACTTCTCCTTTGGAAAATCTTCATCAATTGGCGTGTAAGTTCTAAAATTCTTATCGAGAAACTCCTCTAATTCGAATTCTGAGCTATTGCGGAAGTATCCTATAACACTATTTCTTAATATCGTATGGTCTGCTGGATATTGCTTCTTCATATAATTAAATAGCTTTTGATCTAAAATATCTAGAGAAGTTTTAGTATTATGGGAATCAGTGTATTTTTCATTTAATTCCAGAAAATCATCCCACCAATATCTTGACATTTTTGAAGTTGTATCATATACATACACTTCTTGAACCTCTTTATTATCATCAAATCTTACAAGAAATGCCTTAAATATCTTCTTGTCCCAAGGCAATCCATGCTTCAGAACGAAATCTATTTCATCAATATACTTAGAATGATCTGCTTTACTTATAACAATGTAATGTTCTGATCCATCAATTAAATGAGCTTGAAATAAACTGCCCTTTTGGATTTGAACATCCAAATGATCAATCTTTCTTTGTGCCTTCTTTTCCTCTGTTAAAAGTCTTTTTGAATTTACTTCTACCCCTTCCTCAAATATATCTTCCAAAAAGCTGTTAAGGGTTTGACGTACTTCAGTAGTTTCACTACGAAATTCAAATTCTCTTTTATTCCTACTATCTTTTATTTCTTGAATTAGCCTCTCAGCATAAATCTGTAGCACTTCACTGTGGCTACTAATAGGAATTATACGTATTTCGTTTCCAAGATGATCGACATGATGAAGAGTAGTAAATTTTATTTCCATTAGAAAAAATTAAAGTTTAGTATTAAAAGTAGAGCCAAAACTTGACAACTTGACCCGTCAACTTTTTTCAGCACTTTCAGGGGTCTTGGTTAATAAAGCCTCAAGCTCCTTTTTCTTTTTATTTAATTCCTGATTCAGTTCCACCTTGTCCTTGAACTGAGTTTTTGAGCTTTTGATTTTCTTTTGTAGCTGGTCAATTGCAGCTTCCAAAGTGGCTTGTTTCTCCTGGTGTTCTACCAAGTCTGCCAGGGATGATGTATTAGTGTCACCTGATAACTGGAAGCAAAATGCCTCATACACATTATCAAGGCTTTTCTTTAAAGGTAGGGAATAGGTCTCAAATTTATCTTTAGGTAACCATTCCGAATTGAAAGTCCAATCAATTACAGAAATGTTTTCATTTACAGGATGAGGGTGCTTGGTAGAGGTGGAAAAATAGTAATCTTCCTCATAGTTCACCAGAAATATGATAGGGTAGGGAATAGATTTATCCATAATGTCTAGTATGCCCTGTACCTTTTCTTTCTGTTTTAACTCCACATAAAAGATCTGGATCTCCTTAATTTCTTTAGCAGGGAGGTTAGTGGTGGTTTCTGATAATTTATAAGACCAGGTGATCCTTTTTATAAGATCTGTAAATAGTTGTTTTTGTTTACTATTTGTAAAGGAATCAAAGGCATTCTTGGGTACAACTTTGTTCACTTTTACTTTATCCGGCAGATCAAATATTTCCATTATTTAACAATTAGAAATGAAATCAATTTAAAGTCCTCTATGCCTTTTAATTTCTCCTGTAGCGCTGTTGTGCCACCTGCCTGGAATAGGCTCATTACATCCTTTTCTTCCTCTCTCTGCAAGATTGTGCTTATACTTTTCTTGAGTAGCTGAGAGTACTTATTCATTTCCTGGTAATCATCTGTTTCTTCACTGAGCTCTTTACACAGATCTTCCAATGGAGAATTAATGCCTTTACAAGCCATACGCATTGCATCCAATATTTTTTTAGGCTCCACGTGATTATAGACTACTTCACCATTATTCCGCATATAGACGAGGTAGTATGGGTGTAGCCTGTTCAGCTTATTAATGTTGACGCTGGTATTTATATTCTTCAGGATGAAAATAACTCCAGGAGAAAGATGTTCATTGGATTTGACAACTGCGTGTAAGCCTTCTGGAATATTCTTCAGCTCTCCATTGGCTTTTATAAGATTAGAAAGGTCAATTCTGAAGTCATTTAGTCCAAGGTCTGTTATACTTACACCTTCCTTTAAATCCTCCAGGTCTAGAACTTCATCTCTTAAACTTTGTAGCTGGATCTTACGGTATTCAAGATCTTTCTCTTTTGTATTTAGTATATTATCATCTCCGGTACTTGTCATATTGCTTATAGCCATCTTACTTTCCACCCGCTGTTTAAGGTTTATGTAAGAATCAAGAGTAATATCCGGCCAGAAATTTACCATAGTGATATTTTCATTTATTGAGCCAATACGATCAATCCTTCCAAATCGCTGGATTATCCTAACAGGGTTCCAATGAATATCATAATTCACCAGGTAATCACAATCTTGTAAATTTTGCCCCTCTGAAATACAATCTGTTGCAATGAGAATTTCTACCGAATCTGTAATATTAGGATAAAGTTGATCCTTGTCTTTGGAGCGAGGTGAAAAGCAAGTAAGAATGGTATTTATATCGGGAGGTATTTGTTTGGAA
>NZ_JAGXGF010000048.1 GCF_024636815.1 Marivirga sp.
CAATTTATTAAATTGTAAGCTCAAAAGCTCCTTTTAGGGGTTGGCATTGTTTTTATCTTATTCAACATAGAATTTAAATAAAATGGAAAAGGAAATTAATAAAGTATTAATAATAGATGATGATGAAGATGTTTTGTTTGCAGCTAAAATGCTGTTGAAAAAACATGTGAAAGAAGTCATTATTGAGAAAGACCCTAGAAAAATTCCATTTCTTTTAAATCAGGGGACCTATGATGTGATTCTATTGGATATGAATTTCAGTCAGGATACAACCAGTGGGAAAGAAGGAATGTACTGGCTGGAGCAAATAAAAGAAAGAGATCCTAAAGCAGTCGTTATTTTGATAACTGCCTTTGGCGATGTAGAAACAGCTGTAAATGCTTTAAAAAAAGGAGCTACTGATTTTGTATTAAAGCCCTGGCAAAATGAGAAATTAGTGGCTACTATTCATTCAGCTGCTCAACTTAAAAATTCTTATAATCAAGTCAGCCGATTGGAGCAAGAGAAACAACAGTTAGAGGAATCCATTGATGCGCCATTCAAATCTATCATTGGTGAGAGTAAAGCATTACAAAACGTATTCACTATAATCGATAAAGTGGCAGCAACGGATGCCAATGTGCTGATTTTAGGTGAGAATGGAACTGGAAAAGAATTAATTGCCCGAGCTTTGCATAAAAAATCAACACGGAAAGACCATTCCTTTGTAAGTGTGGATATGGGAGCTTTAACCGATTCTTTATTTGAAAGCGAATTGTTTGGTCATAAAAAAGGAGCCTTTACGGATGCCAAAATAGATAGAGCAGGAAGATTTGAAATTGCAGATAAAGGCACCATATTTTTGGATGAGATTGGTAATCTCAGTGCTCCTCTTCAAGCGAAATTATTGAATGTTCTCCAAAATAGAACTGTTACTCGTTTAGGAAGTAATGAAGCCATTCCATTCGATACTCGGTTAATTTGTGCTACCAATGAGGATATAAATGCTAGAGTGAATGAAGGAGATTTTAGACAAGATTTATTATATAGAATTAATACGGTTGAAATTCATTTGCCGGCATTAAGAGAACGAATAGAAGATATACCGCTTTTAGCAGACCACTTTTTAAATATTTATGCGAAAAAGTATAAAAAAGGCGATATCAAGATAAGTCAAAATGCCTTGAGGCTTCTGCAAAAATATCAATGGCCAGGAAATATCAGGGAATTACAACATGCCATAGAGCGCTCATTGATTATGGCAGACCAATCTACTTTGGAAGCAGATGATTTTTTCTTTTTGTCAAAAGGAGGGAATTCAAATTCGCAACAAACAGCTAAAATGGATGATAGTTTTAATTTGGAAGATGTTGAAAGGCAAACGATTCAAAAAGCAATTCAAATTCATGGAGGGAATATTTCAAAGGCTGCCGAAGAGTTGGGGCTAACGAGAGCCTCTTTATATAGAAGATTAAGTAAATATGACCTTCAATAACCCACTTTTAAAAAAGTTTTTAATTCGGTTGATGTTGTTAACCCTTACCATTTTTGTTTGGGCAATAATTGTGGTGCATAATGAATCCGCAATTTTGATATTAATATTACTGGTGCTCATTGGGGTTCAGGCAAGAGCATTTTTCAAAGAACAGGCAGCAAACGAGATTTCAATCAATCGATTTTTGGAGCAATTGAAAAATAATGAAATTGATTTTGAACCTGAAGAAAAAAATAAGGATTTAAAGCAGCAATACTCTGCAATCATCAACACTATAAAAGATCGACAAAAAGAAAAGGAAGCGGAATATCAGTATTTTCGAAATATCGTACAGCATGTTGGGATTGGCATAATTACCTTTAATAAATCAGGTGATATTCAGTTATATAATTTTGCTGCCAAAAAATTATTGAACACCTCTTACCAAGTTAATAATATTCAGCAATTGGCTAAAGTGAGTGAAGAGTTGGTAGATACTTTAAAGGAGCTCAAAACAGGGGGTAGTAAATTAATCCAAGTAAATATAGGAGAGGAGAGTAGGCAGTTATCGGTTTATGCCATTGAACTACAATTGCATGATAAGCAATTTAAGCTGGTTTCATTGCAAAATATTCAAACCGAGCTGGATGAGAAAGAGATGGAGGCATGGAGAAACCTTATCAGGGTATTGACTCATGAAATTATGAATTCGGTAACGCCAATTTCATCTTTAACTGGTACGACCCGCGAAATGCTCAGCGATTATAAAGTAAATGGTGCAGAGGAAGTACCTATCAAGAAAGATGATATGGAGGATTTGATGTATTCTCTTAAAACTATTGAGAGCAGAAGTGAAGGCTTGATCAGGTTTTTGAATGAGTTCAGAAATCTAACTCATACACCAACTCCTAAGCTTAAAAATGAAAACGTAAATATAGTTTTGGAAGGTATATGTTTATTAATGAGCAAGGATCTAAAAGGCAAATCCATAAAAGTTCATAAATCATTGGATGAAAAAGTACCTGAGATTTTAATTGACAGGGAATTGGTAGAGCAAGTTATTATAAATCTGGTTAAAAATGCATCGGAAGCATTCGATTCAGAACAAGAGGAAAAAAATATATGGATTAGTTCCAACCTAGATAACAAAAAGAGAGTCGTTATTACGGTGAAAGATGATGGATCAGGAATTGAGCCGGAAGCTTTAACTAAAATATTTATTCCATTCTTTACTACTAAGAAAAACGGTTCGGGAATCGGTCTGAGTTTATCTAAAGAAATAATGAGAAAACATCAGGGTAATATTTCAGTTCAGTCTACGTTAGGGGTTGGTACAGAGTTTATATTAAAATTTTAGTGATTACCCTTTAAAAAGTTATATTTGTGGAAAAAATAAGCAAAATGCCAAAAGAAGAAATTCAAAAAACCATTACGAATATATTAGTGGAGAAACTAGGTATCGCTAGTTCTGAGGTAACCGCTGATGCAAGTTTTATAAAAGATCTAGGAATAGATTCCTTAGATTATGCTGAATTAGTAATGGAATTTGAGCAAAATTTCAACATTAGAATTCCCGATATGGATGCTGAGAAATTATCAACTATTAATCAGGCAGTAAAATATATTGATGAAAAGATTCATTCTGCTGAATAGGATTTGCTCAACACCAAAAGCTTGATTCAATACCGATGGTTAATTATTATCACCATCGGTTTTTTTATTTCCAAATTTCTCTCCGATTCAAAACATTAGTACGTAATGTTTTTTATATATTTACAACTAAAGTTTACAAAAATCCCACTTTTACCTCTTTTTACGCTTTTTATAGCATATTTAATATGTAATGTTTTAATTAAATATTAACAAAAAATACTAAGCTTCGTTAGGTTTATATGTAAAGCTACTATCAACCCATATGAAGTTTATAACCATTATCCCGATGCTTTTATTAGCATCCACTGTACATGCTCAAATATATACCGTTAGCGGTTATGTAAAAGAGGTGGGTTCTAATGAGGGGTTAGTTGGAGCTACGGTAGTGGATAAAAACCAGCCCAGAAATGGAATGGCTTCAAATGTAAATGGTTACTATTCTTTTGATTTACCTAAAGGAGAATATACTTTAAAAGTTAGCTATGTTGGTTATTACACCAAAGTGGTTGATATAAATCTTACTAAAGATCAATCTATTAATTTTAATTTAAATGAGCAGACTTCCAAATTGGACGAAGTAGTGGTTAACGGATCCAGAAGTGATGAAAATGTGAGTTCCGTTAAAATGAGTACAGAAAAATTGGAGATTAAACGTATTAAATCTATTCCAACAATTTTTGGGGAAGTAGATATAATCAAAAGTTTGCAATTGCTACCTGGTATTTCCACGGCAGGTGAAGGGACTTCGGGTATGTTTGTTAGAGGAGGAAGTTCTGATCAAAATTTAATCATGCTCGATCAAGCCACTATTTACAATGCCAGTCATTTATTTGGTTTCTTTTCTGTTTTCAATCCTGACGCAGTAAAGAGTGTAGAAATTTATAAAGGTGGGATTCCTGCAAAATATGGAGGAAGAATTTCTTCCATTTTAGATATTCAAATGCGTGAAGGGAATAATCAAAAATTTGTAGCTTCTGGTGGAATTGGAGTTATTTCCAGTCGGTTAACAGTTGAGGTGCCTATAGTAGAAGACAAATCTTCTTTGTTACTATCCGGAAGAAGAACTTATGCCGATTTATTTTTGGCTTTCGCTGAAGATGAAAATATTAGAAATAACATACTCTATTTTTATGACTTCAATTCTAAATTTAATTACAGCTTTAGCGATAAGGATAAAGTTTTTGTTTCGGGTTATTTTGGTAGGGATGAATTGGGCTTTGAAGAATTGTTTGGCTTCAATTGGGGAAATTCTGTACTTTCTACACGTTGGAACCATCTTTTCAAAGATAAATTAAGTTTAAATACCACTTTAGTCTATAGCAATTTTGATTACGGTTTTGATGTTAGCACAGCTGGAACCGGCTTTAATTGGAATTCAGGATTGCAAGAATATAATCTTAAAATGGATTTTGATTATTTCTTAAATGATAATAATAATCTTTTTTTTGGAGCTAATGCTATTTATCATGTATTCGCACCAGCTGAAATTTCTTCACAAAATCCGAATATTAGAAATTTCAATTTACAAAATGATTATGCCGTGGAAACTGCGCTCTATGTGAGTAACCAACATGATATTTCTGAAAAATTGAGCATGGAATATGGAATTCGTTATTCATCTTTTGCCAAAATTGGTCCCGATTCTGTTTCAGTTTATGCTGAGGGCAAGAGAAGAAGTCCTGAAAATGAAATTAGAACAGATGTTTATGAAAGCGGTGATATTGTGAAATATTACGGGGGGTTCGAGCCTAGAGTGGGAATTCGCTATATGGTCAATTCTAAATCCAGTATAAAAGCATCATACAACCGAATGCGGCAATATTTGCAAGTGGCAACTAATGCAACAGCAGGCTTTCCAACTGATCGCTGGATTCCAGCAGATTATCATATTAAACCTGTAATTGGGGATCAGGTGGCAATAGGCTATTTCAGAAACTTTAATAATAATGCGTGGGAATTATCGGTGGAGAGCTATTACAAATGGCTTCAAAATGTAGTGGATTTTCTTCCCGGTGAAGATATACTCTTGAACGATAGAATTGAAACAGCTGTGGCAGAGGGGATAGCATGGTCATATGGCGCAGAGTTTATGCTTAGAAAAAATGTTGGCAAAACAACAGGCTGGTTGAGCTATACGCTTTCACGAACTCAAAGACAAATTGAAGGAGTTGCTAATGGAGAACCATACTTCGCCAGATATGATAAGCTCCATGACCTTGCTTTGGTATTATCACATAAATTTTCTGAGCGCTTATCAATTTCAGGAAATTGGATATACGCCACTGGGGCAGCGGTAACTTTTCCTGAAGGTAGGTATATGATGAATGGACAAAATATTACCTACTATGATGATAGCAAAAGAAATTCTAGCAGAATGCCAGATTTCCATCGAATGGATTTAGCCCTAACTTATGAATTGAACAGTAGAAGTAATCGCTATAATCATGAAATTACGTTTTCTTTTTATAATGTTTATAATCGTAAAAATCCTTTTTCCATACAATTTGAACATGTCAGCAATAACAACCCTTATTATAAATCAGCTGAACACGGACCCATGACCAGTAATAAACCTGCTGCAGTGAAAAGATCACTTTTCGGTATTATACCTTCAATAGCATATAACTTTTCTTTTAACAAATGAGAACACATAGAAATAAAATATTGAGTCTTATTCTGGCAATTCTTATAAGTTGGAGTTGTGTTGAAATTATTGATTTAGAATTACCTCAGTCCGATCTGGAACTAGTGATAGAGGGTAAATTGCTAAATGAAGAATCACTACAAACTATCAAAATATCGGAGAGTTTAAATTATTATGATAGTTCAGAATTAGCTCCTTTTAAGGACGCGGAAGTTAATTTAATGGATCATCAGCATAATATAATAGAATCATTTATATATTCTCATGAGGATAGTTTATATAGATCAGCCAGTCCAATAAAATTAGCCGTTGGGAAAGAATATGTCCTTCAAATTGAAGCCAAAGGTGAAATTTTGGAAGCCAAAGGGAAAATTTTCGAAAATGCCACACTAGACTCTCTTTTTTATTTATCAGCTGAGGAATTGAAAAGTATTGGGAAACCTGTGTTCGGAGATGGTTATTTCATGTTTGTAAATGGGGAACTGAACAATCAAGGTATTGAATATTTCAAATTGGATGTTACGGTAAATGGCTACTTTAGAAATGGGAAAAATGATTTTACAAATTCTATTTTAACTTCCGAATATTTTGGCAGAAAATTCCAGGCTCTTCCTATACCAGGTTCTTTTGAAGAAGAGGATGCTGTAGTTTTAGAGCTTTACAGTATAAATAAAGATGTTTATCAATATTTCGATGAGTTTAGAAATCTTTTTGCAAATGACGGTGGAGTTTTTAGCCCACCACCAGTTAATCCAACTTCCAATATTAAAAACCTTACCAATCCTGATAATAAGCCTCTTGGCTATATCCAGTTTAGTTCTGTACAAAGAAGAAATATTAAAATTGAAGAAAGAGATTGATTTAAGTTTAAATATCAAATAGGTTTAAACATTTTTGATTTTTATTTGTCCTCTATATTCTCCATTCATAAAAACTATTGTTAATTTTCCACAAATTCATCAACAATTACTTTTAAGCTTCGTTTTTTTGCAATGATATTTTTCTACTATCAAACCTCATGAAAATAAGAGCTACCATTTTCCTTTTTTTTCTAGTATCTCAATTAAATGCGCAAAAGTATACCATAAGCGGTTATGTTAAAGAAGCTGGCTCAGGGGAAGTTTTAATAGGAGCTACAGTCGTGGATAAAAATCAGCCTGGAAACGGAATGGCTACCAATATTTACGGTTATTATTCTTTTGAATTACCTAAAGGAGAATATACACTTAAGGCGAGTTATATTGGGTATGCAACTAAAGAAGTTTCAGTTAATCTAACAGAAAATATTTCCCTCAATTTTAATTTGGAAGAGGAGGCTTCAAGTTTGGAAGAAGTCATAGTTTCGGCAACTCGCAGTGATGAAAATGTAAGCTCAGTCAAAATGAGTACAGAAAAACTGCAAATTGAAAGGATTAAATCTATACCGGCTCTTTTTGGAGAAGTGGATATCGTAAAAAGCCTACAACTTCTACCTGGTGTTTCCACATCGGGGGAAGGCACATCGGGAATGTTCGTGAGAGGTGGAAGTTCAGATCAAAATTTAATCCTGCTGGATGAGGCCACAGTGTATAATGCCAGCCATTTGCTTGGATTCTTTTCTGTTTTCAATCCAGATGCCGTAAAAAATGTAGAGATTTATAAAGGGGGGATTCCTGCTAAATACGGAGGTAGAATTTCTTCTATTTTAGATATTCAAATGCGCGAGGGCAATAATCAAGAATTTGAGGCTTCGGGTGGAATTGGAAGTATTAGTAGTCGACTGACAACAGAAATACCGATTGTAAAGGATAAATCTTCTTTGCTTTTATCAGGTAGAAGAACGTATGCAGATGTGTTTCTGACTTTTGCTAAAGATGAAAATATTAGAAATAATACGCTCTATTTTTATGATTTGAACACAAAATTTAATTATAGATTTAGTGATAAAGATAAGATTTTTGTTTCCGGTTATTTTGGTCGGGATAATTTAGGTTTCCAGGATTTATTTGGCTTTGATTGGGGGAATTCGACTTTTTCCACCCGTTGGAATCATCTTTTCAATGATAAACTATTCCTTAATACTACTTTGCTCTACAGCAATTTCGATTACGGTTTTGATGTGAATACTGCTGGTTCAGGCTTTAATTGGGATTCAGGATTGCAGGAATATAATCTTAAAATGGATTTCGATTATTTTCTAAACAATAATAATACACTCTTCTTTGGGGCCAATGCTATTTACCATGTTTTTGCTCCTGCAAAAATCACATCTCAAGAATCTAACATTCAGGATTTCAATCTTCAAAATGATTTTGCGATAGAAACAGCGGTTTATGTAAGTAATCAGCATACCATTTCAGATAAATTAAGTATGGAATATGGGGTTCGTTATTCCTCCTTTGCAAAAGTAGGACCTGATTCAGTTTCTGTTTATGCGGATGGAGAAAGAAAAAGACCTGAAAATGAAATCCAAACTGATGTTTATGAAAGTGGTGAGATAGTTAAATATTATGGTGGTTTTGAACCTAGATTAGGTATTCGATATTTAATAAATTCAAAAAACAGTTTGAAGGCTTCCTATAACCGTATGCGACAATACTTGCAGGTAGCAACAAATGCTACGGCTGGCTTCCCGACTGACCGCTGGATTCCGGCAGACTTTCATATTAAACCTGTGATTGGTGATCAGGTGGCGCTAGGTTATTTTAGAAATCTAAAAAATAATGCCTGGGAAATTTCTGTTGAAGGTTATTATAAATGGCTCCAAAATGTAGTAGATTTCCTCCCCGGAGAAGATGTGCTTTTAAATGATAGAATTGAAACTGCTGTGGCAGATGGTATTGCCTGGTCTTATGGAGGAGAATTTATGCTAAGAAGAAATATTGGCAAGACCACAGGTTGGTTAAGTTATACACTGTCTAGAACTCAAAGACAAATTGAAGGAGTAGCAAGCAGTGAGCCCTATTTAGCCCGCTATGACAAGCCGCATGATATAGCTATAGTAGTGTCACACAAATTTTCTGAGCGATTATCATTCTCAGGCAACTGGGTTTATGCAACCGGTGCAGCAGTCACATTTCCTCAAGGTAGATATACCATTAATGGTCAAAATATTGCTTATTACGATGATAGCAAGAGAAACACTAGCCGCATGCCTGATTTTCACAGAATGGATCTGGGATTAACTTATGAATTGAGTAGTAGATGGAAGCGATATAATCATGAAATAACGCTTTCATTTTATAATGTTTACAATCGAAAAAACCCATTTTCTATTGAATTTAGGCAAGTGAATAATAATGATCCTACTTTTAATGAATCAGAAGATGGACCAATTACCAGTACTCGTCCAGCAGCTGTAAAAACCGCCTTATTTGGCATCATACCTTCACTTACGTATAATTTTTCCTTTAATTGATGAAAGCAAATAAGTATAAAATATTGAGTCTGTTTTTAGCAGTTTTACTTAGTTGGAGTTGCCAGGAAATAATTGATCTGGATTTAACTCAATCTGATCCAAAATTAGTGATTGAAGGGAAACTGACCAATGAAAGAATTATACAAAAGATTAAGATATCTGAGAGCATAAACTATTATGACACATCTGGATTAGCACCTTTTACGGAGGCAGAAGTCAGCTTATTGGATTCAAATTTTAATTTACTAAAATCCTTTAACTATAATCCTGAGGATAGCAATTACCAATCAAACACCCCTTTTGGATTAGGCGTTGGTCAAAATTATATCCTACAAATAGAAGCGAAAGAAGAAGTTTTAGAAGCCAAAGGAATAGTTCTAGAAAATGCTACTTTGGACTCTTTATATTATTTATCAGCTGAAGAATTGCAAGCTTTGGGTCAGCCTGTTTTTGGAGAAGGGTATTTTATGTTTGTAAATGGGAATTTAAATAATGAAGGAATCGAATATTTTAAACTGGATGTTTCAGTAAATGATACGTTAAGAAATTCAAGAAGTGATTTTTCAAATTCCATTTTAACATCTGAATTTTTTGGTAAAGAATTTCAGGCACTTCCTGTTCCTGGTTCGTTCGAGGAAGGTGATACAGTAGATTTGGAGCTTTATACCTTAAATGAAGATCTTTATCAATACTATGTTGAATTTATAAACTTGTTATTTAATGACGGAGGAGTTTTTAGTCCGCCACCAGTAAATCCTGATACAAATATTAAAAATCTAACAAACCCTGAAAATGAACCTTTAGGCTTTATTCAGTTTAGCTCGATTCAAAAGAGAAGTATTATTATTGAAAAAGAGGATTGAATTGTCCTTATGTGTTCTCGATTAAAATTGAATCTACAAATGGCTATACTTCCATAAGAAGATTGATCAAAATGAATTAACTCAATGTTTTATTGAAGGTAATGGTAAACTTGGTTCCTTTATCTACTTCACTTTCAACTGAAATATTTCCGCCTAAACTGGTGACATGGGTATGAACTAAATACAATCCAATACCTTTACTGTCTTCATTATGGTGGAAAGTCTGATGTAAACCAAAAATTCGATCTTTAACTTTTTCTATGTCAAAACCAATTCCATTGTCTTCATAAGTCAGTTCAATTTTAGAGATTAAATCCCGGCTCTTAATTTTGATCACAGGTTTAATTCCAGGAGCTGTATATTTAATGCTGTTGGTAGTTAAATTAAGAAAAATGCTTTCCAGGTATTCCTCATTGAAATCAACAACAGGTGCATGTTTGAAATCTATTAGAAATTTAGCTCTGGATTTGCTGACTAAATTATGGATGGATTCGAGCACTAATTCAAAGGTTTTTTCAAAGGAGATAGCTTCTATTTTTATATTTGGGCTATTAGTTTCAATAAGGGAATTAATGTAGAGTTTCATTTTTTCCTTTAATTGCTCAGCACCTTTCTTCGCTAAATTGAAAAGTTTTTTGTTTTTATTACCTTCAATTTTGTCTAAATCTATCATTTCTAAAATTGAATTCAGATTATTGACAGGAGCGCGTAAATCATGGGAGGTTTTATAATTGATTTGTTCAAAATTTTTATTGCTTTTTGACAGCTCTGCCAATTGATTATTTCTTTCAGATTCCAATCTCTTTTTGTAAGTAATTTCTTTAGCAATAGCAAAAATAGTTTGATCTTCATCTGATGGGATTGATGTCCAAGCTAACCAAATTATTTTTCCGCTTTTGGTGATATACCTGTTTTCAAAATTATGGAGCCTATTTGACTTTATTAATTCCTGTCGGTGAATAGAAGTGACTCTTTCGTCTTCAGGATGTATGAAGTTAAAGATGGGGCTGGCATAAAGTTCTTCAAAACTATAGCCTAATGTATTTACTACTGCTTGGTTAATTTTTTTGAAGTAGCCATCATAACCTGCAATACATACTAAATCAGGAGTCAACTCAAAATAACGTTCATAATTGAAGCCGGAAGTATTCATTAAACCATAGGAATTAAAACATGATTTTTAAAGTTAGTGTTTTTTATAGAATAGGAGGAATTAATTTATAACAACTAAAAACAGTAAAATACTGTAAATTAGGGTTTAAAATTAGATTGTCGTGTTAATGTCGGATATAAGCCCGCTTAATTCGTTTTATTTTAAGGTTTAAAAAAGCTACTTGCTATGGTCAACAAAACAATATATAACATGCAACAACCTGAATTAGGCCATAAAATCCAGAATTGGAGAAAGGCAAAAGGACTTACACAAGAAGAACTTGTAGAGAAATGTAATTTGAATGTTCGTACGCTTCAGAGAATTGAAGCGGGAGAAGTACTTCCAAGGAGTTATACCATCAAATCGATATTGGAAGTATTGAATGTCGATTTTTCAGAACTTAATTTGAAAGAAAATCAGCAAAACCAATTTTCAGCTCTGCTTGGGAATAAAAAAACATACTTTAAATGGGGAGCTATAATTGGGGTTATTTATTTGTGCCTATCTTTTGTGGAGGGCTTTATGGATGTGGGCTTTTATTATTGGCATGAACGTGGGGATGGTACTTCTGGCGTAAATTACAGTTTAGTGAAAATAGGAGTGATGCTTACTTTTGCTGTTTTTTATTTCCCTATCTATTTAATCGGCAAAGGATTGAACGATAATCTGTTGAA
>NZ_JAGXGF010000049.1 GCF_024636815.1 Marivirga sp.
CCTATGCTCGGAGATGTGTATAAGAGACAGGCTATAAAGCCTGGATTTATCGAATTGAAATAAGAATGGAGTGGTAGTACAATCCGTACAATTTTTCTTTATTAAACCTTCAATTTTAGAGTTTACCTGCTCCAATGAAGCTCCTGAATTTAAACTTAAGAAAGTACGACTACCCCCACTTCTCCAGTGCTGTGTCCAGGGATTTTCCTTTACATAAAGCTCAAATGGAATGACAAAATCAAATTGAAGACTTGAGTTATTGGGGACATTCGCAAATACGGAAGTAATCTTTAATTGATGCGTTTGATCCACCTGGATCGTTTTCCCCAATGCCTCCTCTGTACCAAATAGTGTCTCGGCTAGTTTTTCTGATATAGCCACTGAGCTAAGTCCAGGAATAGGATCCTTCTCATTTCCTTTTAAAAGTGGAAAACTGAAAACTGAAAACAATGCAGGATCAGCATAAATCCCATTTGCATTAAAGCTTTTAGTGTCTTGCTCAAATAAAGCTTTAGTTTCCATACTGAGCTGAGTAATCGCTTTTACTTCAGGAATTTCTGAATGTAAAGACTCTTTCAACAAGGCAGGAGTGGCTCCATAAGTTTCTATCCTTCCATCAGGGTAACTTTGATTAATCAGCACCTTGTAAATATCATCCGAATCGGCATGAAATTTATCGAATGAAACTTCGTCAGCCACCCATAAAAAGATGAAGATTGCAGAAGCAAGACCAATGCTAAGCCCAAAAATATTAATAAAGGTATAGACCTTATATCTTTTAATATTTCTTAAAATAACTTTGACGTAATTTCTAAGCATGGTGTTGAATTCAGATTTAATTTAGTTTTCGTATTACTCTCTTTTCAATGAATCCACAGGGTTCATTAAAGCTGCTTTTACTGATTGATAGCCCACCGTAGTTAAGGCAATTAAAATGGTGCTCAATAAGGCAATGATGAAAATCCAGATATTGATAGCTATTCTATATTGAAAATTCTCTAACCAGTTATTCATCATCCACCAACTAATGGGTGCTGCAATAAAAAAGGCTATTACCACAAGGCTCATAAATTCTTTACCGAAAATTCCAAACATCTGGAAAACACTCCCTCCTAAAACTTTACTTATGCCTATTTCCTTGGTTTTTTGTTTTGCCATGAATGAGACCATACCATACAGTCCCATACAGCCTAAGAATATGGCTATGAAAGAAAAAAGCTGAATAAGTTTTAGCATACTCTCTTCACTTGCGTAGAGGTCCTCAATTTGTTCATCTAGAAAAGCATACTCATAAATTTGCTCAGGATAGGTTTCACTCCAAAGCCTATTTAAATCGGCTAAGGTGTTTTTTAAATCAGCTAAATTAATTTTTACTGCGTAATTGCTGTAGCGTTCTGCATTTGTGGAAATAACCACGGCATTGATTGCTTCATGAAAAGAGCCATCATGAAAATCTTGTACCACGCCTACAACCTTGCCTTCAAAAACCCCTCCTGCCGAAATATTTTTACCAATTATATCTTCTTTGGATTCAATATTTAATTTTTTAAGAAGTGTTTCATTCACTAAAAATTCTTTGACTGTATCCGATTGTTGCAAATTTCTACCGGCTATCAGGTTTAAGTTAAAGGTAGATAGGTAATCATTATCACCGCCCTTAAAATTGACTGGAAAAGCTTCCTCTTCCAATCTGCTCTCAAATGTTAAAGAGGTATTCCAGAATGACGGGGAGGCGGGTGCTGTATAACACAAAGAAATCTTATCAACTGAGGGAATTGCTGAAAACCTAGTTTTTAAGGACCTCATTTTTTGATCATTGGATCCTACCGGAATCATAATTACGGCTTCCTTGTCAAAGCCCAAATCCGATTCTTTTATATATTTCATCTGATATAGCACTATAATCAAGCCTATAATAAGTGCTTGTGAAATTGTAAATTGGGTAATAATCAAAGCTCTTCGCAGATTTAAACCTTTACCAAATTGAAATGTCATGCTACTTTTTAAAGCCTCGACAGGCTTAAAGCCGGCTAAAATAAGCCCAGGGTAAGTACCTGCCAAAAAGGTGACTGCCACAACCACTGCAACTACAAATAGCATCATGTCCCAGCTGAAAAGCTCCATTTCATTCAACCCTAAACTGAGCTCACTGTTGATAAAAGGGAAAGCTAATTTATAGACCAAGAGGGCTAAAATTGTTGCGGTAATAGTCAGGACAGCTGTTTCCAGGATAAACTGCCAGAAAAGTTGCTTCTGATTGCTTCCTAAAACTTTTCTAACACCAACTTCTTTTGAGCGTTCTGAGGCTTGAGCAGTGGCCAGATTTATAAAATTTACACATGCTGTGATGATAAGAAAAAGACCTATGATTGCGAGTATCCAAATCGTTCGTTCCTCAATAGTGCCGCCATAAAGCTTACTAAAGTGGATATCGTTTAAGGGTTGTAATTTGTAGTGGTGGACATTAGAAGAATTAGGCCTAAACTTTTGTACGTACAAAGGCAATACCTCTTCCACCTTTTCAGGTTTAACACCAGGATTCAGTTTCACGAAACATTGCATGTTGCTGGAAATACCCCCCCAAGAGTCATCACTTGCAAACCAGGGATTATACTCTCTTAAAGAATTATAAGACAGAAAAATTTGCGTTGTTCTTTCAGTATTCTCCGGTAGATTTTGAAGTACCCCCACTACTTTAAAATCCAATCGATTATCTACTGAAAAAACCTTATTAATGGGATTTTCATCCCCAAAATACTTTTTAGCAGCATTTTCGGTTAAAATAGCAGTATTAGGAGAAGATATATTTACCTTTTCATACTCATTCAGTAATGGGTAATTGAAAATTTCAAAAAATTCTTCTTCTACGAAAGCAATTTCATTTTCCTTAAACTTTGTTGTTCTTTCTTCATTAGAAATACTAATAACCTGATCTTGAAATGTACATATTCTGGCTACATGTTCGCTAAATGCATAATCCTCTCTGAAAGCCTTGCCAAATGGGTTAGGAACACTTGATCTGTAACTAATTTGATCCCGGTGTTGCTCGGTCACGAAGCGGTAAATGCGATCGGAATCAGAATGGAAATTATCAAAAGAAAAGTGATATGAAATTATACTAAAGATTGAAATCCCGCAAGCAAGGCTAAGACCTAATCCTAAAACATTTATAAAACTATACGATTTATTGTTTTTTATATTTCTAAAGGCGATTTTAAAATAGTTTTTTATCATGAGTTCTAATGTTTGGGTTTACTCTCTTTTCAATGATTCCACAGGATTCATTAAGGCAACTTTTAAGGACTGGAAGCTGATAGTGAAAAATGCTATAGCCATTACCACAAAACCTGACAAGGCAAACATCCACCAACTTACATCCACTCTGTAAGCAAAATCCTGTAACCACCTATCCATAGCATACCATGAAATGGGAACAGCAATTATAATCGCAATCAATATGAGTTTTAAAAAATCCTTGGAAAGCAATCCTACAATGCTTGTCACATCAGCCCCCAATACTTTTCGGATACCAATCTCCTTGGTGCGTTGCTGAATAATAAAAGAAGCCAAACCAAATAAACCCAAACAGGCAATGAAGATGGTGACTCCTCCACCAATGGCAAATACATTAGTAACCCTCTTATCTTCTGCATAAAATGCCGCCCATTGCTCATCCAGAAAATGATATTCCATTGAAGAACGGGTGTCAAACATTTTGTGCACTTTATCAGCATGAGCAAGGACTTCCTCAGTATGTTCTGCATTAAATTTCAGTGAGAAGTAGTCGATGCTTTGAAAAGCATTCGCCCTATAACCCAAGATCATCGGCCCCACTTCATTGTGCAATGATTGAAAATTAAAATCCTTCACCACTCCTGCTATTTGCAATTGCTGGCTGACTCCGTCATCACTAAGCTCCAGAGATTTACCAATAGGATCTTCCAAATTTAAGGTCTTAGCAGCCGTTTCATTGATGATGATATGCAAGGAATCGGTCATCTTATTTCCAGTGAAATTTTTACCTTCAACCAATTGCATTTTATACAAATCGATCATATCTGCATCAAAACCGATGAAATTCATCTTCATGGAATCAGCGCTTCCAAATTTTTTGGTATATACTTCCTGTAAGGACTTCCACTCACCTGGCACTCTTGAAGATACAGCTACGCCCTCCACATAAGGGGAATTGGCAAACTCTGTTTTCATGGTTTCAAAGCGATCCCTTACATTTCCACTGTTTATATCCACTATCAGCATTTGTTCATTTTCAAAGCCCAGTGGCACATCCTGTATATATTGAAGCTGCCTGTAGGCTACCAGAGTGGCTATAATCATTATAATTGATAATGTAAACTGGGTACTAACCAAGACTTTTCTCAACGCAACACTTCCTTTACCGGTCTGCATTGCACCTTTCAAAATATAAGTAGGCTTTAAGCGCGACATTAATATAGCTGGATAGGTTCCTGAGAGAAGCCCTACAATAATGGTGACACTAAAAATGAGCAGGAAAATGCTACCGAAAGTGTCCATATTAAAAACGAATTGCTTATCAGTAAACTCATTAAATGTAGGTAAGAGCAAATCAACTAGGAAAAAGGAAAGGACAAATGCGATAAAAGCAAATAAAGTTGATTCCGATAGAAATTGTGAAATTAATTGATGCTGAAAAGCCCCTGAAACTTTACGGATACCAATTTCCTTCCCTCTGTCCAATGCTTTGGCTGTTGCCAAATTCATATAATTTATACAAGCAATTAAGAGCATAAAAAAGCCAATTGCCATAAAAATATAGACATAAGTAATTTCACCTCTGTTAGTATCACTTGCAAATTCAATTGATGCAGAGTTAAAGTGGATGTCAGGCAAAGCCTGTAAATAGAAATCATGATCCTGCGGTTCCTTAAAATGATTCGCCACAAAACCATCCATTTTTTGATGAACACTTTCAGGATTAGCATTCTCTTTCAGCAATAGATAAGTATAGGCACCATACTGCTCCCAACTGTTCACCAATCCATTAATAAATTCATTATCATTGGGCATGCCTACCAGTATTTTATACTGGATGTGAGAATTTTGAGGTAGTTTTTTAATGACTCCTGTCACAAGAAAATCAGTATCCCCACCTGAGTCTAAAGTTTTTCCAAGAACATCTGTAGTGCCAAACAAACGTAATGCCCATTCTTCATCTATCACCACTGCAAAAGGTTTTTCCAAAGCAGTATTTGGGTCTCCCGCTATCCACTCTAGGTTAAAAAGTTTAAAAATATTGGGCTCTGCAAAATAGTAATCCCGTTCCTGATAGGCTTCCTCATTATGTTGAAAAACTATTTGACCTCCAAATTTATACAGTCGAGTATAATCCTCTATTTCTTCATATTCCTCACTCAAGGTTTTTCCTGTTGGAGCTGGAACCATTCCGAATTCCCTTGTTTCTTCTGATTCGGAATTTATTTCGACAAGACGGTATAAACTATCTTTTTTGTCATACATCTTGTCAAA